>NZ_JBYTCM010000017.1:29436-132012 GCF_058790275.1 Mycobacterium sp. FW102-FHT13B02
GTGGCTTTGTCCCCCCCCTCGACTTGGCCGATCAGAAGTGCGGGAGACCGATGCTCGGCAGGCCGATCGACGGCAGACCGATCTTCGGCAGACCAATCGACGGCAGACCGATCGGCGGAGGCGGCGGCAGCTGCGGCATACCGATCTGCGGTGACGGCAGCTTGGTCAGGTCCGGCATCTGCGGGGCCGGCAGCTTGGTGAAGTCCGGCATCTGCGGCATGCCAACACCAGGCATCTTCGGCAGGCCGACGCCAGGCGGCAGCTGCGGCATGCCGATGGGGGGCAGCTTCGGCGCGGCGAGCGCCGTGAGCGAGCCGAGTGCCGGTACACCGAGGGCCGGCAGCGCCGGAGCACCCAGGGCCGGCAGTCCGCCCACAGCCGGAGCCGCGATGGCCGGGGCAGCGATCGCCGGAGCCGCGGCAGCCACGGACGAGACCTTCGCGATGTCGCTGACGGCGGACATGGTGCCGAAGGTCGCGGCGGTCGCGACCGGAGCCACCGCGGTGGCGGCGGTGGGAACTGCGGCGGCGGGCACCGCGAGATTACCCAGGGCGAGGCCCGCGAGGCCCGTGACCAGACCACCGAGGCCGGCGTCGACCACCAGGCTGGGCAGGCTCAAGCCGGGCAGGCCCAGCGACAGCGGGATGGCGACGGTGGCCTCCGGCGGCTGCATGCTGGAGAGGTTGATCGGCGGGAAGCCGCCCAGGCTCCAGTCGTCACCCCAGTCGAGGCCGTTGTCGTTGTTGCGCGCCGTCTTGCCGGTGTGGCCCGCGGTGGAGCTCGAGGGCGAGTTGGAGACGTTCTTGGTGTTGGCCGTGCCGACGTCACCCGACGGGGTGGTGGCCGACTCGTTGTTCTTGCTGTTCTGCTGCTGCGACGAATCCTGGCTGTCAGGGCTCACCGGGTCGGGCGATGCGAACGCGACGCCGGCTCCGCAGAGCGCGACAGCAACCGCCGTTGCGGAGACGGTTGCCCCCCGGGCGAAAAGTTTGAAAGTCATGCGGCGCGAATCCTCCCTGTGCGACCCACGCATCCTATGCCCTAACGCGCGCGATGTCACAGTTAACTAACGAATACCACTGTGACGTGCGGTAATGGTGGGACGACGTCATTGACGCAGCAGATTGATTACCGCGCTGAAGTCGAGATCGGCGTGCTCGGCGGCAAACTTTGCGTAGATGTCCGCCGCGTGGCTACCAAGGGGTGCCGACGACCCCGTCGAGCGCACTGCAGCCATCGCCAGGCCCAGGTCCTTGTTCATCAGGGCGGTGGCGAAGCCGGGCTGGAAATCATTGTTCGCCGGGGAGGTGGGTACCGGTCCGGGTACGGGGCAGTTCACCTGGACGGCCCAGCAGTTGCCGGTGGCCCCGGTGATCACGTCGAACAACGACTGCTTGTCCAGGCCGAGATGCTCGGCGAGCACGAACGCTTCGCCGATCGCGATCTGCTGGACGGCGAGCACCATGTTGTTGCAGACCTTGGCGGCCTGGCCGGCACCGGAATCGCCGCAGTGGATGATCTTGCCGGCCATCGGCTCGAGCACCGCACGCCCGCGCTCGAAGGCCTCGGGCTCGCCGCCGACCATGAACGCCAGCGTGCCGGCCGTCGCGCCTTTCACGCCGCCGGACACCGGGGCGTCCAGCTGAGCGAAGCCGCGCTCACCGGCCAGGCGGTGCACCTCGCGGGCGTCGTCGACCGAGATGGTGGAGGAGTCGATGAACAGCGCGCCCGGGGCCGCGGCGGGCATGACATCGGCGTAGCAGCTCTTCACCAGGTCGCCGCCCGGCAGCATCGTGATGACGACGTCGGCGCCGGCCACCGCCTCGGGGCCGCTGTCGAAGGTGGTCGCACCGTGGTCCCGTGCCGCCTGCGCCGCGGCGGGCACCGGGTCGAAGCCCCGCACGGGGTGCCCGGCCGCGATCAGGTTGGCCGCCATGGGGCCGCCCATGTGGCCCAGGCCCAGGAATGCAATCGTCGCCATCGACGGTCCTCTCTCGTTCTCGTTATGCCGGTTTACGCGCGACAGCAGAGGCAGCTCGCCCGATGACCACACGCATGATCTCGTTTGTCCCCTCCAGGATGCGGTGCACCCGGAGATCGCGGACGATCTTTTCCAGCCCGTACTCGCGCAGGTAGCCGTAGCCGCCGTGCAATTGCAGTGCCTGGTCGGCCACCGTGTAACAGGCCTCGGTGACGTGCAGCTTGGCCATTGCGCACAGTTCGACCTTGCGCGGATTGTTGGTGTCGAGGGCAGTTGCCGCCCGCCACAACATGTTTCGTGAGGTCTCCAGGGCCGTCGCCATCTCGGCGAGGGTGAAGCGGATGGTCGGCTCGTCGATCAGTGCCGAACCGAACGCCTCGCGCGAGGCCAGATAACCGAGCGCCTTGTCGTAGGCGGCCTGCGCTCCGCCGAGGGAGCAGGCGGCGATGTTGAGGCGGCCGCCGTTGAGGCCGTTCATCGCGATGGAGAAACCGGCGCCCTCGCCGTCCGAGCCGCCGAGCATGGCCTCGGCCGGCACCCGCACGCCTTCCAGGATCACCTGGGCGGTGGGCTGGGCGTGCCAGCCCATCTTCTCCTCGTTGGCACCGAAACTCAGTCCGGGCGTGTCCTTTTCGACGATGAATGCCGAGATGCCGCGTGGTCCGTCCGCACCCGTGCGGGCCATCACGACGTAGACGTCCGAGACGCCCGCGCCGGAGATGAACTGCTTGACGCCGTCCAGCACGTAGTAGTCGCCATCCCGAACGGCCTTGGTGCGCAAGGCCGCCGCGTCGCTGCCGGCACCCGGCTCGGTCAGGCAGTAGCTGGCGATGGCCTCCATCGACGCGAGCTTCGGCAGCCAGGTCTTGCGCTGTTCGCCGGTGCCGTAGCTGTCCACCATCCATGCGCACATGTTGTGGATGGACAGGAACGCCGCGATGGTCGGGTCGGCGGCGGCGAGCTGCTCGAAAATCCGCACGCCGTCCAACCGTCGCAGCCCACTACCGCCCACGTCGTCGCTGCAGTAGATGGCCGCCATGCCCAGCTCGGCCGCCTCCCGCAGCACGTCGGTGGGGAAGTGGTCGTCGGCATCCCACGCCAAAGCGTTTGGCGCCAGCCGTTTTTCGGCGAACGCGGCCGCCGTCTCGGCGATCACGCGTTCGTCGTCGTCCAGTCCGAAGAGATCGATGCTCAACGCCGGCCCTTACTTGAAGGTCGGGATCGAGAACTCGGCCCCGTCCTTGATGCCCGACGGCCAGCGCTCGGTGACGGTCTTGACCTTGGTGTAGAACTGGATCGACGCTGTCCCGTACTGGTTGAGGTCGCCGAAGCCGGACCGCTTCCAGCCGCCGAAGCTGTGGTAGGACACCGGAACCGGGATCGGCACGTTGACGCCGACCATGCCGACCTGCACGCGCGACACGAAGTCGCGGGCGGTGTCGCCGTCGCGGGTGAACACCGCGACGCCGTTGCCGTACTCGTGTTCCGACGGCAGGCGCAGTGCCTCTTCGTAGTCCTTGGCGCGCACGATCACCAGGACCGGCCCGAAGATTTCGTCGGTGTAGATCGACATGTCGGGGGTGACGTGGTCGAACAGGGTGGGGCCCATGAAGAAGCCGCCCGACAAGTCGGAGTCGTCGAACGTCAGGTCGTCGCTGGCGCGTTCGCGGCCGTCGACCACCAGCTCGGCGCCGGCGTCGACGCCCTGGCCGATGTAATTGCGCACCCGTGCCAGGGCGGCACCGGTGACCAGTGGGCCGTAGTCGGCCTTGGGGTCCAGGCTGTGGCCGACCCGCAGCTGGTTGACGCGCTCAACGAGCTTGTTGCGCAACCGGTTTGCCGTCTCCTCGCCCACAGGCACCGCCACGCTGATGGCCATGCAGCGCTCGCCCGCGCTGCCGTAGCCGGCGCCGATCAGTGCGTCGACGGCCTGGTCCAGGTCGGCGTCGGGCATGACGATCATGTGGTTCTTGGCGCCGCCGAAGCACTGCGCCCGCTTGCCGTTGGCGGCGGCGGTCGAGTAGATGTACTGCGCGATGTCCGTGCTGCCGACGAAGCCGACGGCCTTGACGTCGGGGTGCGCCAGGATGGCGTCGACGGCTTCCTTGTCGCCGTTGACCACCTGCAGGACGCCGGCCGGCAGACCGGCCTCGATGAACAGCTCGGCGAGGCGCAGCGGCACCGAGGGGTCGCGCTCGGACGGCTTGATGATGATGGCGTTGCCGCACGCCAGCGCGGGTCCGGCCTTCCACAGCGGGATCATGGCGGGGAAGTTGAACGGCGTGATGCCGGCGACGACGCCGAGCGGCTGCCGCATGGAGTACACGTCGATCCCGGATCCGGCGCCCTCGGTGAACTCGCCCTTCATCAGGTGCGGGATGCCGACGGCGAACTCGATCACCTCGACGCCGCGCTGGATGTCGCCGAGGGAGTCCTCGAAGGTCTTGCCGTGCTCCAGGGACAGCAGCCGGGCCAACTCGTCCTTGTTCTGATTGACCAGGTCGATGAACTTCATCAGCACGCGCGACCGGCGCTGCGGGTTCCAGGACGCCCACTCCCGTTGTGCGACAACGGCACCCGCCACCGCGGCGTCGACGTCGGCGACCGACGCGAGGAGCACCTGGGCCTGGGTCTGCCCGGTGCTGGGGTTGAGCACGTCGGCGGTGCGGGTGGATTCGCCGGTGGTGCGCTGTCCGTTGATGAAGTGCGGAATCTGGGTCGTCATGACGTCCGTCCAAAGGTGAGCAGAGTTCGGGTTCTCGACTCGGGCCGAGATACTTGCATATCCTAGTAATTTGGTCGTGGCTTGGCAAGGGGCTGTCGGTACCGTCCGAATTCCGCTGGTACGCAACGCGGTCGTCATTCTCGGGAGCCGCACCCACGCTGTGTGCGGCTCGACTGAAATTCACCGAAAAAATCTCTTGGAAAAAGTGTCCGAGCTTGCCGGTGGCCGCGCTCCTACCTATGACAGAGCCCACTCGGGCACCTGCACCACCTGAACAAGGAGCACGAAATGAACATCAACAACACCCCGGTCAAGCGGCAGTCACTGGCCAAGCGGGCCGCCGCGGCAGCAGTGTTGTCCGGCAGCATGGCCCTGGCCGCGCTGGGCATGACGACAGGCACCGCCCAGGCCCAGCCGCTGCCCCCCGCCCCCCAACATTTCTGGTACGACTACGACTACTGCTCGTGGGCGTGGTGGGACTGGGAGCACTGCCACTTCTACTTCCCCGACTGGGATCACCACTGGCACGAGCACGAGCACCACTGACTGATCGTGACCGCCCCGACGTCGGCGGCAATCCGACGAGGCGCAGCCGGGCCCGGCGTTGAACCGGACCCGGGCTGCACTCGTTTTCCTCTTTGAACTCAGCCGCCGGTGCACATGAATCGGCGAATCAGCTCGCCTTCGCTGGACTAGCATCACTGGATACCGGCGACAGATCGGTATGGGAGCGCGTCTCATGACCGCAGTGCCAGATTGGGACATCGTCAGCGACGCCGACTTGGTCGGCGCCGCACTCTCAGGCGACCGTGCGGCGTTCGCCGGCATCTACGACCGCTACGCCGACCGGCTGCACGACTACTGCGTGGGTATGGTCCGGGACCGGGAAGCCGCGGCAGACTGCGTCCAGGACGTGTTCTGCACCGCGGCAACAGCTTTGAACAAGTTGCGGGAACCCGACAAGCTGCGGCCCTGGCTGTACGCGATCGCCCGCAACGAGGCGCTGCGCCGCATCCGGCAGCGGCGCCGGGAAGAACCGTCCGAAGACCTGCCCGAGGAAGCGTCCGGCGATGCCGGGCCGGACACCCTGGCCGCCCGCAATGAACTGGCACAACTGGTCGCCGAGGCGGCCGGCGGTTTGTCCGACCGCGACCGCTCGGTGCTGGAGCTGGGTTACCGCCACGGGCTCGACGGACCTGAACTCGCCGAGGCGCTCGGCGTCAGCACAGCCAGCGCCAACAAGATCATGCAGCGGCTCCGCGACACGATGGAACGGTCGCTCGGCGCGCTGCTCGTCGCCCGCCGTGGCCAGGCCGGTAACAGTTGCCCGGAGCTCGGCGCCATCCTTGCGGGTTGGGACGGCACGTTCACCATCCTGATGCGCAAGCGCATCGCCCGGCACATCGAGGGCTGCGCCGTCTGTGAGCAGGACCGTCGACGGCTGGTCAACCCCGTCGCGCTGCTCGGCGGCACACCGCTGTTCATCCCGGCCCCGGCTTGGCTGCGCGACCGCACGCTGAGCCACATTCAGCTGACGTCCGCGACCACCGATCTGAACGGCGCTCCTACCGAGGCGCGAGATTCGGTGCCGGATGCGCCGACCGAGCAGTTCGCCGCGGTCGACGAGGCCGACGGGGAACCCACCGCCGCCCAGCCTGCCGGCCGCGTGATGCTGACCATGTCACTGCTGGTCGGCATTCCCCTGATCGTGTTGGCGCTGACCATCGCCTGGCGGTACGAGACGCACGCTCCTGTCACGCCGCAGGGGGTGATCAGTTCCGTGACGCCGTCGTCCAGCCGCGCGCCCGAGAACCCGGTCTCCATGTCCGTCCCGGTGCAGCCGTCCGCCCCGACGGCCGTGGTGACGGCTCCCGCCGAGCCACCCGTGACGCGTCCGCCGCGGACGGTTCCGCCGCCGCAGCAGTCCCCGGTGCCCCTGCCGCCGGCCCCGCCGGTGATAGCTCCTGAGCCATCACCGCTGCCGCCGCGCCGTCATCGGCCGCCGATCATCAGCGAACAACCGTCGCCGAGCCCGGCGCCGCCCATCACCACCGAGCCGCCGCCACCACCCCCGCCGCCGTCCGGGACGCCGAAGCCGCCTCGGCCACGGCCGCCGGTGCCTCCGGTCGGCCCGGTCGAACCCGCGCCGGTGACGACGACGCAGCCGCCGATCATCTACTGAGAACAGTTCTCCGAAAAGTTGTCCCGATGTCGGGGCCCTACTGCTCCTACTTGTGAGAGCAGCCCACCAGGGCAGCACGGCAGACCCAGGAGAACACCATGTCCACCACGTTGACCGCCACCTTCCCCGACCTGGTGTTCACCCCTGACACCGCCGGCGGAAGCATTCATGGGGCGCCGACGATGCCGATGAGCGCGCTGGCTTGGTCGCTGGCAGACGGGGCCGAAGCCGACGCGCCCGCGCCCGTCGTCGTGCACCCGGCCGCCGTGGCCCCGACGACAGCGAAGCCGCGGATCAGCCGGATGGCGATCGTCGGGATGTTGTTCGGCGGGGTCACCGTGGTCGCCGCGCTCGGTGCCATCGTGCTGGGCGGCAATGACTCGCCGTCGACGCCGCTGGCCGTCGTCGACCACACCAAGTCGGCTCCGTATGTCCCGCCGGCGCCCGCGCCGCTGCCGACCGCCAGTCATGTCGCGGCGCCGGTACCGGTCGTCAACGTGGTCACACTTCCGGTCGGGGTGCCACCGAAAGCTGTGGCCCCGACGCAACCGGCCGCCACGCCGGCAGGCTCAGCGAGCCCGAAGCCGGCGCAGGGCCGGCCGCACTGGAACTGGCCGCGCCGCATCTGGCAGCACCACGACCAGGACGGCCACGACCTGCAGGACCAACCGCGCTGAGCGCCTGGGCTATCCCCGCAAGCTCAGCGGACCCGCCAGCGCCGTCAGCGTCGGCACCAGTTTGTCCCAGCCGCCCAGCACCTGAATGGCCACGTGATCGGCGCCGGCGTCGAGATGCTCGGTCAGCCGGGCGGCGATGGCGTCGGCTGTGCCGTGGGCGACCACCGCGTCGATCAACGCGTCGCTACCCGGCTTGGAGATGTCGTCCTCGGAGAAGCCGAGTCGGCGCCAATTGTTCAGGTAGTTACTGAGATTCAGATAGAAGTCGATGGTCTGTCGGCCGATGGCCCGGGCTTCCGCGGTGGCTTCGGCCGAACCGTCGGTCAGCACGACCTTGTGCTCAGGTGCGAGGAACGCGTCGGGGCCGATGAGTTTGCGCGCCTCGGCCGTGTGCTCCGGGGTGGTCAGGTACGGGTGCGCGCCGGCGCTGCGATCGGCCGCCAGGCGCAACACCTTCGGGCCCAGCGCGGCGACCACTCGGCGCCCCACCGGAATGCCTGCGGCGTCCAGGTCGTCGAGATACTCGACGAGGACGTCGTAGGGCTTGCGGTATTCCTTGGTGTGTTCGGGGTGGCCGATGCCGACGCCCAACACGAACCGGCCCGGATATGCGGCCTCGATCCGGTGGTACGACTCGGCGACCTGCGCCGCCGGCGCGGTCCACACGTTGAGGATGCCGGTGGCCACCTGCAGCTTCTCGGTCGCGGCCAGGAGCGGTTCGACGAACGCCAGGTCGCCGGCGGGGGAGCCGCCGGGCCAGACCGCGCCGTACCCCAACTTCTCGATCTCCGCGGCCTGCTCGGGCGTGGGGGCGCCGAACGTCCACACCCCGAAGCGGCCCAGGTTCAACTGGCTCATCTGTGATCCCTCCAGTTACCGCAGGCCCAGCGGGCCGGCGAGTTCGGTCAGTGCGGGTACCAAGTTCTCGGGCGCGGTCAGTACCTGAACCGGCACGTGGTCGGCGCCGGCGTCGAGGTGTTGCTTCAGCCGGGCGGCGATCGCGTCGACCGTGCCGTAGGCGACCACCGCGTCGACGAGCCGGTCGCTACCCGGCTTGGCGACGTCGGAGTCAGTGAACCCCAACCGCTTCCAGCTGTTCAGGTAATTGTTCAAGTTGAGGTAAATCTCCAGGGCCTTGCGCCCCACCGCCCGGGCCTTGCCCGCATCCGTTGTCAGGACCGCCTTGTGCTCGGGCGCCAGGAACGGGTCCGGTCCCATCAACTCACGGGCTTGGGCGGTGTGCTCCGGAGTGGTCAGGTAGGGGTGGGCGCCGGCGCTGCGCCGGGCCGAGAGTTTCAGCACCTGTGGGCCCAGCGCGGCCACGAGGCGCTGCTCCTTCGGCACGCCGTATTCGTCGAGCTTGTCGAGGTACTCGTTCAGCGCGTCGATGGGCTTGCGGTACTCGGTGTGCGCCTCGGGGTGGCCGACGCCGATACCGAGCACGAACCGGCCCGGATAGGCAGTGTTGATGCGGTGGAACGACTCGGCCACCGGCCCGGCCGCCGCCGTCCAGATATTGACGATGCCCGTCGCGACCTTCAGCCGCTCTGTCGCGCCGAGGAGCGGCTCGACCCAGTCCAGCTCCGCGGGCGGGGATCCCCCGACCCAGATGGCGCCGTAGCCCAGCGCTTCGATTTCCGTTGCCTGTTGCGGCGTCGCGCCGCGCCCGAATACGCCGTAGCGTCCAAGGTCTGGTTTGGTCACCTCTGCGGCAACTCCCGGGCGCGGGTGGCTATTCCGTTCGGTGCTCGGTGATCCGAACTATCCCGCAGCCCCGGCCGCGAACTCTTCCGGCGCCGGTGCGTGCACGGGCAGCGTGACGATGAACGTGGTGTCTCCCGGCTTGGACTCGACGTAGATGTTCCCGTGGTGCTTTTCGCAGACGATGCGCCACGCCAGGTCGAGCCCCAGCCCCGTGCCCTCACCGAACGGTTTGGTGGTGAAGAACGGTGTGAAGATGCGCTCGATGACGTCGGGGGGAATGCCCGGGCCGTTGTCGTTGAACTCGATCCGGACGCTGTCCTCGCCGACGCGCTTGGTCCGGATGGTCAGCACCCCACAGCCCGTCATCGCCTGCAGCGCGTTGTCGATGATGTTGGTCCACACCTGGTTCAGATCGGCTGGGTAGCACTGCAATTCGGGGAGCGCGGGGTCGTACTCCTTGACCACCTTGACGCAGGTGGTGCCGTCCTTGCCGATGCGGTCACCGAACATCATCAGCGTGCTGCGCAAGAGGTCGTGCACGTTGGCGCTCTGGTAGGGCGCACGGTCCATCTGCGAGTACTGCTTGGCGCCGGCCAGCAGAGTCGAAATCCGTTTACTCGCTTCGGAGATCTCGTGCATCAGCAGCTCGGTGTCGATGGTGTATTTCAACCAGCCCAGCGCGCCCTGCAGCGTCGCAGACGAGTCGCCGTCGCCGAGCGACGACGAAATGCCTTCCAGCCACGCGACATCCAGGCCGGCGTCCACGAAAGTGGGGGCGTAGTCCCAGGCGGCCGCGATGCCGTGGTCCTCCAGCCATTCGCCGATCTGGTCTTCTCGGTCGGACGCCTCGATGGCCGACAGCTCCTGGGTTCTGGCCTTGGCCACCTGGTCGGCGACGCCTTCCTGGATGCCCACCAGTACTCGCAGCGACTGCGGGCTGACCTGGCCGTCGGCCAGCATGGCGAGTTTGTGCCGCATCTTGCCGATCCGGTCGTGCAGGTCGGCCACGGCGCGGGCGGTCGCGGCCGCCGGGTTGTTCAGCTGGTGGGTCAGGCCCGCCGACAGTTGTCCCAGGGCGAGAAGTTTTTCCCGTTGGCCGACGATCTGTCGCCCGCGCCGGCCGCCGACCTTGTGGCCCTCCAACAGGTGTACCGCCATGGGGAATTCCGAACGCATGAAGTCGGCATAGGCGTTGGCGTCCAGGACGAAGAACCGAGACGTCTTGGTCACCCGCACCGACGCCTCGTATACGGGCTGTTCATCGGGGATGTAGGCCGACCAGGCGCCGCAGTACACGCCGCGCATGGACGTGCGGTTGGTCTCGATGTCGATGCCGCCGGACTTCATCGACATCACCAGTTCGCCGTCGAGCATCACGTAGAAACACGTCGCCGGTTCCCCCTCGACGCACACCGGGCCGGGTTCGAACGTGGCGATGTGACCGTTGGCGCACAGCGTGTCCAACTGCTCGTCGGTCAGTGCCTCGAACAGGAACAGCGTCCGCAGTTCACTACGCGCGCACGTTTCGCCCATACCGGTCTCCTCCTACGTCTCGGCCAGATACCGGTGCACCAGCATCACTGCCATCGAGCCTTCGCCTACTGCGGCCGCGACCCGTTTGGCCGATTCAGCGCGCACATCACCTGCAACAAAAACACCGGGCACACTTGTTTCCAGATGGTGCGGCGGACGGTCCAGGGTCCAGCCGCACACGTCCTTGAGGTCCGGTCCGGTGAGGATGAAACCGTGGTCGTCGCGGGCGATGCCGGCGTCCTCCAGCCACTGTGTCCGCGGGGTGGCGCCGATGAAACAGCACAGTCGCGTTGACTCGACATGCTCGCGCTCGCCGGTGCTGTTGTTCACCAGCCACAGCCCGGTCAGGTGTCCGTCCTCGCCGCAGGTGTCGACCACCTCGGTGCACGTGCGGACGCTGATGTTGGGTGTGTTCTCGATCTGCTGGATCAGGTAGTAGGACATCGATGCCTCCAGCGACTTGCCGCGCACCAGCAGCGTCACCGACTTGGCCTGCTGCGACATGAACATCGCGGCCTGGCCGGCCGAGTTCGCGCCGCCCACGATGTAGACGTCCTCGCCGGCGCATTCGGAGGCCTGCGACACCGAGGCGCCGTAGAAGACGCCGTTGCCGACGTAATTGGGTGCGACGACGCCGCCCTCGGGGTTGGGGTTGTCCCAGCACCCACTCACCTGCAGGTGCCGGTAGTCGACGCCGGTGGCCAGGATGACGGACCGGGCGGTGATGCTCCGGCCGTCGTCGAAGGTGAGGGTCTTGCTGGCCAGCGCGCTGACGTCCAGCCCGACGACCTCACGGGTCGTGATGACCTCGGCGGCGAAGCGCTCGGCCTGTCGCCGGGCCGACGTCGTCAGCTCGGCGCCCGAGATTCCGGTCTCGAAGCCCAGGTAGTTCTCGATCCGCGAACTGCGGCCCGCCTGGCCGCCGGTGGTGGTGCGCTCGATCAGGACAGTGCGCAGCCCCTCGGATGCGCCGTACACGGCGGCCGCCAGGCCGGCGGGCCCACCGCCGATGACGGCCAGGTCGTACATCTCCAGTGACGGTGTGGTGGACAGGCCGAGCATGCCGGCCAGCTGCGCGTCCGTCGGCTGGACCAGCGTCTCGCCTTGCTCGGAGATCACCACGGGCAGCTCGAGACCGTCCAGGCCGGCGGCGGTCAGCAGCTGCTTGCCCTTGGCCTCGTCCGACGAGTACGCGCGGTAGTAGTGCTGATTGCGGGCCAGGAACTGGCGGACCTCCCATGAGCGGGGATTCCACCGGTGGCCGATCACCTTGGTGTGCGGGACGGCGCGGTCGCCGACCTCGTGCCAGGCCTCCAGCAGGCCGTCGATGATCGGGTACAGCTTCTCCTCGGGCGGGTCCCACGGCTTGAGCAGATAGTGGTCCAGATCCACGAGGTTGATCGCGTTGATCGCGGCGTGGGTGTCGGCGTAGGCGGTCAGCAGCACGCGCCGGGCCAGCGGGAACACATCCATGGCCAGTTCCAGGAAGTCGATGCCGTTCATCTCGGGCATCTGGTAGTCGGCGATGAACATCGCCACGGTGTCGCCCCGTAGCTGCAGCTCGTTGACCGCGACCAGCGCGTCCTGGCCGGATTCTGCGCGTACGATCCGATAGCGTTCGCCGTAGTGTTTGCGCAGGTCGCGGGCAACAGCCCGGGACACTGCGGGGTCATCGTCGACGGTGAGAATCACCGGATTGCGGGCCGGGGAAGCGGGTCCAGTCATCGTTGTTCATTATGCGCCCTGACTTGCGAATACCATGAGCCCACCTGGGGTTGCCCGGGCCACTTCGCGGATTTTGGTACCTGGGGTCCGAGCGGGTATCGTGGACCAACGGTGCAGCTTCTGCGCCGGCTCTCGCGTGCTCTGTTCTGAAGTTCCACGGAATTTCCTGGCATTAAGTCCACGTTCTTGTAGCCGGGGTGGGCTCTGCGCCAAGCACGGGCGTATGAGATACGAAACCGAAGAACCAGAGGATTACCAAAGAGTATGGCCAAGAAAGACGGCGCCATCGAGGTCGAGGGTCGCGTGATCGAGCCCCTGCCCAATGCGATGTTCCGCATTGAGCTGGAGAACGGTCACAAGGTGCTCGCCCATATCAGCGGCAAGATGCGGCAGCACTACATCCGCATCCTGCCGGAGGACCGTGTCGTGGTGGAGCTGTCTCCGTACGACCTGTCCCGTGGCCGCATCGTGTACCGCTACAAGTAATACGCCCAGCATCACCAATTCAGAACTCCAGAAAAGGATCGCTAAGTCGTGAAGGTGAACCCGAGCGTCAAGCCGATCTGCGACAAGTGCAGGGTGATTCGCCGGCATGGGCGGGTCATGGTGATCTGCTCCGATCCGCGGCACAAGCAGCGGCAGGGCTAAACACCAGCTCAAGCAGCACCCAAAACTGAATGCAGACCTCCCAGTACCACTGAGGGCAGACGGCTCTCAACCACGTCCGGCACGGAGGCCGGACCCCGATAGACGGGGAACGGACTGGGAACAGACCTCCGCAACGAAAAGGAACACTGCCTGATGGCACGCCTCATGGGCGTTGATCTCCCGCGCGACAAGCGCATGGAGATCGCGCTGACCTACATCTACGGCATCGGCCGTACCCGCAGCCAGGAAATCCTGGCCGCCACCGGCATCGACCGGGACCTGCGCACCAAGGAACTCACCGACGACCAGGTGACCCAGCTGCGCGACTACATCGAAGGCAACCTCAAGGTCGAGGGTGACCTGCGCCGCGAGGTGCAGGCCGACATCCGTCGCAAGATCGAGATCGGTTGCTACCAGGGCCTGCGTCACCGTCGTGGCCTGCCCGTGCGTGGCCAGCGCACCAAGACCAACGCGCGTACCCGCAAGGGCCCGAAGCGCACCATCGCCGGCAAGAAGAAGGCCAGGTAAGTAAATGGCACCCACCAAGAAAGCCGGCGCTGCTTCGAAGCGCGGCAAGCCCACTCGTCGCCGGGAAAAGAAGAACGTCCCGCACGGCGCCGCTCACATCAAGAGCACGTTCAACAACACCATCGTCTCGATCACCGATCCCCAGGGCAACGTCATCGCCTGGGCCTCGTCGGGTCACGTCGGCTTCAAGGGTTCGCGCAAGAGCACCCCGTTCGCCGCGCAGCTCGCTGCCGAGAACGCTGCCCGCAAGGCGCAGGAGCACGGTGTCAAGAAGGTCGACGTCTTCGTGAAGGGCCCGGGCTCGGGCCGCGAAACCGCGATCCGTTCGCTGCAGGCTGCCGGCCTCGAAGTCGGCGCGATTTCCGACGTCACGCCGCAGCCGCACAACGGCTGCCGTCCGCCCAAGCGGCGCCGGGTCTAGGGAGGATCTGAAGAATGGCTCGTTATACCGGACCCGCCACCCGCAAGTCGCGCCGCCTCGGCGTCGACCTCGTCGGTGGCGATCAGTCGTTCGAAAAGCGCCCCTACCCGCCCGGCCAGCACGGCCGCGCGCGGATCAAGGAGAGCGAATACCGCACCCAGCTGCAGGAGAAGCAGAAGGCTCGCTTCACCTACGGCGTCATGGAGAAGCAGTTCCGCAAGTACTACGAGGAAGCCAACCGCAAGGCGGGCAAGACTGGTGAGAACCTGCTGCAGATCCTCGAAAGCCGTCTGGACAACGTCGTGTACCGCGCTGGCCTGGCCCGTACCCGCCGCATGGCCCGTCAGCTGGTCAGCCACGGTCACTTCACCGTCAACGGTGTCAAGGTGAACATCCCGAGCTACCGGGTGTCGCAGTACGACATCATCGACGTCAAGGCGAAGTCGCTGAACACCCTGCCGTTCCAGATCGCTCGCGAGGTCGCCGGCGAGCGTCCGGTGCCGTCGTGGCTGCAAGTTGTCGGCGAGCGTCAGCGCATCCTCGTGCACCAGCTGCCCGAGCGCGCCCAGATCGTCGTGCCGCTCACCGAGCAGCTGATCGTCGAGTTCTACTCGAAGTAATTCGAGGTCGTGGTGGCCCGCTCAATCCTGGGCGGGCACCTACCAAACCGGCATCAAATAGTGGGTGCCGAGAAGGAGATAGAAAATGCTGATTTCACAGCGTCCCACCCTGTCCGAGGACGTGCTGGCCGAAAACCGGTCTCGGTTCACCATCGAACCGCTGGAGCCGGGCTTCGGTTACACCCTGGGCAACTCGCTGCGGCGCACGCTGCTGTCGTCCATTCCGGGCGCAGCGGTCACCAGCATCCGTATCGACGGTGTTCTGCACGAGTTCACCACGGTCCCCGGGGTCAAGGAAGACGTCACCGACATCATCCTGAACCTCAAGGGCCTGGTCGTTTCCTCGGAAGAGGACGAGCCGGTCACCATGTACCTGCGCAAGCAGGGCCCGGGTGCCGTCACCGCCGGTGACATCGTGCCCCCGGCCGGTGTGACGGTGCACAACCCGGACATGCACATCGCCACGCTGAACGACAAGGGCAAGCTGGAGGTCGAGCTCGTCGTCGAGCGCGGCCGCGGTTACGTCCCGGCCGTGCAGAACAAGGCTTCGGGTGCCGAGATCGGCCGTATCCCGGTCGACTCGATCTACTCGCCGGTGCTGAAGGTCACCTACAAGGTGGAGGCCACCCGCGTCGAGCAGCGCACCGACTTCGACAAGCTGATCCTCGACGTCGAGACCAAGAACTCGATCGCCCCGCGCGACGCCCTGGCTTCGGCCGGCAAGACGCTGGTCGAGCTGTTCGGGCTCGCACGTGAATTGAACGTCGAGGCCGAGGGCATCGAGATCGGCCCGTCGCCGGCCGAGGCAGACCACATCGCCTCGTTCGCGTTGCCGATCGACGACCTGGAGCTGACTGTGCGGTCGTACAACTGCCTCAAGCGCGAGGGTGTGCACACCGTCGGCGAGCTGGTCTCGCGTACCGAGTCGGACCTGCTGGACATCCGTAACTTCGGCCAGAAGTCCATCGACGAGGTCAAGATCAAGCTGCACCAGCTGGGTCTGTCGCTCAAGGACAGCCCCGCCACGTTCGACCCGTCGCAGGTCGCCGGCTACGACGTGGCCACCGGCACCTGGAACAGCGATGCCAGCTACGACCTGGACGCCGACCAGGACTACGCCGAAACCGAACAGCTCTAAAAAGAAATTCCGTCCCGGCCCTACCTGATACGGGGGCCGGCCCCAATTAGGAGAAGTTGCAATGCCCAAACCCACAAAGGGTGCTCGCCTCGGCGGATCGTCCTCACACCAGAAGGCGCTCCTGGCCAACCTGGCCACCTCGCTGTTCGAGCACGGCCGCATCAAGACCACTGATGCCAAGGCCCGGGCGTTGCGTCCGTACGCCGAGAAGCTCATCACCCACGCCAAGAAGGGCGCGCTGCACAACCGGCGCGAGGTGATGAAGAAGATCCGTGACAAGGACGTGGTGCACACCCTGTTCGCCGAGATCGCACCGCACTTCGCGGACCGCGAGGGCGGCTACACCCGCATCATCAAGGTCGAGAACCGCAAGGGCGACAACGCCCCCATGGCCGTGATCGAGCTGGTCCGGGAGAAGACCGTCGTCTCCGAGGCCGACCGCGCTCGTCGTGCCGCCGCCGCTCAGGCGAAGGTTGCCGAGGCCGAGGCTCCCGCTGAGGAAGCCGCTGTCGAGGCTCCGGTTGCCGAGGTCGAGGCTGCCGACGAGGGTATCGCCGACGCTCAGACCGCTGAGGCCGAGGCTGAAGCGACCGAGGATGAGGCCAAGTCCTAATCAGGCTGTGAACGACGTGCCCGCCATCGAATCCGATGGCGGGCACGTTCGTTTGCGCCTGGACATCTCGTACGACGGCACCGAATTCGCGGGTTGGGCCCCGCAGGTCGGGCAGCGTACGGTCGCGGGCGTCATCGAGGAGACGCTGTCGACGGTGTTCCGTGAGCCGGTGCGCCTGGTCACCGCCGGCCGCACCGACACCGGGGTACACGCCACCGGTCAGGTCGCGCACGTCGACGTGCCTGCTGCCGCACTGCGATTCGTGTATCCGCGCACGCCCCGTCCCGGCGACCCGGAGTTCCTGCCGTTGGTGCGCCGACTCGCGCGGTTCCTGCCCGCTGACGTACGGGTACGTCAGATCGTCCGTGCGGCACCAGGTTTCGACGCCCGGTTCTCCGCGTTGCGGCGGCACTACGAGTATCGGTTGTCGCTGGCGCCGTACGGCGTGGAGCCGCAACAGGCCCGCTTCGTCACCCCGTGGTCGCGGCCGCTGGATCTGGAGGCGATGACGGCCGCTTCACAGGAGTTGTTGGGGCTGCAGGATTTTGCCGCGTTCTGCCGATTCCGGGAGGGCGCGACGACTATCAGGGATCTGCAGCGGCTCCAGTGGCAGCGTTCGGGTGATCTGGTCACCGCGTACGTCACAGCCGATGCCTTCTGCTGGAACATGGTGCGCTCGCTGGTCGGCGCGCTGCTCGCAGTGGGGGAGGGCCGTCGTGAACCCGGTTGGATCGCAGGCCTTTTGGCGGCCGACAGCCGGTCCAGCGAGTACGCGGCCGCGCCGGCGCTGGGCCTGACGCTGGTGTCGGTGGATTACCCGCCCGACGATCAGCTGGCGTCGCGGATCACCGTCACCCGGGATTTACGCACGCTCGGCTGAGCTCACGGGGCGGGTGGCGGTGGCGGTGCCAAGCGGGCGGCGACGAAGTCTGCGGCCTGATCGACCATGCCGGACCCGATGTAACCGTCCTGCAAGTGGTTCAACCAGTCGCCCTGCAGTTGGGCGATGGTCTGGGGCAGTCCGTCCATGCAGACGGGATCGGCGCCGTTGCATTGGTCGATGGTGCGATCCACGTAGATCGGGCTGATGTTGGAGCCGCCCATGCGGTGGGTGACGTTGCCGAACAGCGCCACGGCGGCGATATGAGGGTCCATCCCCGGCGGCAGTGGCCTGTCGAATCCCCAACCCCGGCCGTCGGAGGTCAATGCCACGGCCGCCGACGCGGCGCCCAGCGAGTACCCGCCGATGACCAGCCGGGTGTCGGGACACCGCGCCGCCATGTCCTGAATGCGTGAGCTGATGTCGTTGGCGCCCTGCGCGATTTCGACGTTGGCGGGATAGTTCACCGCGTAGACCCCGACATTCAGAGGTGTTTTGGCGCGCAATGCATCAACGAACGCGGTTCCCACCCGGCCGACGCCCGGGCGTTCGTTGCGGCCCCGGGCGAACACAACCTCCACCTGCGGACACGGGGCTGCCGATGCGGCACCGATGAATCCAGACGGCGCTGCGGCCGTCGACACCATCAGCCCGGTGGCAACGGACGCTGCCGCGCCGACCAGGGCGACAGCAGACCGAACGGACGTCGTGACGAAGCGGGTGGCCATGGCTGGAGTCTAGCCGCGAGTCACAGGCGCGCCGCGACGAACTTTGCGGCCTGGTTCACCATCCCGGAGTTGATATAGCCCGGCGCGAGGTGATCCTGCCACTCGGTACGCCATTTGTAGGGGCTGCTCGGATTGCAGATCGGGTCGTCGGAATGACACAGGTCGATGGTTCGGTTCTGATACGTCGGGCTCAGCGCGGTGATGGGCACGGCCCAGTTGGCGCCGTTGCCGAAGAGGGCCACCGCCGCGATGTGCTGATCGGTGCCGCGCGGCAATGGGTTGTTGAACGTGAACGCCGAAATGGGCACCGCGAGAACCAGATCGGTGGCCGCGGCGCCCAATGAGTAACCGCCGAGCACGATCTTGGTGGCTGGGCAGTTACGGGTAAGCCATTGCACGCGCCGGCTCATGTCGTTGGCGCCCACGTCGACCTGGGTGTCGGCCGGGTAATTCACCGGGTACAGACCGATATTCGGGCCGCGGAGCTGACGCAGCGCGGTGACGAACGCGGCGCCGACCTGTCCGGGGCCGGCCGGTTCCATCCGGCCCCGGGCGAACACCACTTCGGCGGGGGCACAGGTGGCAGCTGCGTTCGCCGCGCCAATGTCCGTGATTAGCACGGACATTGGCGCGACGGCGACGGTCAGAACGGTGATCAGCACTGCAGTTGTACGGCGGCCGATCACAAATCCGATGGTATCCCGGCGAATTGACGGCTTCGTCGAGAAAAGATGCCAGCCTTACAACAATCCGGCGACGAAGTGGGCCGCGTCGTTGGTCGGGCCACCCGCGTAGGTCTTGTGCGCGGGCACGCTGTCCCCGTCGGTCTGGCAGATCGGGTCACCCGGGTTGCACAGATCGATGACCTTGCCGCCCCACACCGGGCTGGCGGTCAACGGCAGTCCGAGTTTGGCGGAGGGATTGCCGAACACCGCGATGGCTGCGACGTGGCCGGCGGCTTCGGGAGGCAACGGGTTGTTGAAGCCGACGCCGGGGACCGGAACGGCGCCGATGACGTCCATCACGGCGGCGCCCTGCGAGTAGCCGCCGAGCACCTGGCGGGTGTTAGGGCAGTTGTCGGCCATCCACTGGATGTGAGCACTGGCGTCGTTGGCCCCGTCGGCCGCGGCCAGGAAGTCGTACGACGCGGGGTACACGACGGCATAGGCCCCCACGGACCGGCCGCCGACCTTGTTGCGCAACTGGTTCACGAAGGCCCCGCCGACCCGGCCCAGGCCGGGGTCCTCGCTCGTGCCGCGGGCGAAGGTCACCTCGATGTCAGGGCAGTTGGCAGCGGCGGCGGTGCCAACGACACCCAGCGACGGCGGCGTCAGCACAGTGATGCCGGCGATGATTACGGTGGTGGCGGTGCCGGCGACGGCCCGGCGCAGTGCACTGATGATCACACCGAATATTAACCGCGATTTCGGATGTGGTTCCGCGACTGGCGTTTAAGGGCAGGTCAGAGGCGTGACGCGATGAACTGCGCGGCCTGCCCGATGAAGTCGGACGACTCGTACTGCGAGTGCGCGAACGGGTTTCGGCCGCGCGAGCAGATCGGGTCGCCCCACAGGCACAGATCCACCGAGCGGTTGGAGAACAGTCCCATGGAGTCCAGGGGATGGCTGAACTTGGCGGACGGATTACCGAATACGGCGGCAGCCGCGACCCGGCTCGCGAGTTCAGTGGGTAGCGGCGGGGCGGAGCCGACTTCGCCGACCCGGTCGCCCAGCGGCGGAACGCCGGCCAGCATGTCGACCACCGCCGCGCCCTGGGAGTAGCCACCGAGCACGATCTTGGTGCTGGGGCACTGCTGCGCCAGCGTCGCGATGCGGTTCTGCGCGTCGGTGGCGCCATCCTGCGCGGTGAGGAAGTCGTAGGACGCCGGGTAGTCGACGGCGTATCCACTGACGGTCCGGCCGCCGACCAGGGGCTGCAGCGCGTCGACCAGGACCGAGCCGACCCGGCCCATGCCGGGGTCGTCGTGCGTGCCGCGGGCGAAGATCACCTCGATGTTCGGGCACGGGTCAGCCTTGGCCGGCGCCGACGGCAGCAGTGCTGTTCCGGAGATGACGGCGGCGGCGATGGCGGCCACTCGGACCGCCGTGCTGAACAAGGTCACGCGGGCCATCTTCACATATCGGGTTCAGCTACGGCCAATTGTTTGACCTGCTGGCAAACCCTCCGGACTGTCCGGCCAATCGTCGTGCCAGGTCGCTTCGCCGCGGTCGCCCTGCCGCGCGAGTGCCAGCCCGGCCAGCACCACCGCGCCGCCCAGCAATTGGATCCCGGTGATGGCCTCGCCCAGCAGTGCCCAGGCGGACAGCACGGCGAACATCACCTCGGACAGGCCGACGAGGGAGGCGAACCGGGGCTGCAGGCGGGCTATGCCCATGATGCCGAACGTGTACGCCATCGCGGTCGGCACGATGGCCAGCGCGATCACGGGTACCAGCCAGGACGTCGTCAGACCTGCCAGCGTGGTGTCGTGGCTGGTGAACGCGAGTGGCATGACGCCGGATACGCCCAGTAGCGCGACCGTCGCAGCGCCGACCAGCAGCCCACCGGTGGCCAGGGTGATGGAGTGCAGGCCGGTGCCGTCGGCACTGGCCTTGTCGGACATGACGAAGTAGCACGCGGCGCAGACGGCCGCGCCCATTCCCCAGGCGATGCCGGCAAGGCTGATCTGGGCGCTGCTCCTGCTTGCCGGGCCGATGAGGCCCAGTACCAGCGTGATGCCGGCGATGGCGATCGCGACGCCCGCCAAGGTGAGGGTGCTGGGCCGGTGCCGGGTGGTGGCCCACACCCAGCCCACCACCAGCAGGGGTGCGGCGTATTCGAGCAGCAGCGCGATGCCGACGGGGACATAGGTGACGGCGTTGAAGTAGCAGAGCTGGGCGCCCGTGATCGGGATGGCGCCATAGGCGATGACCGTGCTCTTGTGGCTCAGAGCTTCGCGCACCCAGCCGCGGCGCAGGACCGTCGCGACCACTGCCATGACGAGCGCACCGCCGGTCAGCCGGGCGACCACGGCCGCGGTGGGACTCCACCCCGCCTCGATCAGGGACTTGCCGAGCGCGCCCGCCATCCCGAAGGTGAAGGCAGACATGACGGCGAAGATCATGCCGGTCCGGAAGTGGCCGGCCGCGGTACCGTTCGACGCCGTCACGGGCCGCCTCCAATGATGTAATGAGTCAACTTGAGATTGGTCATGACGCTACGGAGGGCGGGTGTAACGAGTCAAATGAATTTCAGTCATGACACGGAGCTCACGCTGCGTTCGGCGTGCGTGCTGATCAACAGCGACCGGGTCGACGGTGACCAACTCGCCGACCTGGCGGCCCTGGACGACTATCTGAACGACTTCGGGTGGACCGGCCGACGTGACCACGACGCCGCCGAACTGGCCTCGGTGCACGGCCTCCGGCGGCGACTCGGCGAATTGTGGGCCACGGCAGGCGATGAAGAGGCGGTGGTCGGCCAGGTCAACGCCCTGCTCAGCGATAACCGCGCCATGCCCTGGCTGACCCGGCACCCGGAGATGCCCGAATGGCATCTGCATCTCGCGGCCGACCAGGACCCGCTGGCGCAGCGCATGGGCGCCGAGATGGCCATGGCCCTCGCCGACCTGATTCGGGCAGGGGAACTGCGCCGGCTCAAGACCTGCGCGGCGTCGGACTGCACCGCGGTGCTGATCGACCTGTCGCGCAACCGATCCCGCATCTTCTGCGACACCGGCAACTGCGGAAACCGCCAGCACGTCGCGGCGTACCGCGAGCGCCGCGCGCGCGAGAGCTGACGCGTGGCCGCCCGACGCGCCGACGCCGGTTGCCGCAATGCGTCGCGTGACCAGGCTGCGTCTCCTACCGTGATCACCGACAGCGTTTGAGCGGAAGGACGGGCCATTGGCCGAATTCGTAGCGGCCATCGACCAGGGCACCACCAGCACCCGGGCGATGATCTTCGATCACTCAGGTCGTGAGGTCGGACGCCACCAGCTCGAACACGAGCAGATCCTGCCGCGCGCCGGCTGGGTCGAGCACAATCCCGTCGAGATCTGGGAACGCACTGGCTCGGTGCTGCAGTCGGCCCTCAACAACACCAGGTTGTCGGCATCTGATTTGGTTGCGCTCGGCATCACCAATCAGCGCGAGACGACGATGGTGTGGAACAAGCACACCGGCCGTCCGTACTACAACGCCATCGTGTGGCAGGACACCCGCACCGACCGCATCGCCTCGGCGCTGGAACGTGAGGGTCACGGCGACGTCATCCGCCGCAAGGCCGGTCTGCCGCCCGCGACGTACTTCTCCGGCGGCAAGATCCAGTGGATCCTCGAAAACGTCGAAGGGGTGCGCGAAGCCGCCGAACGCGGTGACGCCATCTTCGGCACCTGTGACACCTGGGTGCTGTGGAACCTCACCGGCGGTATCCGCGGCGGTGTGCACGTCACCGATGTCACCAACGCCAGCCGCACCATGCTGATGAACCTCGAGACCCTCGACTGGGACGACGAACTGTTGTCGTTCTTCGGGATTCCGCATCAGATGCTGCCGACCATCGCGTCGTCGTCGGTGTCCGAGCCGTACGGTCTGACCGCGGCCGACGGTCCACTGGGTGCACCGGTGCCGGTCACCGGCATCCTCGGCGACCAGCAGGCCGCGATGGTCGGGCAGGTGTGTCTGTCTGCTGGGGAGGCCAAGAACACCTACGGCACAGGCAATTTCCTGTTGCTCAACACCGGCGAGAAGATCGTCCGCTCGGAGCACGGGCTGCTGACGACCGTGTGCTACCGGTTCGGCGACGCGAAACCTGTTTACGCACTGGAAGGTTCGATCGCCGTCACCGGATCGGCCGTGCAGTGGCTGCGTGACCAGCTCGGCCTCATTGCCGGCGCCTCGGACAGTGAGACGCTGGCGCGCCAGGTCGAGGACAACGGCGGCGTCTATTTCGTGCCGGCGTTCTCGGGACTGTTTGCGCCGTACTGGCGTTCGGATGCCCGCGGGGCCATCGTCGGGCTGTCCCGGTTCAACACCAACGCCCATCTGGCCCGGGCCACGCTGGAATCCATCTGCTACCAGAGCCGCGACGTCGTCGACGCCATGGCCGCGGATTCGGGCGTGCATCTGGAGGTGCTCAAGGTCGACGGCGGCATCACCGCCAACGAACTGTGCATGCAGATCCAGGCCGACGTGCTGGGTGTCGACGTGGTGAAACCCGTTGTCGCCGAGACCACCGCACTCGGCGCGGCCTACGCGGCCGGTCTTGGCGTGGGGTTCTGGTCTGATCCCGACGAGTTGCGCGCCAACTGGCAGGAACACAAGCGGTGGGCGCCGTCGTGGGACGACGCGCAGCGTGCCGCCGGCTACGCCGGCTGGCGGAAGGCCGTCGGCCGCACCCTCGACTGGGTCGACGTCTCTTAGTGATTCGTGCATGAAAAGGTTCGCTCAGCGTCCCAAAACGTGCATAAATCACTGGGAAGAATTGGCGTCGGGGGTCCTGCCCGGCCGCGGTTAGGCTGCTAACCGGGGGATGGACATGGCTCGGGGACAGGGCGCGCAGTTGGAGGCCAGTGGCCGGCGCTTTCAGACGCGTCGGCTGATCCACGCGCTGGTGCGTGGTGACGCCGCCATGGTCGAGGAACCTATTCGCGCGCAATCGGTTTCATACGCGTCGGGATGGCTCGCGGGGTTGCTGGCGGTGGCAGTCTGTGCGGTCATCGCGATCGCGTCACCGGCCGGCGGGCTGGGGGACGCACCGATCGTGATGGTCCGGAACACGGGCGCGCTGTATGTGCGGATCGGCTCGACGTGGTTATCTGGGGTCAGAATTGGGTGTGTATTGATGTTCCCGCTTGGGTGATGCGGTGAGAATGAGCCTTGGCGGGAACGGTGTGCGGCACAGGTGTTCCCGCTGGTGTTGTCTGGCCCGGAGGTGTGTGCGCGGCAGTGCCGTGGGCTAGGTGAAGGTGAGCTGGGCGGCGTGGAAGTCGAAGTGGCGCCCGGGATAGCGGTAGAGGTCTTCGAGCGTCATGTAGTCGGCGAAGAACGGGTCCCAGCGGGTCGGGAAATGCATTCCGTGGCACAGGTTGTCGGCGGTCTCGCGGGAGAGTTGGCGTTGCAGTGCGTCGATGACCCGGTCAAGTTTGGCGCCCATCCTGCGTCGGTTGTAGATGAGTGCGGCGGCGCACGATCCGTAGTAGTTGATCTGATGAAACGGCGTGGTCGCCGCGTTGAGCAGTTGCGCGTATGTCGCGCTGACGGGGTCGGGGAGTCGGCTCATCACCCGCACGAGTGGCAGCAGTCGTTGGACGATCATGTAGCCGAACACCATGTGGAACAGCAATTGTTCGTTGGTCCACCGGGTTTCGCGGGTGGGTTTGTGCCAGTCGGCCGGGGCGGCGGCTGCTAGCAGCTGGTGAAACCTGGCGCGTGCGCGCTCCAGATCGGCTGCGATGGCGTCGCGGTCCATGGCTCGATCATGCGCCTAACCGCGGCGGGTGCGCCATGGTGTTGGCGCTGGCTACAGGTAGCGGCAGACCTGGTTCGGGTTGCACGAGTGTGGGTCGAGGGTTTCGGCGTCCTGCCGTAGCCGGGTGATGGTGTCGCGCAACGCAATCAGTGTGTTGATCTGTTCGTCGAGCTCAGTCAGGCGGGTGTCGAGCAGGTCGCGTACGTGCGTGCACGGTGCATGGCCACCGTCGCGGATGTCGAGGATTTGCCGGATCTGGGTGAGGGTGAGCCCGGCTGCCTGACCGCGGTGGATGAAGTTCACCCGGGAAACCGTGTCGGCGGTGTAGTCGCGATACCCCGACGTGGTGCGATCGGCCGCGGGTAGCAGGCCTTCGTCTTCGTAGTAGCGCAGCGTGGCGGTGGTGGTCCCCGTTGTTTCGGCTAGTTTCCCGATTCTCACGACCGTCTCCTCAGAACAACACTTGACATTCAAGTGTACTTGAAGGTTCAGGATGGGTGCATGAGTCAGCGATTCGACCTGGCGGTCATCGGTTCCGGCGCCGCGGCGATGGCTGCGGCGATCCGGGCCACCGTACTGGGTAAGTCCGTCGTCATGGTCGAGCGCGGCACCTTCGGCGGCACGTGCGTGAACACCGGTTGTGTGCCGTCGAAGGCGCTGATCGCCGCAGCAGAGGCCCGCCATGGCGCCGCGGATGCGGCGCGGTTCCCGGGCATTGCCGCGAACGGCGGCCCGGTGGAGATGGCGGCGCTGATCGGCGGCAAGCAGGCTTTAGTGGAGTCGCTGCGATCGGAAAAATACGACGGGGTCGCCGAATCGTACGGCTGGCAGCGCATCTGGGGTGACGCCGCGTTCGCCGGCACGCCCGATGACCCGGTGCTGCGGGTCGGTGTCGAGACGATCGAGGCGGACCACTACCTGATCGCCACCGGGGCGCAACCGTGGATTGCGCCGATCGACGGTCTCGACCAGGTCGATTACCTGACCTCGACCACGGCGATGGAACTGTCCGCGGTGCCCGAAACGCTGCTGGTCATCGGCGGCGGCTACGTCGCATTGGAGCAGGCGCAGCTGTTCGCGCGGCTGGGGTCGTCCGTGACGATGCTGGTCCGGTCCCGCCTGGCCTCTGCGGAGGAACCGGAGGCGTCGACGGCACTACGCGGCGTGTTCGCCGACGAGGGTATCGAGGTGGTCGAGGGCGCCGCTGCCACGCACGCGGCCCAGTGTGGTGGGCGGATAGCGGTGACGGCCATCGTTGACGGTTCCGCACGGCAGTTTCGTGCCGAGAAACTCCTGATCGCTACGGGACGCAGGCCGGTGACCGGCGGGCTGCATCTGGCTGCGGTGCAAGTCAAAACGGGCGCGGCCGGTGAGGTCGTGGTGTCCGATACGCTGCAGTCGTCGAACCCCCGAATCTGGGCGGCCGGCGACGTCACCGGGCACCCCGAGTTCGTCTACGTCGCCGCCCACCAGGGCGCGATGGTGGCCGACAACATCTTCACCCACGCGGACCGGTCGGTGAACTACACCAACCTGCCGCGGGTGGTGTTCACCAGTCCCGCGGTCGGCGCGGTCGGGATGACCGAGGCCGAGCTGGCGGCCGCCGGGATGCGCAGCGATGCCCGGGTGCTGCCCCTGACGTCCGTGCCGCGGGCGGTGGTGAATCGTGACACCCGCGGGTTCGTCAAGCTTGTCGCCGACCCGGCGACCGGCCGGGTCCGCGGGATCACCGCGGTCGCCAAGGATGCCGGTGAGATCGCCGCCGCCGGGGTGTACATCCTGGCGGCCCAGATGACCGTCGAGCAGGTTGCCGGGTCGTGGGCACCGTATCTGACCATGGCCGAGGGCATCAAGATCGCCGCGCAGTCCTTCACCACCGACGCGTCCCGGTTGTCCTGCTGCGCCTCCTGACCGCCACCTAATCCGAGAGGTTCCCGATGACGAATTTCCTTGACCGCCTGGCTGTTCCGGGTGAGTCTGGGCTGGACCCGGTCGTGCTGGTGCCGCTGTTGCGACTGCTCGCCGACGGCCAGCCAGTAGAACCCGGTGACCTCGCTGCGGCGGCGGGGTTTTCCCTCGACGAGCTCCAGCGGCGACTGGCCGCGGTCCCCGACACCGAGTACGACGACCATGGTCGCATCGTCGGGCAGGGCCTGACCCTGCGCCCGACCCGGCACCGGTTCACCGTGGCCGGCCGCGAGCTGTACACCTGGTGCGCCCTGGACACCCTGATTTTCCCCACCATCGTGGGCCGGCCCGCCCGCATCGAGTCCGCATCCCCGGTCAGCGGGCAGCTGATCCGGGTGAGCGTCACCGATAGTGCCGTGACCGAGGTGCACCCCGCGGCGGCAGTGGTCTCGCTGGTCAACCCCGAGGACCTGAGGTCGATCCGGTCCTCGTTCTGCGACCAGGTGCACTACTTCACCTGCGCCGAGGACGCCGGACCGTGGCTGGCGCAGCATCCCGGTGCCCAGATCGTCAGCGTCGCCCAAGCCCACCAGCTCGGCGCGGCGCTGACCGCACAGGTGCTGTCCCAAGCGCAGGCCGGTGCCGCCGGGCCGGGCCCGACTGGCCACCGCTGCTGCGGCTGACCGCTCGACCAACGTCATGAGGAGAAATTGATGAATCAGCTTCCGCCACAACGCAGTCGCCCAGATCGCCGCCCCGGACTGCTCGGCGCCGCGGCGGTCCTGCTGCTCGCTGTGTGCTGTTTCGGGCCCGTGTTGATCGCCGGTGGCGCGCTCGCCGGGATGGGCGGTGTGCTCGCCGATCCGTGCCTGATCGGGGCGGGCGCCGTGCTCGTGGCTATTGCCGTGGTCGCCGCCCGACGCCGCAGACGGGACGGTGACAGCTGTTGCCCGCCCGGCGAACCCCATCCCGAAACGCAACACCGCACCTGGACCGAAGAAAAGAGCGACCATGCCTGACCGACGATCAAGGCTGACACGGCCCGTATACGGTGTCGCGGCGGCCCTGTTGACCGCCGGTGCGCTGACCGCCTGCGGACCGGCGGCCACAACCAGCACCACAACCCCGGCACCGCCCACTGGCGCGGCCGCACCGGCGGCGCTGACCACGGTGGACGGCCATTCCGTTGACCTACCCGCCACGTCCCCAACGGCGGTGCTGTTCTTCTCCGCCGGGTGCGGCGAATGCGTCGGCGGCGGCACCGCGGTGGCCGGCGCCCGGGCCGCCGTCCAAAAGGCCACGGGCACAGCCCGATTCCTCGCCGTGGACATGGTCCCCACCGAGAACACCGCTGACGTTCACCGGTTCCTGGACCAGATCGGCGACACGAACCTGCCCGCCGTGATCGACACCCATGGAGACCTGACCAGCCGCTACCAGGTGACCGCGCAGACCACGCTGCTGGTCATCGACCCGTCCGGGCGGATCACCTACCGCGGCCACGCCCCCGCGCAGGACCAGATCCTCACGGCCCTGGGCCCGAGCGCCGCACGGTGAACCTGCTGCCGCTGGCGTTCACCGCCGGCATGCTCGCCCCGGTCAACCCCTGCGGCTTCGCGCTGCTGCCGGCGTTCATCGCGGGCACCATCACCAGCAGCAAGAGCGATCCGGTCCCGGTACGGCTGGCCGGCGCCCTGCGCACCGGCCTTCTGCTCACCGCCGGGTTCACCGGCACCCTCGCCACCGCGGGCCTGGCGATCAGTGCCGGTGCCCGCGTCCTGGTGACGGCCGCACCCTGGCTCGGGATCGCCATCGGGATCACCCTGATCGTGCTGGGTGTGATCATGCTCGCCGGCCGCTCGGTTGGGCTACGCGTACCGAACTGGATGCGGCACCGGGCCGCACCATCCACGGCGGCCGGCGCTGTCCTGGCCGCCGGCGTCGGGTATGCCCTGGCTTCACTGTCGTGCACCTTCGGGGTGCTGCTCGCGGTCATCGCCCAAGCCCAGGCCACCAGCGGCTGGGGCGCACTGGCAGCGGTGTTCGCCTCCTACACCGCTGGCGCGGCGACCGTGCTGCTGCTGGTCAGCGTCGGCGCCGCCACCGCCGGGGCCGCGTTGGCGCCGCATCTGCGCATCCTGGCCCGCCACGGGACCCGCGCCACCGCGGTTGTTCTCCTCGCCACCGGCGCCTACCTGGCGTGGTACTGGCTACCGGCGGCGCTTGGGCGCACCACCGGCGGCGCCACCGTGCTCACCGCTTGGTCGGCCACCGCGACCGGATGGCTGCAAGAGCACACCATCGGGGTTGCCGTGATCGCCGCACTCGCGGTGGTGGCCACCACCGCGGCCTGGTACTGGGCGCTGCGGCGCCGCCAGCGCGAATCAAGCACAGATCGCGGACTGCGCACACAGTACGGGCACCGCGGCTAACTCGTGGTGTTGCCGTAACGGCGGTCCTCGAGTTGTCCGTAGAGCAGTTCGATGGTGGCTTGCTGTTGTGCCACAGTGGTTTTGAGTTCGTTGATTTCTGTGTCTTGGGCGGCTATCTTGCGGCGCAACGCGGCCATGATGCTGTTTTCACGGCTCGTGGCCGGAGGGTCGTCACCGCCGGCGGCCGGCCGGTTGCGGTACTGGTTGATGATCACCATCAGGTCGTCGTGTTTGAGGACCGTTTTGCGTTGCACCTTGGCGCGGCGGGCCACCGTGGAGACGTTGATCGTGGCCTTGGTTTTGCGCAGGTAGTTGATGGCCTTTTCGATGTCGCGGCGCTTGTCGGCGCTGACACCGTCACGGTATGTGGCCAGCGCCGCTTTGGCTTTGGCTGTCGGCGGCGGCGGGGGTGTGCGGGTCACCGGGGTGCTCCCGGGTCGGCTTTGCGGAGCACCGATTCGTGGCTGCCCCGGGTGCTGACCTGCAGGCCGGGTCCGCGGCCCGTCGTGCCGGCGCCCCCGATCCCGGCGGCGTCATCAGCGTCGGTGGCTTGCAGGCGTCCGATGATGGCGTCCAGCGAGGCCACCTCGCGGCGCCGCTGGTGAATCCAGACGTTGTCGTCGGTCAGTTCGCGGCCGGTGCGGGCCTGGAACTGTTCGCGGCGCACGTCGATCAAGGTCAGGGTCTTGGTGCGCTGGTCGACCAGTTCGTCCAGATGGGTGGCGTCGGTGGCGAAATGCCCGCACGACAGGCAGGCGTTGCCTTTGTCGCAGGTGGTCACCGGAGGCAGCAGACACACCCCGTTGGGCAGCACCCGGTCGGTGCGCGCCGCGAGTTGGGTCATGTCGTAAATGTCCGACGGGCTGATCGCAATGTCGGTGCCGTGGGCGCCGATCTTCTTGTGTTTCAAGAACTCTGCCTCGGCTGTGGCCTGCAGGGTCGCCGCGTAGCGCAGCGTCATCTCCGGCGAGGCATGCCCGAGGTAGCGCTGCACCACGTGAATCGGCACCCCGTCGTTGAGCAGTTCGGTGGCCCGGGTGTGCCGCAGACGGTGGGTTTGGCTGAACTTCAACGGCCGCCCGGCGCTGTCGGTGAGGCCGTGGATGCCATCGAGCCGGTCGAGGATCAGCCGGTAGGAGTTGTAGCTGCGGGCCCGCTGGCCCTGGTGCTGGAACCGCACCCCCAGGAACAAATACTTCGGGGACAGCTCCGGGTGGTGCCGGCGCACCCAGTCCTGCTGCTCGACAATCACGTTGACGATGGCCTGCTCGACCAGGATGGTCGGGCACACCCCGTCGACCTTGGTCTGCTGGTAGCGCAGCTTGGCCACAAACCCCTCCGGGTCCGCCGCGGCGGCGCGGTCACGGCCGGGGATCGCCTCCAGCGGATCGGCATCGAGCATCAGGATTTCCGACGCCCGCCGCCCGGTCAACGCTTGCAGCAGCCACGCACGGGCCGCCTGCGGATCACCCAGACCCGCGACCACCGAGATGGTCGAATCGGGATGAGTGATCACCACCGGGGCGTCCTTGTCGGCGGCCAAAACATCCAGATAGCACAGCATCTGCTGCAGCTCGGCGGTCGAATACCACGTCAACTCCGTCGGGGTGCGGGCGCGGCGGGAGCGGAACGCCGCACCCCACAACCGGGTGTGGGTATCGGTCAGGGTTGCCCACCGTGGCTCACCGGTCGCGACCGCGGCTTCCTCGGCGTGATCGACCATGAAGGTGTAGAACGTCTGGATACGGGACTGGATCCCACCGATCGCGGTCGAGGACAACGGCCGGTCCGGTTTCGCCTGCGCCGCCGGTGATTTGAGGTAGTCGGTGAAGTCGGTAAACAACAACCGCACCGCGGCCCGGTCGGCGTGCAACGCCGGGTCGGCGATGTGCCGGTCGGTCAGGAACGGGCCGAGATGACGGCTCATGTCCCGGACCCGTGAGGTGAGTGAGGACCACCGCAGCAGTTCCGCGGTCAGCGCGGTGCGCAGCCAGAACCGTACGCCGTCGCGCAACCAGGCCGGTTCGATCCCACCGAGGCGCACCACCTGGTCGTGATGGGGTTCGTGTTCACGCCGCGGAATCCTGGGGTCGGCGTACAAGTTCCAGATGTCGTGGTCCCACCAGGGCCGCGGGGTGCAGCGCACCGCCACATGCAGGTGTAAGTGTTCGACGAAGTTGGTGACATTAGTGCGGAACCCCGCCGACGGCAGGCGCCCGTTGCGACGCTCGAAGTCGAGCACCCCGTGGCGCACAATCGATTCGGGCGTCAGCTCAGCGATGGAGGCCAGAGGCCGGCGATACTGCTGACGGTAATCGGCGGCCGCGATCCCCACCGCGCGGCTGGTCCACTTCAGCAGTGACGGCTCGACCTTGCGGGTGTCCTCCTCACCGCATAGCCACACCCACCACGCCAGCTCATCGCAGATCCGTTGCGGCACACCGGCAGGAGTGAAGTCATGCCCCTCAGCGACCGGCCGATACCGGGGATTGGGCACAAACAGCGCGTTGGCCGGGGCCTGATCGAGGTGATACACCAGGGTCCGCCACGGCGGCGGGACCCGGTCCCACTGCGCTGCCCACTGCTCCTCGGCGCCGCCCTGCCGGCCGCTGTGTACAAGTCGGTCATTGCCCGCCACTGTGCACCTTCCACCCCGCAACATAGTTCGTCCATTCGGTTACCGTGCGCATCGCGGCATCGGCGGTCACCCACCCGTAAATCGACAACGTCGTCTGCACGTCGGCGTGGCCCAGCCGGCGCATCACCACATGTGGCTCGACCCCAGCCAGCAACAGCGCGGTGGCGTGGGTGTGCCGCAGCCAGTGCGGTGTCCAATCCGCCGGCAGCATGTCCGGGCAGCGCGCCGTGATCAGATCGACCTTGTCGTAGATGGTGTCCGCGCTCAGCGCCGCGTACTTCACCCCGCGCACCAGGTTCACGAACACGAAATGCGTCGCCAGGTCCCCGACCGCAATGTCGGCGCCATCGGAGATCAGCTGCCAGACGTACTCGCTGTAGAGGGCGACCAGGTCATCGCCGATGAAGATGCGCCGCGGCCCCGACTTGGCCCGCAGCCCGCGCCGATGATCATCGCGCCCGGCCACCAGCACCGACGGGGTGCCGCCACCGGCGATGTCAAAATCCTGGTGCCGCAACGACAATGCTTCACCAATCCGCATCCCGGTCTCGGCGAGCAACGCGAAAAAGAACCGGTCCCGCAGGCCTGCCGGGCCACCGGACCACACCCCCGTGATGGTCTGCACGCTGCACGCATCCAGGATCGCGTTGACCTGCTCAGGCAGCAGCACCGGCGTCTCGGAACGCTGCACCGCCCGCAGCCGATAGAGTGGCCCGTTGGTCTCGGTCGTGGGTCCGACGCCGGCCAGAAACGGCGCATAGCGGCCTCGGCGGCTGGTGCGGGCATGCGTCGAGTACAGCCGCCGGTACGGGCGGTCCAGGTCGTGCGCGTCGGCGAAATACCGGTACATCGCCAGCACCGCCGCGCTGCGCGGCCCCAGCGTGGACTCCGCCCTCACCACGGCGGGTTCGCCGATACGCGCCACCCCCGGCAGATCCCCGCGGCGCAGATAGGCCAGGAACGTGCCGAACAGGCTGGGCGGGAAGTCATCCCACGCAGTGCTGGTGTGCTCCAGCACCGTCCACCACGCGGCCAGCCCATAGGCGTACGCGCGCACCGTATTTGGCGACGCGCCCTGATCACGCAGGAACGCCAGGTACTCCCGAGCCGGGGCAACGGGCAGCTTGTCGGGGCCCACCACCGTGTAGGTGGGTGGGCGGTCGATAAAGCACATCCGCTGCACCGCAGCCATCGTCAGCAGCGCCCCCGCGCCATGGTGGTCACCGCGGCCGGCCCTTGCGGAAATCATCCAACCGCACCACCGGCGACGGCGCTGCGGCCGCTGGCGCGGGGGTGCGGACCGCACCGACGCTGGCCGCGACCGGCTGGCGCTCCGATGCCGGCGCCGGCCGCTGGGTCGCCAGGAACCAGTCCAGCACATCGGCCGGGTAGATCATCGTCTCCCGGGCGGCCAGCATCGGCACTGATGCGCCGCCGTAGCAGCGTTCCACCCACTTGCGCAGCAGCCGGGGCCGCTCCGGAGCGCGGTCATCAAAGCCCGGCTCGGTCATGCCCCAGGTGTGCCCGGTTGCCGGGTTGATCCGTGAATGCAGTTGCGTGGTCAGCGCTTTGGCGCGATCGGCCGGGATCAACTGCGAATCACGCAGGTGCATGATCAGCGAGCCCAGCGACAACCCCCACTTGTCTTTGAGCGGCCGCAGATTCAACAGCGACAACAACCGCGGCACCTCATCGGCGATGGCCGCCGCCGGGGCGAGCAGTTCGGTGGCGAACCGGTTGGCTTCGAGCTCATCGGCCGGGCTCACCGAGCAGTAGGCATGCGAGTGCAGCACCAAATGCCCGAGTTCGTGGGCGATCGTGAACCGGGTCCGCTCCCAGGAGTCACTGTCCCGCAACACAATCAGCGGCCGGTCCCGCATCCGGCCTACCCAGCTCGAATAGCCCAGATGCTTCTCATCGCGGGCCGGGGCCGGGGACGGGGATGCGGCGAACTCGCTTTCCCATTCCCCGGCCACCCGGCGTCGGACGATCACCGGGGCACCGAGGCGCTCGGCTTCGTACATCAAATCATCAAGGGGCTCATCGTGATCCACACCCATTGCTGCCCGCAGACGTGCCGCGGCCGCCGCGATCGACCGGTGCGTCAGCTCTTCGGGGGCCATAGTCGGAATCTTCACCGGCGGCAGCTTCGACCGGCCATCGAGGTCGGAGAGGAAATCGCCGGCCAGCGACGCGAACGTCGCCAGAAAATCCTGCTCGCCCACCGTCATCGACTTGGGCGCCCGGAACAACAACTCGCCCGCCGATACCCGGGTCTGCGGCTCTGAGTCGAAAAATGCTTCAGGGAAACGGAACAACCCCGCCAGCAACTCGACATCGGCGTCATCGAGTCGGATAATCTGCGCTTTTTCGATCTGGGACTGCCGGGCAGGGCTCCACCCGGCGGCTTCGACCACCGACTTTGCTGTCATTCGTCGCAACAACCGGGCCTGTCGGACCCGGACACCAAAAACCTCAATCATCGTGCGCTCAATTCAACGTCACCGGGTTGGGATACCGGCAAGCACCCAACACTGTGCCTGATAGCTACGACAACTCCGGCGGGGTGCCATCCTCCTCGTCGAAGGCGGGATTCTCGTCGACCTCGGTGAAGTCCTCGTCGCGGCGCCGCTTCGCCAGCCTCGTCGGCCCCTGAGAACCCCCACTGGGCCGACCCAAGCCCACCGTGGTGCTGCGTTCCTCGAAGATCGGTGCCGGCAGCGGCGTCCTGCCGTACAGAACCTGAATGTTGTCCAGCAACAGGCCCGCAGCCAGCGCCGCGCCGCCGAAGAACCCCCGGCTGTCCGGCCACCACAACAGGTACTCCCGATACCCCTGCGGCTCGGGGATGCCGTCCTCGCCGCCGATCGGGTGACCGATCTCCTCCTCGATGCTCAGCTGCTCCCCGCCGGGCACATACTTCACCGGCTCGATCAGGCTGCCGTCGTACTTGCGCGGATGCTTGCGCACATAGATCCGCGACCCCTTCCCGTCCAGGAGAAGTACACCGATCCCGTTGCCCGCCTTGACTTTCAGTGTCGAATCCGGTGTCTGGCGCCGTCGTCTCGACATCAAGAACGTCTCCAGCACCGAGTACGACGTTGCGATCGGCCGCACCTCGCTGCCCTGATCCGCGAAACGGTCCGGGACTTCCACATGACGTGCGGCCAGGTCGCCGTGTGCCTCGCCCAACACCAGCGTGTGCTGGGTGACAAGCTTCTCGACCACCGCCTGAGGATCGTCGTGCAGTTCCATGGGGTAAAGATTTACCCCGGTACACCACATCCAACTTCGCGCCACGCCGCAAGAAACCATACGATTTTCTGGCCCTCATACCCTAAAAGGGTACATGTTCCCGTTGATATTTACGCAGATCAACACGCATAAATGCCGATTATTTAGAATTTAACCCCAGATAAGCGTTGCACCCCGCGCTGAATCTCGCGTCGGCCCGGCTGGTCGCCAAGTCCGCGGTGAACCCGGTGATCGTCGGCGCCGACGCGATCGCCGCCGCACCGCGTGGTCCGCTCGTCGGAATCCCGGGCGCCCCAGCCGAACTGGGGAGGCCGCTCACGGTGGCATCGTGGCAGGTCTGCGACAGTGGGCGCACGGTACTGGCCGCCGGCGCCGAAGGACCCGACCTGGCACGGCCGATCCTGGCGGCGGCCGCAGGCGAACACCTGGCCGCCACGTATCTCGTGTACGAGGGCAAACGCGCCGAAGTCGACCTGCGTGACCTGGCGGTAGTCCGGGCGCTGCGCCTCGATGGCGTCATACCCCGGAAGGTGTCACGCTCTGTTCTCGACCTCGTGCCGGAACTGCCCCCGATCACGGCCCCGGCGATCCCGGGCCTCGGCGGCAAAGGGCCCGGCGGTTTCGTCGTCGGCCAGGTTTTGCGGGTGAGCCGGGCTGACGCTGCAGAACACCACGTGGTGCTGGCGGGCGGTCTGCAGCGCGTCGGCGACGTCGCGGCCGACGTCATCCGCTTCGCCCATGGCGTGGCAGACGGTGAACTTCGGACGGTGCCTCCGGCGGCTATCGCCGCCATTGCGGCCGTCCGGGAGCTTGCGGTGTCGACTTTCCCGGAGCAGGCCCGTCCGCCGTTGCCGAGCGAGGTCCCGGTGTGCGTGCACTGGCGATCGGACGGCGTCCGTGCGGATACCGTTGTGTTGCAAGGTAAACCGGGGACAGGTGCGGTGCCGTTGGCGCAAGATGACGGCGACGGTCCGAATATCGATGCCGTGTCGATCCCCGCGGGACGCTACGCGTACGTGCACGCCACCGGAGTGCTGGGCGGATCGGTCACGGGCCCGCTGTATCTGGTGTCGGACCACGGCGTGCGATACGGCATCCACGATGCCGAGGCGGCGAAATATCTTGGCCTGGAGGATGAGCCGCTGCCCGCGCCCTGGCCGCTGCTGGCCCGGCTCCCGGGTGGTCCCGAATTGAGTGTGGCCGCGGCTGAGGTGCTGCGGGACGGGCTGATGCCGTGACGGTCGACGACACGTAAGGGCGCTGGCAGCCACGGCAATGCCGGCGGCGGTGCCGAGGAAAGCGATTCGTCGCGGGAAGGTGGGCAGCCAACTTCCCGAATACCGGCAGTTGTCAGTCGCGAGGTAACCCGTTGTCACCGATTAGCGCGGCGCGGATTGGCTGGTCTGTGCGATTGCGGCAACCTGCCATCTCGCGTCGCGGTAGACATAGCGGGCCGTGATGACCATCGCCACCACCAACGAAGCTGTGAAGACCCAAGCGCTGACTGATAATTGGACGCCTCCGCTGAGAGTGTGCCCGCTCGTGCAACCACCGGCCATCCGAGCGCCGAAGAGGGTCAGGAACGATCCGCCGAACACCGCCGCCGCGCGCTTGCCAGGCGCTGGACCGAAGCGATTCCGCCACGACGGTGGGGTTACCGGGCGGAAGGCGGTAAACCGCCGGCTCAGGAAGTACGCGGATAGGAACGCGCCTATCAAGACGCCCAGATCGCTCAGCGGTTCCCAGCCGATAGTCGCGGCGACCTCCCGCGAGTAGGCGAAATTCGGCATGAATAGTTGTCCGACGACCCACGAGTAAGTCGTCGATTGCCCGAACTGTTGGCGCAGGAACAATGACAGTACTGCCAACATGGCGACCAGCGCGGCGGCGATTGCAGTGGTGCGCATCAAGAATCCGGGTTCTGTCACGCGGTCGCGAGAGAGCCGCCTCAGCAGTGCGTGTCGCGGGGCGGGGAGGGCACCTTCGTATAGGTATTCGGCGGTGTCGCGCGCCATTTCACGATCGTGGTCGTCAAGTGATGTGCCACCGATATCTCGCAAGCAACAATGCTTGCTGCCCCGGTAGCGGGGCAGGAAGTACAAAACACTCAGCGCCAGTACCGCGTACACCGCCGCGATGGCCAACATCCTGCCGGGAGCAACCTGGTGGATATTGCCTCCCGCGACGAGGTCGCCAAGGTTGCCCGCAGACACCAGCCAGTGTCCAAAGGGCGTGCTGTACAGGGCAGTCCATGCAGCGGCTCCCAGTAACCCGCCTGGTATCGCGGCCAGTGAATCACGGCGGCCTTCCCCCAGCGCCACGAGCGCCGTGCCCGGCAAGTAGCCGCTGACGGCAATGCCGATCCCGAACAAGATGCCGCCGGCCACCACGCCATAGAGATAGGTGGGCTTGGGCGAGAAGTGCATCGATACTCCGAGCGCGTACAGTCCGTAAAGGACGACGGCACCCACGGCGGTGACGAGAAGAAAGCACCCCAGCAAGAGTCTATCGACTAGTCGCGCTGCCCGAATGATGGTCTCGGGGTTCCCGATTCCCCATAGTGATGCCACGATCCCGAATCCGATGCCGATCAGCAGACCTACCCACAACGGCGCGGTAACACTGAGCATCGAGCAGTCCCCTTACCGGCTTAGTCTCGCTCAGCTGTATGCCGACCGGAGCGATGAATAGCAAGCGGTGTTTTGGCTGCGCCTTTTGTTCAGCGCATCCTCACGTCTAAATATACTATAGGGGGTATGGTATCGACCCGACTTGGTGTGGTACGTCACGGCATGCGTGAATCCGGGGTCGGTACTGCCAGCGGCTTGTGTCTGTGGTGCGCGCCTTGATGACGGGCTATCGCGGTGACCGCCGTCCCGCGGTCGCTACGACAGCCGCTGCCGCGATGCAGGCGGCGGAGTTTCGACAGTTTTGCCACGGAAATTCACCAGGTAATCGCCTGCCGAAGCGCGACTACGCCTGGGAATTTGCCGAACTGCCACCGCCGCCTCAAGCATCTACAGGCGGCGCCCCGCTTCGGTGAGGACGTTGTGCAGGATGCTGTAGATCTCGTCGAACTCCTTCTGACCGCTGATCAGCGGGGGAGCCAGCTGGATTACCGGATCGCCACGATCGTCCGCACGGCAGTACAGACCTGCCTCCCACAGTGCGGGGGTCAGGAAGCCGCGCAGCAGGCGCTCGGACTCTTCGCTGTCGAAGGTCTCCCTTGTGGTCTTGTCTTTTACGAGTTCGATGCCGTAGAAGAATCCCTCACCGCGGACATCGCCGACGATCGGAAGGTCGTACAGCTTCTCCAGTGTTGCCCTGAACATCGGGGCGTTCGCTTTCACGTGAGCATTGATGCCCTCGCGCTCGAAGATATCGAGGTTGGCCAGCGCCACCGCGGACGACACCGGGTGTCCGCCGAAGGTATAGCCATGGGCGAACATCGTCTTGCCGTCGTTGAAGGGTTCAAACAGGCGGTCGCTGGCGATCATCGCGCCGATCGGGGAGTAGCCCGATGTCAAACCCTTTGCGCTGGTGATGATGTCGGGGATGTAGCCGAAATCGTCGCAGGCGAACATCGAGCCGATGCGGCCGTAGGCGCAGATCACCTCGTCGGACACCAGGAGTACGTCGTACTGGTCGCAGATCTCACGGACGCGCTGAAAGTATCCCGGTGGTGGTGGGAAGCACCCGCCTGCGTTCTGCACTGGCTCCAGGAATACTGCGGCGACGGTATCGGGACCCTCGAATTCGATGGCCTCGGCGATGCGGTCGGCGCAGTACTGGCCGAATGCCTCCTGGTTGTGTGCGTAGGCATCGGGCGCCCGGTAGAAGTTGGTGTTCGGTGCGCGAAAGCCGCCGGGGGTGAGTGGTTCGAATGGCGCCTTGAATGCCGGGATGCCGGTGATCGCCAGTGCACCCTGAGGCGTTCCGTGATACGCGATGGAACGCGAAATGACCTTGTGCTTACCGGGCTTTCCGGTCAATTTGAAGAACTGTTTGGCCAGCTTCCAGGCACTCTCCACCGCCTCGCCGCCGCCAGTGGTGAAGAAGACTCGATTCAGGTCGCCTGGTGCATAGTTGGCGATGCGCTCGGCCAGTTCGATCGCGGGCGGAGTTGCGTAGGACCACAACGGGAAGAAGGACAGTTGCTCGGCCTGGCGGGCAGCCGCCGCCGCGAGTTCCTCGCGGCCGTGCCCGACCTGCACAACGAATAGGCCCGAAAGCCCGTCGATATAGCTTTTGCCGCGGTCGTCGAAGATGGTGACGCCCTCGCCGCGGGTGATGATGGGCGCGGCGATTTGCGCACCGTGCCGTGCGAAATGGCCCCATAGGTGGCGCTTGGCCTTGGCCGCTAGGTCGGTTGAAAGTGATTGTGCTGCTGCAGATGTTGTCATCGGGTTCCCCAATTGTATTGCTGTTTGACGAGTTTGAGGTAGACCAGCGTTTCGGTTGATAGCACCCCGGGTACGGCTCGAATCTTGGCGTTGAGTAGGTCGAGCAGGTGGCTGTCGTCTTCACAGACGACTTCGATGATGATGTCGAAGGTTCCGGCGGTCAGCACGACGTAGTCGACGGACTCGAGGGCGGCAAGTTTGTCGGCGACCTGGGTGGTATCGCCGGTGCAGCGAACGCCGATCATGGCCTGGCGTCCGAAGCCCATTTGAACGGGGTCCGTCACGGCGACGATCTGCATGACGCCGGCGTCGACCATCCGCTGGACACGCTGGCGCACGGCCGCTTCCGACAGGTCGACCGCTTTACCGATGCCGGCGTACGACTGCCTGCCATCCTGCTGCAGTTCCTCGATGATCGCTTTCGAGAGTTCGTCGAGCTGGAATGTGGCGCCGCCCCGAGATTGGTTGCTTCGCGTAGGCAGCGCAGCAGCATCGGGCTGTGCTTCTGGGATGGCCATGGCGTCGATTGTGCACGGATTTCGTTGTTCAATGCAAGCTGATCGACGGAATCAATCGTGAAGGCAATGTTTTGGAGTGGAATCCGTAATGATGTTGGGGTAGCGTGCAAGATCGTGAGTGCAGGTGGAGGCCAGGTCGTCGCAGGTAGTTTCATCAACGGAAAGACCGTGACAACGGCTGGGAGGCCGTTCGAGATCGTCAGTCCGGCCACGGGTGTTGTAGTGGCGTCATATGCGCTGGCGACGCCGGCCGATGTGGACGCTGCGGTGGCCGCCGCCCGCGCCGCACAGCCGAACTGGGCCCGGGCAACTCCGGCCGAGCGGGCCGCGGTTCTGGCGCGGTTGGCCCGACTGATCGCCGAGAACGCTGACGAGCTCGTGGACCAGGAGGTGAGCCAGACCGGTAAGCCGGTTCGGCTAGCGGCAAACTTCGACGTTCCCGGCAGCATTGACAACATCGACTTTTTTGCCGGTGCCGCCCGACACCTTGAGGGCAAAGCCTCCGCCGAGTACTCGGCCGATCACACCTCAAGCATCCGACGCGAAGCGGTCGGCGTGGTCGCCACCATCACGCCGTGGAACTATCCCCTGCAAATGGCGGTCTGGAAAGCACTGCCCGCCTTGGCGGCTGGATGTGCCGTCGTGATCAAACCCGCCGAGATCACTCCGCTGACCACGCTCACGCTGGCCAGGCTGGCCACCGAGGCCGGACTGCCCGAAGGCGTGCTCAATGTAGTGACCGGGCTGGGCGCGGACGTCGGCGCGGCACTGGCTGGACATCGCGATGTTGACATGGTGACGTTCACCGGCTCGACGGCTGTTGGTCGCCGGGTGATGACGGCGGCAGCAGCGCACGGCAACCGCACTCAGCTCGAACTGGGCGGCAAGGCGCCGTTCGTGGTGTTCGACGACGCCGATCTGGACGCCGCAGTCAACGGCGCGGTGGCTGCATCCCTCATCAACACTGGCCAGGACTGCACCGCGGCGACGCGCGCCATTGTGGCGAGGCCGCTGTACGACGACTTCGTGGCGGGCGTCGCCGAACTGTTCGAGAAAGCGGTCACCGGCGACCCCTATGACCCGCAAACCGACCTGGGACCGGTGGTATCGATGCCGCACAGGGCCAAGATTGCCGCGATGGTGGACCGCGCGCCGCAGCAGGGCGCCCGGATCGTCACCGGGGGTGCCCTGCCGGCGGGTCCCGGTTCGTTCTACCCACCCACATTGATCGCTGATGTCGCCGAGGATGCCGAGGTGTACCGCGACGAGATCTTCGGCCCCGTGCTGACCGCGCGGCCCTTCGTCGGCGACGATGATGCACTGCGGCAGGCCAACGACACCGAGTACGGGCTGGCGGCCTCGGCATGGACTCGCGACGTGTACAGGGCACAGCGGGCAGCGCGCGAAATCCAGGCCGGGTGCGTGTGGATCAATGATCACATCCCGATCATCTCCGAAATGCCACATGGCGGTTACGGCGCTTCCGGGTTCGGCAAAGACATGAGCGCCTATTCCTTTGAGGAATACTTGACGATCAAACACGTGATGAGCGATATCACCTCAGTTGCCGAAAAGGACTGGCACCGAATTGTTTTCGCCAAGCGGGGGTAGTCCGCGCGATCGCCGACGCTAACCCCAGGTGCGTGCCGCTCGTCGTCTCAGTGTCATGGGGTGGTGAAAGGTCGGATTCTCAGTTAGCGATCGAGTGCTATTGATCCGAATTGCGTTGCAATATGTTGCGCATGGGATATTAAGTGCTACGTGTGCCCGGCGAACGTGCCCACGTTTCTGTGAAACGCTGCGTTAATCATCGGTGCTGGCTCCGGTTACCTCGGATTGATAGCGTTCTTGGCTGTAAGTATCTGGCGAACCTAAGAAGTCCCGCCATCCGTCGAGTGTAACTGCCGCGCAGTGTGTTTCATCTTTTCTGGTCGTGAGGATTGATCGAGATGAGTAATGAACTGTTTACTGGGTTCGCCGAAATGGGATGGGACTACGCACCTTGGGAGAGTGAACCTGTGTTCTCCGCCAACGAGTTGCGGGTTATCCTAAATTCCGCACTGCCGGCAGCGGAGGTCGCTGAGCAGATCGGATGTGTTGAACACGACGTACTTAGGCTCCGCCGTATGGCGTACGAAAAGCGGAGCCATCAGCAATAATCCATGCGCGCGTTCGCTATTTCGAAGGTGATCGCGAACGCGCTCAACGCTGGCCGGCTGACTTCTGTGACAACCGACACGAATGACAGAGCAGTCTTGTTAGCGTACGTAACATTCGACGCAACTGCTTGTAACACCCTCACCCTAAGGTTGGTCGAGGGTGGCAGTGAACCGAAAGCGGTTGCCCCGCTAGGTCACTCCGACCTATCCACACATCATCCGTCGGCGCCGTAGCCGGCATGCGGTCCATGCCGTGTTGCCGTGGACCGACCAATCATCATCGAGGAGGCCGATCAATGCCGTCATTACCCAATGTCGAGCGGCTCGAGGAACTCAGAGATGCCCAGCAGAACTCAGATACCGGACTTGCCGCCGCCAGCATGACCGGTGTCGAGCTTGTCGCGCAGTCGACCGCAGGTATCGCGCCCAGCGCCGTAATGGTTTCCGGCGCAACCCTTGTGGCTGCGAGCGCCGGCGTAGGCACCTTGTATTCCTACGCCGTCTCCTTGTGCGTGCTGCTCCTGGTGGGCTGGTGCGTATCCCGGGCCGCGCGGCTGCGGCCGGGAGAGGACCTGCTCTCGCATATCACCGCCGCATTCGGCAGAGCGGTCGGGTTCGTCGGTTCGACCGGTCTCGCGTTCGGGTACCTGCTCATCTCTGTCGGCTGTGTCGCGCAATTCGCGCAGTACACCAAACCCCTTCTCGGAGTGGCTCCACCGACGAGCGCCGGCGCGCCCGCCACCTCGATTTCGGTCATGGTGGTCCTGGAGATCCTGTGCGTGGTCGGCGCGGCATGGATGATGATTCGCGGCGTCCGAATCTCCGCATGGACCGGCGTGGTGCTCGAGGTGCTCTCTATCGGAGCAATTCTGTTGGTGTGCACCATGGTTCTGCTTCGGCACGGGTTCAGTCTCGCGCCGCTCATGCCCACCGGAATCACCGTGCAACAGGTAGTTAGTGGCATGGTACTGGCGACCCTGGGTTTCGTCGGGTTCGAGTCGGCCGCCTGTTTGTCCGTCGAGGCCAAAGACCCACAACGGACAATCCCGCGGGCCGTCACGGGCAGTGCGCTCCTGGCCGGCGCGCTCTACCTGTACGCGTCTTACGCGCAGATCGTCGGATTCGGCGGTGCCGACAACCTGGCCGCCGATGCAACGCCTTTGAATACATTGGCCGATGGCCTTGGCGTGCATTGGCTTGCGCTGGCAATCGATCTGGGTGCGGTGGCCTCCAACTTCGCCTGTGTGACAGGCTCACTCACGGCGGCCAGTCGGGTGCTGCGATCGATGGGTGAATCGCAGCTGGTGCACCGCAAGGTCGCCGCGACGCATCCCACTCGTAAGACCCCGCACGTGGCGATCATCTTGCTCAGCGTCGCCGCCCTGATCGCCGCAATCGGCTTGGGAACCAGCGGAATCAACGAGCTCGATGTGTACTCCTACACCGGAACCCTGGGAACCTTCGGTTACATGATCGCCTACATGCTGATGGGGTTGGGCATCCCGGTTCTGGTCCGGCGCCTGGCGCCACAGACCAGCGTTACCGTCGCTGCCATCATCGGGATGACCGTCACGTGCTGCCTCGCGTATGTCTTTTACCGCAACGTGTATCCGATCCCGACCTGGCCCGTGGACTTGTTGCCGTGGATCTTCCTGGCTGTGCTGCTCGCGGCGGCCGCGTGGTATGTCGCGGGACCGGCCCGCATCGCGCGCAAACAGACCAGGGAATCGTCGTCGGCCGCGGAGCCGGCGCCCGAGCCCGCGAGGTGACGGTCAGGGCACTCGAATCGACTCGGAGCCGTCCCGGGCACCTAGCGTCGTGATTGCCGGCGACCGGTCGCTGCAACGGCCGCCACCGCGATGCAGACGGCGGCGCCGAGGAACGCGATGCGCCGCGATGGTCGACGATCCGGGCCGGCTGCGGGTGCTGCTTGTGCCGCAGCCACCCGCGCCGGTCCGCCGCCGCTCACCGCGGCCAGGGGATCGAGCACCCCGTGTCCCACCTGAGCGTTCCAGCCGTCCGCTCCCACATTGATCAACACTGCGGACAACAAGGATTGTTGGAAGCTACCGGCGAGTTAGCGACGTGTCACGGTGCAGCCGCGGCGCCGTTCGAGGATCCTGCCGATGGTGCTGACACGGGCGTAGCCCAACATCGAGTCATGTTTGGACTGTCTCACCGACTACCGACCATGGGGACTCGAGAAATGCGGTGTGAGAGAAAGGGAATGAGAGATCGCGACCCGGCCGACAGGTGAAGAGGGGAGTCCATGTCTCGTTTCTCTACGATGCGAAGCGATCTGTGGGTAGCGGACGGTTTATGCATCAAACCTCCCATGTCGTGTTGCCTGCCAGGTCTAGAGCCTGGATGGCGCATCAGACCAATAGGGAACCGCCCTCGACCGTGATGACGGCGCCGGTGCTGAAGGTCTGTTCCATGCAGTAGATGTAGGCGCGTACTGCGTCGTCTACTTCGCCGATGCGGGCCAGGGGAATTCGTTGTACCTCTCGGTCGTGCAAGGCCCTTCGATCGGCTTCGGGCATCGCATCCCATATCGGGGTGCGGATCATGCCCGGCGCGACCGCGTTGACGCGGATGGGCGCTAGCTCGAGCGCCAGCGCGGCGGTCAATGCGTTCATTGCGCCGCACAGGCTGGATGGGAGGGCACCGTAGCTGGGGTTCCACGCAGCCGTGCCACTGGTCAGCGTGATCGATCCGCCGGAGCGCAGCCGCGGTCCGAAAACCCGCGCTGCGCTGAGCGCCCCGATGAAACGCGTCTGAAAGAAGCCGTTGGCGACCGCTGGCGTGATGTCGGCCAGCGACGGCAACTCAAGCGGTTCGCCCGCGGTGTACACCAGATGATCAATCTCGCCGACGTCGGCGGCCAGCTGGTCGAGGGCTGAGGGGGCGGTCAGGTCGATGGTCGCGCCGCGCGCTCCGCTGGGCAACTCCGCCAGCGTGCGGTCGACGCTGGCTTGACGGCGTGACGCGACGATCGGGGTGGCACCGCCTTTGGCAACGGCGTGTGCCACGCCCAGGCCGATGCCCGAGGTGCCGCCGATGACGAGGACGTTCGTGTTCTCAAGACCCATGACTTCACGGTCCGCCTCGAAGAGGGTGCTCGTCCAAGACCCTTTTCGTCGCCTGGCGATACCCTTGGGGTATGACGGGCACCGACCTGGACATGCGTAAGCTGCGGTACTTCGTCGCCGTCGCCGAGGAGCTGAACTTCGGGCGCGCCGCGCAGAGGCTGCACATCGCCCAGCCGGTGCTATCCCGACAGATCCGGGCCTTCGAGGTCGAGCTCGGCGTCCGACTGCTCAACCGCGATACTCGTGGCACCACACTCACCGCCGCCGGTAGCCAGCTGTTGCAGGACGCACGGTTCCTGCTCTCGGAGGCACAGGCACTGCGGGAGAAGCTGTTTCGCGTAGCCGTTCCCACGCGCGTCGTGCGGGTCGGCGTGATGCCAGGGCTGTTGGCGACCACCGCCGTGCGGACTTTCGAATCGGCGAACCCCGCCCACCGCGCCGAGGTCGTCCCGATTGGTGCCACCGAGCAGCTCGACGCGGTGCGCGACGGCACCCTCGACGTGGTCTATGCGCGCGAGCCCATCGACCACCGCGGGCTGGGAGCCGTTGCCCTCCTCGAAGAACCACGGGACGCGCTGCTGCCCGCCGACGACCCCCTTGCCGGCCGACGGTCAGTGCGGCTGGCCGAGTTGGGCTCACACTGCCCTTTGCAGAATCCTTCCTTAATTCCGGAGTGGTACGCCGTCGCGACGCCCGAGCGCCGGCGCGCCACTCCCCGCCCCGCGACCTCCATGGAGGAGAAACTTGAGCGCGTCGCCGCGCACGAGGGCTTCGCGATCCTGCCGCGGTCGGCAACGGCGTTCTACCGGCGGCCTGACGTGTGCGTCGTACCCATCGAGGACATGCCACCTGGTGGGGTCACGCTGATCTGGGATGCCGCTGCCGCCGACCCCGTCCGCGACGCATTCGTCGCCGCTGCAGTTGCCTCCGCCGCTCACACGGTCTGACCCGCGGCATATCAACGCAGCGAAGAAGTACCTACGTCCGAGGCTGAATCTGAGCCGTCTTCAATCTTTAGATGTGAGACCTGCAGCGGACGTCCGAGGCCGCCGGGAAGCGAACCGGGTTAGGCAGCAAGGAGACGGCTGGCGGCCCTGCGTCCGGCGAGCACCGCCGATTCTTGTGAGGGTAAGGCCATGTAGTCGCCTGCGATTTGGACTCGGCCGTCGACCGGATAACGGTCAAGAAATTTCTGGAGGGCTTTGTAATACCCGACATCGGCTTGGCTAGCGGCATGTTGCCAACGCTTGAGGTGGGCACCTTGATAGTGGTCGCGAAGCTCAGGGAACAAGCGCTCGATCAGATCGCGGGCCGTGGTCGTCAACCGTTCCTCGCTCCAGTTCATTGAGTCGATACCAGGCTGTTCAGGGAAAAATCCAGTGATGAGGCTCGCTCCTGCCGGGGCGCGATCAGGTGCCTTGACATGCTCCAGGAACAGGCTGCTTATTTCGGCGGAAGCCGCCTTTGGCACCATCACGAGGAACGGGTCCGTCTGGGGACGCCTGGAGTACTTGAGCTGTACAGAGCAACAACCCGAGTCGGTCGACTTTGAAAGTACCTCGGCTCCAAGTGCTTTCAGCGGCTCGTATATGTCGAGGACAGTTCGCAATGGCGTTGCGATGACACATGCGTCCGCATGCTCGCACGCCGCGATCCCAGCCGCGTTTCGGTAATGGACTTCGATTGCTTCATCGGCATCTAACACTCGACTGACCGGCGAATTCACGCGCACGTCGAGGTTCTCGGCCAACTTCAGGGGCAGGAGTTGCAAACCGCCCTTTAGCGTCTGCATCTTCCCCGACGCGGTGATCGCACCGGCAAGAAAACCGACGACCGACGCCTCATCAGGAGTGCTGGACACCATCGAGCGTGTGATGCCGTCGATTATCAAGTCGTTGAGCTCGCGTCCGAATATTCGCTCGATATAACTCTCGATGGACTCGGTGTCATAGTGGACCCGATTACTCAGGTCATACGGGTTCATGCCTGTGAGCGGCTTGATCAGACGCATGCCGCGTGCGAGCAACTGCAGCTTGGCAGCAGAGGGCAGAAGCTTAGTCGTCAGAAATGACCGAAGAGGCTTGCGCAAATCCAGAATATGAAGCTCACTACCCTTCACCACGGCTAATTTTGGTGGGCAGTCAATCAACTTGTCCGACAGGCCCACGTCGCGAACCAGCTCCATATATTCGGTGTAGTTGTCGGTCACGATGGTGGGTCCGACATCGAACAGAAACCCGTCTTCAACCTCGGACAACACCCGGCCCCCGACCCGGTCGAGAGCTTCTAACACTGTGACCTGACAGCCCTGCTCACGCAGCCTATATGCGGCGCTCAAACCGGCCAGTCCACTCCCGACAACGACCACACGCTTCATAGCGGTTTCTCCTCAGCGGCCTCCGAGCCTCTTGATCGTAACGCCCGCAGCGGCCCCGTACGTAGCGATAGCGCACCCGCGTGGGCGAGTAGGTGTACCAGGAAAATGACGCCTCCCTGGGGCATCCGCGGGGCTCGTATCCGGGGCTGTCCGGGCCTATCGACGGGTAGCCGGTCTGCTGGGTCTCCCAGGTGATGATGCCGTCCTTGACGAAGACCTTCCGCGAGCACGACCCGGTGCAATTCACCCCGTGCGTCGAGCGCACCTCCTTATCGTGGCGCCACCGCTCGCGGTAGAACTCCTCGGCTCCCCGTCCACCGCGGCGCTGCCGCGCTTGAAAACCCGTCCAGCACAACTGATCACGTGCCGGGTAACAACAGAGAAGGGTCGTAATGAACACCGATGTGTTTCGTGCACCGTCGCGCTTCGGGACAACGCACCCTGGGCTGCCGATAACTCATGTGGCCCACTGAGGCTGAATCTGATTGGCGTGCATCGCCGAGCGGCTGCGTCGTTATGACAGTGCGGCATACACCCACACCGAAGGTGGGGTCACGTTTCTCGAGGGCTGCGACCCCGACGGCGGGAGGATCATCGTCGCCCGGCGTCGCGAATTCTCGTTCTGCACGATCGGCGCCGGTCATCCCCGGCATCACGATGTGGGCCCGGCGACTTCATCGGGCAGCCCTTGAACCCTAGTTTTTACAACTACTGTTTGTGTAAACTCCGGTTATGGCATACGTGATCGGCAAGGCCTGTGTGGACGTCACGGACCGCGCGTGCGTGGAAGAGTGCCCCGTGGACTGCATCTACGAGGGCGGCCGGGCACTGTATATCCACCCCGAAGAATGTGTGGATTGCGGTGCGTGCGAACCGGTGTGCCCGGTCGAGGCGATCTACTACGAAGACGATCTGCCCGCCGACGAAAGTGAGCACCTCGGCGACAACGCGACCTTCTTCTCCGCCACCCTCCCGGGCCGCGACCGCCCGCTTGGATCGCCAGGTGGTGCCGCGAAGATCGGCCCGCTCGGGGTGGACACCCCGCTGGTGACCGGCATGCCGCCACGGGAGCAGTGATGGCCGGCCGACGGGACGAGGTATTCGCAGTTTTACAGGGCGCGACCGAGCCGCTGAGCATCACCGCAATCGCCGACGCGTTGGGGATTCATCCCAACACCGCGCGTTTCCATCTGGATGTGCTGGCCAAGACCGGCCAAGTCGAACGCGTCGAGACCGAGCCCGCTAAACCGGGGCGTCCGGCGTCGATGTTCCGCGCAGCCGCGGGCATGAACCCGGCCGGGTTCCGCGACTATCGGATGCTGGCCGGCGTCCTGGCCGATGCGCTCGCCCGCGAGCCCGCTGCCGTACGTCGGTCCGCGGCCGCCGGGCACGCATGGGCCGAACACGCCGCCGAGCCCGTCACAACACCCCATCGGCAGCAGGCTGTCGATCGGCTCACCGGGTTGCTCAGTGAACTGGGATTCGACCCCGAGATACGGCCTGGGGCAACCGATGTCGGCGAGATCGGGTTACGCAGCTGCCCGTTCCTGGAGCTAGCGCGGGTCCGCAGCGACGTGGTGTGCTCGATACATCTTGGGCTGATGCAGGGCGCCTTGGCGACCTGGGATGCACCCATCACCGTGAACGAGCTCACCCCGTTCGCTCAACCAGATCGATGCGTGGCACATCTGGCTGCCGTGAAGAAGGCGTCATGAGTACCGATGCGGGTGCTGGCATGAGCAACCGACCCCGCCGTTTCGCGGCGACTATGGCACCGCCATCCCCGGTGCGACTCACCGAGTGTGAGCTAAACAGCATCGCTTGGCAGTTTCTCGGGTCGGAATTCACCGGCCTCCGCTACGCCGATTGGCCCGTCGAACGCCGCATCGACGCCTATCTGGGACGACGGGGCATGAATCACCTCATCAATAACGGCGACGCCTACGACGCTGTCCTGCAACACATCATGACCAATATTGGTCCCGCACTACGGGCCGGCATTTTGGCCAAAGCGACATGGCTGACATCACGACGCCACCACAGCGAAACGCCTGTCGCAGCGGAGCCATCCCCGCAGCCACGCCGAAGCCGCGACGCGATGCTGCAATCAGCGCTTCCCCCCGGTCGTGGCCCGACCGACATCGTCAATCGGGCCGATGTCGAGGCGCTACTGAGCAGGTTCTACGGTCGCGTGTTTCGCGACGAAGTCCTCGCTGAGCCGTTTGCGGAGATCCGCAGCCGCGGCCTGCAATCCCACCTTCCCGTGATGTGTGACTTTTGGGAGACCGTGCTGTTTCGTGCCGGCCTGTACCGACGCAATGCTTTGAGCGCTCACCGACTCGTCCACGCCCGCACCCCGCTGACCGCGCAGCATTTCACGCGCTGGCTTGAGCTGTGGAACTCCACCACCGACGAAATGTATCGGGGACCGGTCGCTGAGCACGCCAAGATTCAAGCCGCCCGGATCGCCTCTGCCATGCAGCGGCGCCTCGTGGCGTCAACCCAAACACCCCGAGAGGAATGTCATGACAGCACACAACATTCGGGTACGCCGAATCTATGAGGAACCAAGCGGTGGTGACGGCGTACGCGTGCTCGTCGACCGGATCTGGCCGCGCGGCATGACCAAAGCCCGTGCCCATCTCGATCAGTGGTTAAAAGATGTCGCCCCGTCCACCGAGTTGCGCAAGTGGTATCACCACGATCCGGCCAGATTCGACGAGTTCACCCGCCGCTACCGTGACGAGCTCGTGGATGCCGAACACGTCGCGGCGCTCGCCGAACTGCGCACTCTGGCCGAACAGGGCACCGTAACTCTGCTTACCGCTACCACCGACGCCGATCACAGCGAAGCCGCGGTCCTGGCCGACCTGATACGCGGGCATTGATTACCAACTTGCAGAAGAACCGACTGATGACCATCGGCGCTTGAGAAATGCGCCGTCGGATGAGGCGGTGATCGGAACTTCACGACGAAGTGTCAGAACCATGCGTCCGCGCGTGATAGGTGGAATGGTGGGCCTATGGGCACAGCGGTGATCGACGTCGCCGGATTGCAGCAATTGGTGTCGGTCTTGATCGAGCAGGGCTATCGCGTGGTCGGCCCCACGTTGTCCGATGATGCGATTGTGCTCGCCGAGTTGAGTTCCGTCGAGGATCTGCCGCGTGGCTGGGGTGTGGACGTCGGGCCCGGGCACTATCGCCTACGCCGCCGCGGCGACAACGCCCTGTTTGGTCATTCGGCCGGTCCGCAGACTTGGAAGCAGTTCCTGCACCCGCCGCGCCAGAAGCTGTGGTCTTCAGGCGCAGACGAGCGGGGCGCTTCGGGGAGCGATCCCGACTGTGCCGAGCCCGAAGAAAGTCCCCGGTATGCCTTCATCGGGGTGCGGGCGTGCGACCTGTCGGCCATCGCGATGCTCAACGGCGTGCTTGGCGTCGGCCCGCACCCGGATCGCGGCTTTGTTGGCCGATTGCGGCGGATCTTCGTGGTAGCCGTCAATTGCACCGAGCCCGGCGGACTCTGTTTCTGCGCGTTTCGCCATCTACGACACCTTCGCCGACCTGCCGAAGCTCCCCGGAGTGAAACGCGCAGCAATAGGCACATCCGACGAGCTGGGCGACGCGGAGCTCGGCCAGGGCGACCAGCGTCTCGTCGATCTCGGAGACGCGAATGGCGTGGTGGGCCTTGTAGAGGTGGCCGATGACGTCCTTGGAGATCGACTTGTAGTCCACCGAGATTCGCTCCTTGAGCCTGCGTCCAGCGCCATTCGCTGGATGGTCGCATTGGGCCAACCCCCAGACGACGCGCAATATTCCTGGGGCCAATTCGAGAAGCCCCGGTGGGGCCATTCTCAGGTTGGCATCGTCTCGCGGGCCCACGTCACGTCATCGCGTGTTCTCCGATCGCGCGCGCCTGCTGGACCATCTTCCGAATTAGGTGCAGCAACCCCAAAGGCTGTCATCGTCGAGACCTCCCACTCGCGGGGCACCGCAAACTCTTCACCGACGGCATCCCTATCGAACGCTCGAAACTGATGAGCGTCGACCCCTACCGCCTTGGCCTGCAGTGTCATATAGGCAACCGCCTGACCCAGGTCATACCGCGAGATGCCGCCACTTCGGTCACTAACGGTGGGGCCAAAACAAGCCGCCAACCTGGGGCCACTCATGGTTGACATAGCCAGACGCCTTTGCTGCTGCCAATCGGTCGGTCTCGTACGACAACCACAAGGAAAGGGGTGTCGTGCACGTTCTGACCCAGCGCGTAATCGTCAATGAGAAGTGGGGGCGCACCGCGCTCGTGCGGTGCGCCCCCGTTCCTGCTCGTGCTCGTTGAGATGACCGTATCTTGGGTCAGCTATGCATTGCCGCCGGTCGTGATGCGGCGTCGTGTGCGCCGGCGCTGGCGTGACTGTTGGACGAGCCACTCTCGCCGCCCGCCCCGGATCCGTTGTTGCCCTTGGCGATCGAGGTGGGTGCCGGGCCGCTCTTGGATGTGGCCGCCTCCCCCGCCGCATGAGGCTTGGTCCCGTCGAATCCGGTGTTGCCGGGCTGGGCCTTGGTCCCGGTTGTTGTGCCGGTCCGGTCGCCGGGCCGGTGCGTGTTTGTCGTGGGTGAGACCGTGACCGGCCCGCCGGCTACCTGGTCCGCTGGGTTGCCGGTGGTGGTTTTACCCGACAGAGTTTGGCTGTCGGTGGCCGGGTTGCCGCTGGGCGGTGTCGTTGCCGTGGCGTTTGGCGTGGTCAGCCGGGTGGTTGCTTGCTGTGACGGGGGCTGTGCCGCGGTGTGATCAATTGCGTTACCCGCGTTGGCATCAGCGGTCGACGCGGTGGCCCGGCTGGCCACCGGTGGCGGTGTTTGGCCTGCGCCGGCCGCCGCGGCGCCGGGCTGCGTCGCGGTCATCGTGTTGGCAGTGACGCTGAGCGTGACGGCCGGCAGAGCGGCACTGGGCGGTGTGGTCACATCCAGGACGGAGCCGCCCGGCGCCGCCGCCGTTGGGGCGCCGTCGGTCGCCTTAGCCGACGCCGTGGCCAGCATTGGATGTATTGGGGCGGGCAGCACAGCGTGCAAGACGGTCGTAACGAGGCCGGCGAACGCGTTGTACGCCTGACTAATCAGGCCACGCGTACCGGTCGACAAGTCATCACCAAGGGGCGACGGCAAGACTCGGCCTGCCGCTACGAACGGGCTCGCCAGGGCTGAAACCAACGACGACATGGAAAAGCCCGGGTTCAATACGCCGTAAACGAGGCCGCTGAGCAGGCCGGGTATGTTGGCCGGGTTCGCGATGGCGGCCTCGATCGCCCTGTCCACTTGCGCGGGCTCCTGCCCTAGCCACGACGCGGCCCTGGCGATCGACACCAGTGGCGATATGACGGCCACGCTGGAGGCCCATAACAGCCGGTCCACAGCATTGTTCTCGACGAAGTCGCCGAACGCCTGGGCGCCCGGCGTTGGATCGGGCAGGTTGGCCAGTGCCCCGGTGATGAGGTTGTTCAACGCGTTGACCGCGTTGAGGATGACACCCTGATCCGTGCCGGTTGGGCCCAGCGGGGGCGGCAGCAGTCGAGCCAGCGGTTGCAGGACGCCGTAGTTGAACTGCGCGAGTGGGCTGACTCAGAACGCTTGGTTCGGGTTGAGGTAGTCATTTACTAGCAGGCTGGCCAGACTCGGGATCAACGAAGGATTGCCGAGCGCGGTACCCGCGAGCTGCGCCACCTCGAACGGCAGAACAGCAATCGATTCTCCGGCGATTATCACCGATGTTGACGCGGCGTTAACGACGGTCGCGAAGTTGTCGAGGAGGCCGGTGACCACCGAGGTCGGCTTGACGGCGACGGCGCGCAGCGGAGCGGCGACGTCGTGGGCGGGTGCGGCGACGGGCGTTATCGCGATGACGCTGGCACCGACGATTGCCAAACCCGTTGTGACATAAGGACGCAGATAGGGACGCAGTGTTGCAGTGGTCATGCTGAATTCCTCGAGTTATTTGTGAAGGTTCGCTATTAGCTGCTTGCTATGACGGAGACGTTAGGTTGCTCGAAAAGACATCCCTTAGGGGACTAAGGCCCCCAGTGGGGGAGGAAAGTCATTTGCGGGCCATCCGTGAGCACGCCGGCCGGTGGCCTGGCGCCAGCCGAATGGCTGTGCGGTGGTCTGGCTAATGACCAAGGACTACATCAGATTAACCAGCCAGACCAATGTGCCCATTGGGTGTCAATCGGGAGAATGTCGACATAAACCGGCAACATCGCGGCCCTGATGAAGTTTGCTGAGATGAACGCGATATTGGCGGTGTGACAGTGTCCGCGAACGCTGTAATCGTTGCAGTTCAGTCACATGGAATGTGACACCGCGTTTGAGTACGGACACCGCGATGCGGTGCAGTAGGTGCGCTGTCGTGACACCAAGTGTCAAGCGGACGTCGGTGCAGTGATAGGCGTGAGTATCGTCGTCAGTCCAGGTGCGGTTGGCGATGCGGTGCTGCACCTAGCCGGGGCGGAACCATTCGACCAGTAGTTCGGTGGCGGGCCGGTTGCGAATCAGGCTGGCGATCAAAGAGATGCCGAAGACCATGCCGGGGATGTGCTGGCCGAACATCGTGGTGACGGGGGATTGCGACAGTAATCCCCAACGGCAGGGTGACGCCGTCGGCGGCGAGCAGGAACGCGGCGATGGGATGGAGTCGGCGGATACGTAGTGCGGCATAGCGGACGCGCAGGGCGGAAACCACCGTGCTGATCAGCAGTGTATTCAGTGCGCCGGCGTCGAGGTAGCGGGCGCCGTAGTAGAAGCTGATCCCTAGCAGCAGACTGACTATGCCGCGGCGTAGTTCACTTAGGCCGGCGGTGGATGGGGTGCCGATATGCGGCCTGGGGGCGACTGCGGGGATCGCGCCGGTCCGCCCCCAACCGCCGCGATGCCGCTCGACGAAGTACCGCAGTCAGCGCGACGGTATGTCGCATACTGACACCGGCGTTCCATCTGACGCGACACCGTGGGCCACGACCTCCGCATCGCAACCGGTTGGCTGAGCGTGTGCTTGACCCCCAATGTCGACGGTCGAGCGTGGCCCGTCATTTTGACCGCTGGTGCGCCGACCTAGCTCCGCTGCGGGCGCCCTACTGGCGGCGGCATCACGATGCAAGTAGTCGGTGACCCACACCGTCGTCGTGTAGGTCTGGGTCTCGGTGGTCCAGGTCTCCGTGGTGTACGTGTACGTCACCGTGACATAAGTCGTATAGGTCATTGTGTCGTCAGCCAGCCACGGCCCGTCAGCCCTTGCCCCACCGGCGGACTGCAGCCCGTGCACACCCAACAACGAAAGCACAGCAACCGCAACCGCACTCACCGCGATCCGGGCGACCCGCAGAGTCCTTGCACCCCTACTCGTGTGCGCCCCGACCCCTGCGGGGCCCAGACGATCGTGGCCACCGTCGAAGCACACCGGCGAATGCAGTTGGCCCACCGGCTGATCCGCTTTCCGGCCCCGAAGCCACGTTGCGCTGAGGCCGATATCCGACCACCCCATGGATTTCACCCCCGACGGTTTGGTTTGACCTAGAAGCCCTCGGCGTCATATGCAGACACCCACCAGTTGAACAACGGTATGAGGTCCGGTCCCCACGCTTGTCCGAGCATCAGGTCGGAGTTGCTTGCCCAAACAATGTCGGCATCGTCAGTGGCGATCGCATGACCGCAATCCAATCCGCCAGCAGTACGCGTGTTGTGCCACGATCCCTTATTCGCCGACCCGGGGCATTGCAGACTCACGCGGTTCTTGTAGGTATTGACCTTCCAGAAATATTCCGTCAGCGAATCAACGTCAGGGAATCGGAAGAAGTACGATTCCGAGGCGCCACCCGGCAAAGAGTTCTGCGAGCAATGCAACCCAGCAACCGCAGACGGCGGGGGCTTGAACCGCACGCACGCTTCAGCCGAATATCCCGGCGGGAGCGCTCGATAGAGCAGACTGTATGCGTCTGCTGTCGCGACCGACCCGAGACCGACGGCGGTCGCGGCGGCACCCACCACGTAAACCAATGCCGCACGCATCAGTCGAAGCATCGCGAATCAACCCCTAATTGCGCCATGTGCCGAGTTCGGCCGCGTCTATACCTCTCAGTCTTGGCGCTTCGAAGCCAAAACTGGAAGGGACTTAGGTCACCATCGGCGAGCCCGATAGCCCGGTCACCTTCATATGTGTTTGTCACGCCGCGGTCGACACCGCCGCCGACCCTACGTCGCACGACGACGCGTTTCGTTCTGGACCATCGGGATTTGGTGGAAGGATAAGAAATCGAAACAAGTTGTGCGATCGCCAAACCAACCAATTGTCTGCCCACCTAGCGTCGTGATCGCCGGCGACCGGTCGCTGCAATGGCCGCCACCGCGATGCAGATGGCGGTGCCGAGGAACGCGATGCGCCGCGATGGTCGACGATCCGGACCGGCCGCGGGTGCTGCTTGTGCGGCAGCCACCCGCGCCGGGGCGGGTGCCGGTCCGCCGCCGCTCAACGCGGCCAGCGGATCGACCACCCCGTGTCCGACCTGAGCGTTCCAGCCGTCCGCAGGGTGATGGGCGGTGTCCTCGATGCGGGCCATCACCTGCCGGGCGGACAGCTGTGGTGACCGCGAACGGACCAGTGCGACAACACCACTGATGACGGGTGCGGCGTAGCTGGTCCCGGACAGTGGTCGACCGTCGGGCCGGCTGTCGACCAATCCGTCGCCCTGTGTGCTCAGCGAGACCACCGTCTCGCCGGGCGCGGCGATGTCGACCCAGGGGCCGGCCAGGCTGAATGGTGATGGCGCTCCGCTCGGGCCGACGGATCCGACCGTGAGCACGTAGTCGTCGTACCAGGCGGGGCTGACCACGCTGTGCACGGTGTCCCAGTCCGGCGTTCCCGGCCGTTTGGGATCGGATAGTGGATTCTGTTGTGCGCATTCGCCGTTGGTGTTGCCGGCCGCGGCGACGACGACAACATTGCGCACATCGACCGCATAGGCCAGAGCGGCACCCAACGACCGGTCGTCGATCGGATCGGCGGCGGGCATGCAGGCAACGGACGAAATGTTGATGACGGTGGCGCCCGCGTCGGCGGCCGAGCGGACCGCGCGGGCGAGCGTCTCGACATCGCCGACACCGGACAGCTCGTGGTCGTCGGTGAGACGAAATTTGTTGCTGGACTGGCGAATCGCCAGGATGGCGGCTTCGGGTGCCACGCCACGGAAGGCGCCGGGCGTGGTGTCCGCGGCGGTGGCGCCGATCAGGCCGGCGATCGCCGTACCGTGGCCGTCGCAGTCCTGCGTGCCGTCACCCGACGAGACGTAGTCACCGCCTGCGACCAGATGCGGCAGCAATCGGTGCCGCCCCACGCCGGTATCGATCACCGCCACCGTTTGCCCGCCGCCGCGGGAAAGTGGCCACACCGCACCAAGATCGAGCATGTCGAGCTGGTGCGCGGGACGGTCGTCAGCCGGCTTTGCCGTCGAGCACCGGTCGGACTGTTCGGTTCTGCCGGGCGGCATCGGTGCTGCGGGTACGGGAAGTTGTCCATGGTCAATGGGCTGGGGAGCGATAGCGTGGGCGCACGGCGCCGCTGTCGTCATCACCACCGTCAGTGCGATCGCGACGGCCTGATGCATGCCGGTCATCCGCCGCGTACCAGACTGAAGATGTCTGCGGCCCACAGCGCACACGGCGGCACCGCGACCAGTGCTGCGCATTCGAGATACCTGAGGCGCTGGGCTGCCGGGGCGCTGACGTGCCCGATACGTTGGATACCCACCGCGATTGCCACGACGGCACCGCCGAGCCAGGCTGCCCAGGCGGGAAACGCCATGGCAGTGACGGCCAGAGCCGCAGTGGTGCACACCATTCCCGCGATCAGGATGCTCCACCGGCGGAGCGGAAGCCGATACGACGGGGTACGCAGCGCAACCGCGGCGGCCACCACCCAGCTGAACACCAACGTCGCGGTGGTGGGCCGGTCGACGGCGGCCAGCGCCACCAAGACCGCGCCGACTGCCGCGGCCGCAGCCGCACCCATCGCCGCCGCCGTGAGCACCCGATGTGCCAACTCGATGCGCTGAGCATCGCCGTCGACGACTTGCGCCGACTGTGGCGTGAGCCCCGCGACGGTGACAGCGCACCGCGGGGCGGCCGACAGGACCACCAAGGCCAGCGCGGTGGCGGCAGTCGCGGTACCGGTCGGCGGAAGCGACCAGATGCTCGCCACCGCCGACGCCATGATGATCGGCACCGAGAATGCCGCGGCCGCAACGGATATGCCGTGCGCACCGATCCGTAGCAGGACGAGGGCAGCCGCGAACATCGCCGCGGACCCGAGCAGTACGTTCGGAGCGGCCGGGCTGCCCGGTACAGCCGAGAATCCGGCCGCGAAGGCGAGCACGACGACGGCCGCGGGCCAGTGCGCACGACCCGACCACCACGACACCGTCAGCGCGGCCAGCACGCTCCCACCGCTGACGGCGGCTGCTGTGGTGTGGTCGCCGTGCGTGGCGGACCAGATCAGGGTCATGGCAGCGACGGTCACGGCCCACAGTCCGAGTGCTGGGCCGACGAGAGGACGGGTCGGATCAGGAGCGGACTGGCTTGCAGCCATCATCTCCACGTGCTTGCGCCGTATGCCGAGTTCCGGGATGGTCCCGCGCAGCAGCTGCAGCACGTCACCGTCGTGAACGCCGTTTTGCCGCAGCGACAATGACCCGTCGATCGGACCGCCGACGGCTCGATCCAGGCACCAACCCACACCGCCCGGCGATTGCGGCTGAGCCAGTGCCACGATGTCGGGTAGTAGCGAGTCCACGGCGGTACCCGCCGGCAGGATCAGATCAGTGATCTCGTCGGCCGTCTCGCCATCGGACCGGACTGAAAGGCGAACAGATTCGGACATCGCACCCCCCGGATCGATATGCCCGCTCTCACGCTAACCGCACTTCGGCCCCCTGCCCGACACGAAAATCGATGGAACCGAACGGTGTCCGGGTACGTCAGATAGTTCGATGGAATTCACCAGAGTCGAGCGATCTCCGGCGGCCCCACCGGCGGAGGGAGACATCGCGGTCCGTGCGGCACCACCGGTGCCGCGATTGGCGGCCGGCAACGTCGCTACCCGCGTCGCACCGGTACTGATGCTGTTGGCGATGGCCGGGATGATGGTGTTCTACTTCCGGTCGGGTTCGGCGAGCGGCCGGAATCCGATGTTCCTGCTGTTCCCGGCGATGATGGTGCTGTCCCTGGTCGGCAGCACCGTCCTCGGGTCGCGCGGTGCGCGCCGGGCGGGCGAGATCGACGCCGACCGCCGTGAATACCTGGTGTACCTCGACGCGATTGGTGAGTGCGCGGGCCGAACCGCGACTGAGCAGCACCGCAGGCTGCATCAGAACCATCCGCCGCCGGACGCGCTGTGGACTCTCGCCGGCACTGAGCGGATGTGGCAACGGCGTTGGCGCGACGACGATTTCACCGAGATTCGCGTCGGGCTCGGCGAGCGTCCGCTCTCCACCGCGCTGGTCCCGTCGCCGGCCGCCGGTGACGGTGCGGCCGACCCGCTGACGACCTCGGCACTCGACCGGTTGCTGCGGACCGCCGCCATCGTGCCCGAGGTTCCCGCGACCGTCGTCGTGAACCGGTTTCGGCGCATCGACGTCGGCGGCGACGATCCCGGGGGAGTGGTCCGCGCCATGGTGTGTCAGCTTGCGTCGTGGCATGGACCCGATGAGGTGAGGATTGCCGCGGTCACCGCGTCGGCGGAATGGGACTGGCTGAAATGGCTACCGCACCATTACCGCTCGGGTGTCCTCGGCGGAACGCCACTGCGTTTCGCCGATGTCGGCTCGGTGACCGCGATCGCCCGATGCCACCTGGTCGTGCTCACGGATGCCGCAGCGGTGACCGGGTTCGAGGACACGGCCGGGGTGACGCTGTTAGTGGTCGGCCAACCGGGTTCGGCGTCGACTCTGCCGTCATGCTCGACCGCGGATTCCCTCACGCTCACACAGGCGCAGACGTGCGCGCGGAGGCTGGCGCGCTACCGCTTGGCCGGCAGCACGGACGTGTCACGGTGCCAACATGATTGGGTTCCCCGGTGGTCGGACCGTCCGGGGCGACACCGGTTGCGCGTGCCGATCGGCACCGATGACGCCGGCGCGCCGGTCGAATTGGACCTCAAAGAACCGGCCGAGCACGGCATGGGTCCACACGGCTTGTGCATCGGCGCAACGGGTTCCGGAAAGTCCGAGTTCTTGCGAACTCTGACGTTGGGTCTGATCAGTGCCCACTCGCCGGACGAGCTGAACTTGATCCTGGTTGACTTCAAGGGTGGTGCAACGTTTCTCGGTTTCGAGAAAGCCAACCACGTCGCAGCCGTCATCACCAATCTGGCGCAGGAAGCACATCTGGTCGCCCGGATGCACGACGCCCTCGCCGGCGAGCTGACCCGGCGTCAAGGGCTGTTGCGGGCGGCCGGGAACTTGTCGGGCATCAGCGACTACCGGCGGGCCCGCGCGGCCGGTGCGGACCTGCCCCCGCTACCCGCCTTGTTCATCGTGGTCGACGAATTCTCCGAACTCCTGAGCCAGCACCCGGATTTCGCGGAGCTGTTCGTCGCGATCGGGCGCCTCGGGCGATCACTCGGTATCCATCTGCTGCTGGCGAGCCAGCGACTGGACGAAGGTCGCCTACGCGGCTTGGACACGCACCTGTCGTACCGGGTCTGCCTCAAGACTTTCTCGGCGGCAGAGTCCCGGGTGGTCATCGGGGTCACCGACGCGCATGAGTTGCCGGGAACCCCGGGCGCCGGACTGTTGCGGACCGCAGGCGGAAACCTGGTGCGGTTTCACACCGAATTCGTGTCGGGGCCGGTCCCACCTAGCCATCGCGACGATCCGGTGCCGAGCCTGTTCACCGTCGGGGCACCAACGGCGCTGCCAGAACAGCCGGCCGGCCCGACCCTCATGGACACGACCTTGGGCCGGCTGACCGGTCTCGGTACGAAAGCTCATCGGGTCTGGTTGCCACCCCTGGCCGGTTCACCCGTATTGCCCGACTTGCTCGCGGCCTGTCCGGACAGCGGTCCACTGCGTGCGCCGATCGGGTTGGTGGACAACCCCTTCCAGCAGCGGCGCGACCAGCTGGTCGTCGACCTCAATGGGTCCGGTGGGCATGTGGCTGTCGTCGGCGGCCCACGCTCAGGAAAATCGGTCGCGTTGCAGACGTTGTTGCTGGGGCTCGCTGCATCAACACGGCAGCTCAGCATCTACGGCCTCGATCTGGGGGACGGCGCTCTGACCGCGTTGCGTCGGTGTCCTCCGGTCGGCACCGTCGCCGGCCGGCATGAGCCGGAGTTGGTGCGGCGCATCGTGTCTCAACTGTTCGCTCTGTGCCGCCGCCGTCAGGAGTTTCGGCAGCAGCATGGGCCGCAGGTGCCGTTTCCGGACGACTATGGCGAGGTCATCCTGGCGGTCGACGGCTGGGCGGTGTTGCGCCGCGAGTTCGACGCACTCGAGGACACCGTCACTGCGATGGTGGCGCAAGGACTCTCGGTCGGTGTCCACGTCGTGCTCACCGCCAATCGGTGGGCTGAGTTACGGCCCATGCTGAAAGACCACGTCGGCACCCGGATCGAGTTGCGGCTCGGTGACCCGACGGAGTCCGAGATGGATCGTCGCCGCGCCCAGTTGCTCACCACGTGCCCGCCCGGCCGCGGCCTCACCAAGGACGGCAAGGAGTTCGTGGTCGCGCTGCCGCAGCTCGACCGGGTCGCGACACTTTCCTCGGTCCCCGCGCCCATGATCGAACTGCTACCACCGCATGTGGATTACGCCGAGCTGGTCTCGACGTCCGATGCGCCACCACCTCTGCGGTACGTCATCGGTGTTTCGGAGGAGGAGCTCCAACCGTTCGTTGTGGATCTTGCCGGCGATCCGCATCTGGTGGTGTTCGGCGACGCGGGTAGCGGTAAGACGTCCGTGCTGCGGACCTTGTGCCGCGCAATCATCGGGCAGACCGATCCCCATCGGGCTCGCCTGCTGATCGTCGACTTCCGGCGGACGTTGTTGGGCGTGGTGCCGCCGCCCCATCTGTGCGGCTATGCGATGTCGACCCTCACCACCGCGGCGGAGCTCACCGAGGCGCTGTCGCTGCTCACCTCACGGCTGCCGGGATCCGGCGTCACCCAACGGCAACTCCGCGACCGGTCCTGGTGGTCTGGCCCCGACATCCACGTCATCGTCGATGATTACGACCTCGTAGCGGGTGCCGCGGGAAATCCGTTGAGCCCCTTGCTCGACCTGCTTCCGCACGCATCGGACATCGGCCTTCACGTGGTGGTCGCGCGGCGCTCCGGCGGTGCCGCGCGCGCCATGTTCGATCCGCTGCTGTCGCGGATGCGGGACCTCGGCGCAGTGGGCATCGTCATGAGCACCAGTCCCGAGGAAGGGCCGCTGTTCGGGACCGCGCGGCCGATGACGCTGCCACCCGGCCGGGCGGTCGTCGTGCGCCGCGGTCAGCCCGATCAGCTGGTCCAGTTCGGCTGGACCGACCCGCCATGACAGCTGTGGTGGTCGGCCCGGCAACCATCCGCGGACCGGGGAGCATTGGTGCCGAGCTGGTTTCGTCCGCGCTGGAATGCATCGACGAGCAGCTGGGTCTGCTCGACACGACCGTCCTGCCCGCCGAACGCATCTGGCGCGAGGCGATGAGCGCGGCCATCGGTGCCGTAGCGGCGGTCACGGTGGTGTGCCCGACATGGTGGTCAGCGGCGAGGGTCAACCGGGTGCGATCGGCTGCACAGTCCGGCGGATCACACGTCGTCTTCGAGCCTCGGACCGATGCACTGCGCGCGGTTGTCGGCGACGCCGATTGCCCGGTGGTCGAATTGGGGGAGGACCTCGTCACCATCACTCGGCCGGGAACGGCGTCGTGCGTCGTGCGAAGAACCGGTGGCGCCATCGCAGAAGCCGTCGTTGCCCGGGTCGCGGCGGATTCCCACGTGGTGATCGACGCGCCGATCGATATTGCGGGTGCCGAGCACCTCGCCGCCGAAATCCGAGCGTTGCTGCACTATCGCGGTGTCAGGGCACAGATTCTGTGTTGCGACGACCTGCTAGACGCTGGGGTGTCGACAGTAGCCACACAGCGATCAGCGTGGGGACGCGCAGCGATTGGCGCCGCGGCGGCCGTTGCCGTCGTCGGTGCGGTGGGAGTGGGCCTGTCCAATCGGGACGGCCCCGCCGCGGCGGCCGTCGTGCCCGCGGATCCAGACCTCACGTGGCTGGTGGAAGGCCGCGTCGCGATGCAGATCCCGGCCCGCTGGGTCGTAGAGCGGACGCTCGCGGGCGCGGGATCGGCTCGGTTGCAGATCATTTCGCCCGACGATCGCGGTCAGATCATCCACCTCACCCAATCGGTGGTACCCCGAGATCAGACGCTGGACGTGGCGGCGCGGTCCCTGCGGGACGCCGCGGCGAGGCTGCCGGACGGCGTCATCGTCGGCTTCGAGGACTCCGCTAGCAGTGCCGGACGCGCGGCCATCCGGTACCGCGAGGTGCGGGGCGGGCGGATGGTCGACTGGTCGGTGCTGCTCGACGGCCCGGTGCGGATCGCCGTGGGGTGCCAGGGTACGTCCGTCCAGCCGGCCTGTGACTCCGCGATTCGTTCGGCGCGCAGAACCGATTGAAAAAACCTGGCCCGCAATGGAACCGAACGGCTTCGGGAAACGTCTAAACAATCAAACCCAATGGAGAGGAAATCATGACAGCTCCCGAAAGTGGCACTCTCACTACGGATTTCGACCTGATGACGGGCATCGCGGGAAAGGTGGAGGTCCGCAACGAGGAGATCCGGGCCATGCTCGGCAACTTCATCGGTCAGATGACGGCCATCCCGCCGACAGTGTGGGGTGGCGTCGCGGCGACCCGATTCCAGGACGTGGTCAACCGGTGGAATGGCGAGTCGATGAAACTGCATGCCTCGCTCCAGCGCATCGCCGAGACCATCCGGTCCAATGCCGCAGTACTGAGCCAGGCTGCCGATACCCACGCCCAGCGCATCGGCGCCACCGGCCACACGATCTGACGGGACCAGGCATATGCAATCGGCGCTGTCCTACCACTTCGGCGAGATCGAATTCACCGTCCGCCAACAAATCCATGCCACGTCGGCGCGGATGAACACGTCATTGGAAGAACTCCGGCACTTGGTCGCGCCTCTGCAGCAGTCGTGGACCCGCGAGGCGGCCGAGGCGTTCCAGGCCGAGCAGGCCCGCTGGAACCAGTCGGCGGCCGCCCTCAACGAGATCCTGCACAGTCTCGGCAACGCGGTTCGCGATGGTGCAGACGACGTCGCGGCGACCGACCGTCGCGCCGCCGGCGACTGGGTTTTCTGACCCACCGAAAGCCCTGTGTGGTCCTGCCCTTGGAGGAGAGCCGGGGGCAGGACCACACAGTCGCCGTTGCGGTCAAGGACCCAAGTTGTGTCCTGGAACACCCAGGTCGACTACCCTGGCGGCACGCGGGTGCGTATCCGACCTGCGAGGAGTGTGAGTGTCGTGGGAACCAGCCGCACCGAGGGGTCGCCGGCCGGCTCGACGCTGCGCGCGGTACACCAGCGGTTCGTCACCGGTGAAATCGACGTGCAGCACCTGGATCCGTCGGCGGTCCGGCCCATCATCGCCGACAGCTGGCGCCGCAGCCTGGCCACCGGGGTGGACCCGGACCTCGGTGGCGCGCAGTTCGGGCCCGTCGTACCGAAGACCCTGGACCAGCTTCGCGCCGAACAACCCATCGCGGCCGCATTGCCGGTGATCCGCAAGCTGCTGGTCGAAGATGCCAAGGACAGCGGCGTCATGGTGGCGGTGGCCGCGGCCGACGGCACCTTGCTCTGGGTGGAAGGCGACGAGACAGCTCTGAGCAAGGGCGAGGCCATGAACTTCGTGCCGGGCGCCAACTGGAGCGAGCGCAGCGCCGGGACCAACGCCCCAGGCACCGCGCTGGCCCTGGACCGCGAACTGCAGATCCACGGCTCGGAGCACTTCGCCCGCCTGGTGCAGCCGTGGACCTGCACGGCGGTGCCGGTGCACGACCCGTTGACAGGCGAACTCATCGGCTGCGTCGACCTGACCGGCGACAGCCAGATCGCCTCCGCGCAGACCTTGAGTCTGGTGCGCGCCACGGTGATGGCCATCGAGAATCATCTGGCTCTGCAACGGCTGCTGCAACCTGCCTCCGCTGCGGCGGCGGCACCGCGCCTGACGGTGCTGGGCGGCGACCGTCCGCGCTGGGTGGCCACCGGCGACGACGGGCAACCCCACCGGCACTCGCTCAGCGGGCGGCATGCCGACATCCTGGTCCTGCTGAGCCGTCATCCCGAGGGGCTGAGCGCCGACCATCTCGCAATGTTGTTGGACGACAACGACCTTGACGCGGTGACCATCCGCGTCGAGATGTCCCGGCTGCGCCGCGTCATCGGTGCGCAGTACGTGGCGTCGCGCCCGTACCGGCTGCTCACCCCGGTAGAGAGCGACGTCGCCGACGTCTTCGCCGCGCTGCACCGCGGCGACGTCGACACGGCACTGTCCCATTACTCGGGTGCGCTGCTGCCGCAGTCGGTATCGCCGGCCATCGCCCGGTTGCGCACTGAACTGGGGGAGAGTCTGCGTACGGCAGTGCTGTCCGCGTCCGCGGCGGGACAGGTCGGCCTGCTGCGCCGGTGGCTGGCGCTGCCCGACGGTCGCGACGACCGGCACGGCTGGCAGTTGCTGCGCAACCACCCCTCGGCCGACGCCGTGGTGCGGGCACAAGCCGTCGGACACCTGGCGGGACTCGACGCCGACCTCGGCTGATCCGAGCTCGCTTCCAGCGCGTTCAACGATGCAACTGTGTTGCAACCCACTTCTGCGTACCGTGAGTGACCAGCAGCACACTTGTGTTTGACCCACTGCGAGGAGTGAACCCATGACTGTTTACGCGCGTCCCGGTGCCGACGGTTCGGTGATGACCTACCCGGCCCGCTACGACAACTTCATCGGCGGCGAATGGGTGGCACCGGCTGCCGGACGCTACTTCGAGAACCGGACCCCGGTGACGGGTGAGGTGTTCATCGAGATTGCCCGCTCGGACGAATCCGACATCGAGAAGGCGCTGGACGCCGCGCACGCCGCCGCCCCCGCCTGGGGCAAGACCGCCCCGGCCGCCCGAGCCCGCGTGCTCAACCTGATCGCCGACCGCATGGAGCAGAACCTCGAGGCCATCGCGGTCGCCGAGTCCTGGGACAACGGCAAGCCGGTCCGCGAGACCCTGAACGCCGACATCCCGCTGGCCATCGACCACTTCCGCTACTTCGCGGGCGTGCTGCGGGCCCAGGAAGGCTCGATCTCCGAGATCGACGACGACACCGTCGCCTACCACTTCCACGAGCCGCTCGGCGTCGTCGGCCAGATCATCCCGTGGAACTTCCCGATCCTGATGGCCGTCTGGAAGCTGGCCCCCGCGCTGGCCGCCGGCAACGCCATCGTGCTCAAGCCCGCCGAGCAGACCCCGGCCTCGATCATGTTCCTGTTCTCGCTCATCGGCGACCTGCTGCCGCCGGGTGTGGTCAACGTGGTCAACGGTTTTGGCGTCGAGGCCGGCAAGCCGCTGGCGTCGAGCAACCGCATCGCCAAGATCGCCTTCACCGGTGAGACCACCACGGGCCGGCTGATCATGCAGTACGCCAGCCAGAACCTCATCCCGGTCACCCTGGAACTGGGCGGCAAGAGCCCGAATATCTTCTTCAGCGACATCATGGCCGCCGAGGACGACTTCCAGGACAAGGCGCTCGAAGGCTTCACGATGTTCGCGCTGAACCAGGGTGAGGTCTGCACCTGCCCGTCGCGCAGCCTTATCCAGGCCGACATCTTCGACGAATTCCTGGCGCTGGCCGCCATCCGTACCAAGGCCGTCCGCCAGGGCGACCCGCTGGACACCGAGACCATGATCGGCGCGCAGGCCTCCAACGACCAGCTGGAGAAAATCCTGTCCTACATCGAGATCGGCAAATCCGAAGGCGCACAGCTGATCACCGGTGGCGAGCGGGCTGAGCTGGGTGGTGACCTCAACGGCGGCTACTACGTCACGCCGACCATCTTCTCCGGCAACAACGGCATGCGGATCTTCCAGGAGGAGATCTTCGGGCCGGTGCTGTCGGTGACCTCGTTCAAGGACTACGACGACGCCATCTCCATCGCCAACAACACCCTGTACGGCCTGGGTGCCGGCGTCTGGTCGCGCAACGGCAACGTCGCCTACCGGGCGGGCCGGGACATCAAGGCCGGCCGCGTGTGGACCAACTGCTACCACATGTACCCCGCGCACGCCGCGTTCGGCGGCTACAAGCAGTCCGGCATCGGCCGGGAGAACCACAAGATGATGCTGGACCACTACCAGCAGACGAAGAACCTGCTCGTCTCGTACTCGACGAAGGCCCAGGGGTTCTTCTGACGAGCGCTTGCGCGAGGAAACGAGCACTCTGATGAACGCTCGCGCCAGGAAACGAAGCGCGTAGCTCCCACGAACTGCGAGCGCCCGCGTAACCCCCGAATACGCGGGCGCTCGCTTCCATTCCTCGGTCGACGCTGTCCAAAAGCGTTCGGCGACAAAATGATCACGGCCGGCACTGGACAACTGTCGGAGCACGCCGCTGTTCACCGTTCCCGTCGCTGTGCTCGCCCGCAGCATCAGCCATCCCATTTTCAGGAGTCCGGCAGTGTCCATCACCAACCCACCCAGTGAGCATTCCGCTCACGGCGTCGAAGAGCACGACGAGAGCAACGAATACCTGGCGAAGCGTCAGCTGAAGAAGGGCACGGCCGGCTGGCTGCTGCTCGCCGGCCTCGGTGTCAGCTACGTCGTGTCCGGGGACTACTCCGGCTGGAATTTCGGTCTGGCACAAGGCGGTTTCGGCGGCCTCGCCATCGCCGCCGTGATCATCGCCGGCATGTACCTGGCCCTGGTGCTGGGCATGGCCGAGCTGTCCTCGGCGCTGCCCGCCGCCGGCGGCGGTTACACCTTCGCCCGCCGAGCGCTGGGCCCCTGGGGCGGGTTCGCCACCGGCACCGCGATCCTGATCGAATACTCGATCGCGCCGGCCGCTATCGCGACTTTCATCGGCGCCTACGTGGAATCGTTGGGACTCTTCGGGATTCACAACGGCTGGTGGGTGTATCTCGCCGCCTACGCGTTCTTCATCGGTATCCACCTGTCCGGTGTCGGTGAGGCGCTCAAGGTGATGTTCGTGATCACCGCCATCGCGCTGCTGGGCCTGGTGATCTTCGCGATCTGTGCCATCGGGCAGTTCGACGTCGCCAACCTGACCACCATCGCCGTCGACAACAGCGCGGCGGGATCGTCCGCAATCCTGCCGCACGGCTACCTCGGCATCTGGGCCGCCATCCCGTTCGCCATCTGGTTCTTCCTCGCCATCGAAGGCGTGCCGCTGGCCGCCGAGGAAACCGCCAACCCGGAGAAGAACGTTCCGCGCGGCATCATCGCGGCGATGACGGTCCTGCTGGTCACCTGCGCCGTCGTACTGTTCCTCACCACGGGTGTCGGTGGGGCGCAACAGATGTCAGGCTCGGGCAACCCGCTCGTCGAGGCTCTCGGTTCCGGTTTCGGCGCCAAGCTGGTCAACTACATCGGTCTGGCCGGCCTCATCGCAAGCTTCTTCTCGATCATCTACGCCTACTCACGCCAGCTGTTCGCACTGTCCCGGGCGGGCTACCTGCCCACGCAGCTCTCGGTGACCAACTCCCGCAAGGCGCCGACGCTGGCGCTCATCGTCCCCGGCGTCATCGGCTTCCTGTTGTCGCTGACCGGCAAGGGCGACCTGCTGCTGAACATGGCCGTCTTCGGTGCCGCGGTGAGCTACGTCCTGATGATGGTCAGCCACATCGTGCTGCGCCGTCGCGAGCCGAACATGCCGCGGCCCTACCGCACCCCGGGCGGCATCGCGACCACGTCGTTCGCCCTCGTCGTCGCCGTCGTCGCGGTCATCGCCACCTTCCTGGTGAACCCGGTCGCTGCGGGCCTGTGCCTCGTGGTGTTCTGCGCCTTCATGCTCTACTTCGCGGTCTACAGCCGGCACCGTTTGGTGGCAAACTCTCCTGATGAAGAGTTCGCGATGCTTGCAGAAGCCGAGGATGAGCTGAAATGAAGTACCACCAGCGGCTTTCGGGGGTGAATTACACCTTCGACGGACTTGTGGACTTGATGGCCAAGGCCACGCCGCTGCGCTCCGGTGATGAACTCGCCGGGTGCGCGGCCCACAACGATGCCGAGCGGGCCGCCGCGGCATGGGCGCTGGCCGAGCTTCCGCTGGATACCTTCCTCAATGACGCGGTGGTGCCGTACGAGACCGACGAGGTCACCCGCCTGATCATGGATTCCCATGACCAGCAAGCATTTTCGGAAATCTCCCATCTCACCGTGGGAGCCTTCCGGGACTGGCTGCTGGACACGGTGGCGGGCGACGACGCCGCCACCCGGATCGCCGCGGTCGCACCCGGCATCACGCCGGAGATGGCGGCAGCGGTCTCGAAGATCATGCGGAACCAGGACCTGATCGCGGTCACCGCGGCCACCCAGGTGCATGCGGCCTTCCGCAGCACCATCGGGCTGCCGGGCACCCTGGCCACCCGGCTGCAGCCCAACCACCCGACCGACGATCCGCGCGGCATCGCCGCCGCCGTGCTCGACGGACTCCTGATGGGTTGCGGCGATGCCGTCATCGGCATCAACCCCGCCACCGATTCACCGCAGGCCACCGCCGATCTGTTGCACCTGCTGGACAACATCCGCAGCCGCTATGACATCCCGGCGCAGTCCTGCGTGCTGTCCCACATCACCACGACCATCGGCCTCATCGAGGCCGGCGCTCCGGTCGACCTGGTGTTCCAGTCGGTGGCCGGCACCGAAGGCGCCAACAGGGCCTTCGGGGTCGACATGGCGCTGCTGCGCGAAGGGAATGAGGCCGGCCGGTCCCTGAACCGCGGCACGGTCGGCAACAACGTCATGTACCTGGAGACCGGGCAGGGCTCGGCGCTCAGCTCAGGTGCCCATCTCGGCACCGGCGGCCGGCCCGTCGATCAGCAGACCCTGGAAGCCCGCGCCTACGGCGTCGCCCGCGCATTGGACCCGCTGCTGGTCAACACCGTCGTCGGCTTCATCGGCCCGGAGTACCTCTACGACGGCCGGCAGATCATCCGGGCCGGGCTCGAAGATCACTTCTGCGGCAAGCTGCTCGGCCTGCCCATGGGCGTCGACGTCTGTTACACCAACCACGCCGAAGCCGACCAGAACGACATGGACACCCTGCTCACGCTGCTGGCCGCTGCAGGTTGTGCGTTCGTCATCACAGTCCCCGGCGCCGACGACGTCATGCTCGGCTACCAGAGCCTGTCGTTCCACGACGTCGTGGCGGTACGTCGCACCCTCGGGCTGCGGCCGGCCCCCGAGTTCGAGGCCTGGCTCAAGAAGGTCGGGATGACCGACGACGCCGGCAAGCTCACCAAGTTCGATCTGCAGCGCTCGGCGCTGCGTGCGCTCACCGCGGCGGGATAGACGAATGACCTCACAAGACGCTGAAGCTGTGGCGCTGCAGAGTTTTTGGGACGAGCTCCGCAAGACCACCCAGGCCCGCATCGGCCTCGGCCGCGCGGGCAATGCGCTACCCACCCGCGAGGTGCTCGAACTGTCCGCGGCCCACGCCGCCGCCCGCGACGCTGTGCACGAGCCACTCGACGTCGACGACATGGTCGCCCGGGTGCGCCAGGTCGGCATCGGTGAACCGGCCGTGGTCCGCAGCCAGGCCGAGTCCCGCAGCGAGTATCTGCGCCGTCCCGATCTGGGCCGGCTGCCGGCCGCGCCCATGGACGTCCCGGAAACCCCGGCCGACATCGGCTTCGTCCTGGCCGACGGGCTCTCGCCGTACGCATTGGCCAAACACGGCCCGGCGCTGCTCGCCGAATTGGTGGCCGCGTTGCGCGACGACTACACGCTGGCGCCACCGGTGATCGCCACCCAGGCGCGCGTCGCCCTCGGGGACCACATCGGCGCGGCCGCGAAGGTGCGGACGCTGCTCGTCATCATCGGGGAGCGGCCGGGCCTGTCGGTCGCCGACAGTCTCGGCATCTACCTGACGCACCTGCCCATCCCAGGACGCACCGATGCCGACCGCAACTGCATCTCCAACATCCACCCGCCCGAGGGCCTCGGTTACGTCGAGGCGGCCAAGGTCGCGGCGGGTTTGGTGTCCGGTGCCCGCGCGTTGGGCCGGTCCGGCGTCGACCTGAAAGACACCTCTCGCGACACCTCCCTGGAAGCGCCCGGCGCCGCCGAGCTCACCTGACCGCACAGGAGAACAGTGCCCCGCATCACCCGACTGGCCTTCGCTATCGCGCTGGCCGGCCTCCTCGCCATGTCCGGCTGCAGCAGCCACGACACCACCCCGGCCGCCCAGTCGCCGACTACCAACACGGCGTCCTGCCGGACGCTGGCCGAGAGTTCGGCCTGGTACGGCGACAACCGGGACCGGATCGACGCCATGCTCGGCAAACTGGGCACGTGCGGCGCGGCCGGTTCGGTGAGCGCGGGTGCGCCGCTGGCGCTGTTCGACTGGGACAACACCGTCGTCAAGAACGACATCGGCGACGCCACGTTCTTCTGGATGGTGCGCAACGCCAAGTTGCGGGCCCCTGCTGACGGTAACTGGGCGTCCACCAGCACGTTCCTGACGCCGCAGGCCGTCGCGGCCCTCAGCGGTGCCTGCGCCGCGGCCAAGCCGGGCCAGCCGATGCCGACCGACACCAACGCCGGGTGTGCCGACGAACTCCTGTCGGTCTACACCGAAGCCAAGACGAAGGCCGGGCAGCCCGCCTTCGCCGGGTTCAATGCGCGCCGCATGGAACCGGCGTACGCGTGGGCCGCGCAGATGCAGGCCGGATGGCGCGAATCCGACGTGATCGAGTTCGCACAGAGCGCCCGCAAGGAGAACCTCGACGCCGCCGAGGGCGCCGAGCAGAAGGTCGGCAGCGGCATGCAGACCGGCTGGGTGCGCTACTACCCACAGATGCGCGACCTGGTGGAAGCCTTGCACGCCAACGGATTCGACGTGCGGATCATCTCGGCGTCGGCCGAGCCGGTGGCCCAGGTGTGGGCCGAAGAACTCAATATCCCGGCCGACCATGTGATGGGTGTGCGCACCGAACACGACGGTGATGTGCTGACGTCGCGCCTGGTGCCGTGCGGGGGCGAACCCGCCATCACCTACATCGAGGGCAAACGCTGCCGGGTCAACGAAGAGGTGTTCGGGGCGACCGGCCCCGCCGCGTTCGAACAGCTGCCGGAGCGCAAACGTGCCGCGTTCGCCGCCGGGGACTCCGACACCGACGTCACATTCCTCACCGACGCCACCGCGCTGCGGCTGGTGCTCAACCGGAACAAGACCGAGCTGATGTGCACTGCCTACGACAATGCCGGTGGAAACTGGCTGGTCAACCCGATGTTCATCGACCCCAAGAAGCAGAGCGAGCAGTACGCCTGCGCGACGAAGGGCTATATCGAGCCGACCGGCGCCAAGGCTCCGCTGCACCGGCCGGACGGCAGCGTCGTGCCCGATCAGCAGGACCGGGTGTACTAACGGCCGCGCCCGAGCATGAGCCGGTGTGCCGAGGACCAGCGGAAATCGGCGCACAGGCTCATTCCCGCGGCCGTCACCCGCGTTTTGACCTGCGGCGACGCCCGCGGGTAAGCTCCATCGTTGGTGCGCTGCAGGCCGCTAGGCCAATGCTCCCGGGTCACCGTCGGTCGCCGGGAATTCGCAGGTCGCGTACTTGACCGGCACCCGGATAGCACCGGGACTCAACCCGAGAAGAAGAGGTATAGCTGTGCCTACATTCACGCCGAAGGCGGGTGACACCACACGTCAGTGGTACGTCATCGACGCCCAAGACGTGGTGCTCGGCCGGCTGGCCGTCGAAGCAGCCAAGCTGCTCCGCGGCAAGCACAAGCCGACGTTCACGCCCAACTCCGATGAGGGTGACTTCGTCATCATCATCAACGCCGAGAAGATTGCCCTGTCGGGCAAGAAGCTCACCGACAAGTTTGCTTACCGTCACTCGGGTTTCCCGGGCGGTCTGAGCAAGCGCTCCATCGGCGAACAGCTGGTGAAGCACCCGACCCGCACCGTTGAGAACGCGATCGTCGGCATGCTCCCGCACAACAAGCTGTCCCGCCAGGTGCAGAAGAAGCTGAAGGTGTACGCCGGCCCGGATCATCCGCACGCCGCGCAGCAGCCGATTCCTTACGAGATCAAGCAGGTGGCCCAGTGACTGAAGTTGACGTGACTGAAGTGACCGAAGTGACCGAAGTTGCCGAGGCTCCTGAGTTCGAGGCGACCGAAGAGTCGGCTCCCCGTGAGCCCGTCTACATCGATCGCCCGATCCAGACCGTTGGCCGCCGCAAGGAAGCCGTCGTCCGCGTTCGCCTGGTGCCCGGCACCGGCAAGTTCAACCTGGACGGTCGCAGCCTCGAGGACTACTTCCCGAACAAGGTGCACCAGCAGCTGATCAAGGCCCCGCTGGTGACCGTCGACCGCGTCGACACGGTGGACATCTACGCCCACCTCGACGGTGGCGGCCCCTCGGGCCAGGCCGGCGCGCTGCGTCTGGCCATCGCCCGTGCGCTGATCCTGGTTCAGCCCGAGGATCGTCCGGCACTCAAGAAGGCCGGGTTCCTGACCCGTGACCCGCGTGCCATCGAGCGCAAGAAGTACGGCCTCAAGAAGGCCCGCAAGGCGCCTCAGTACAGCAAGCGCTGATCGTTTCTGCTCGTGGGCGGGCGTGTCGCAGTCTGGACACGCCCGCCTTCGGCGTTTCATGAGGGCATCGCTGGGAGAAAGAAGGTCCATGAGTCGGCTGTTCGGCACCGATGGCGTCCGTGGCGTCGCAAATCGTGATCTGACCGCAGAGTTGGCGCTGGCGCTGGGCTCAGCTGCCGCCCGCCGGCTGTGCTCGACCTCAGGAGCCGGGCGGTGTGTCGCGGTCGTCGGACGAGATCCCCGGGCCAGCGGCGAGATGCTGGAGGCCGCGGTCATCGCCGGCATCACCAGCGAGGGCGTCGACGTGCTCCGCGTCGGTGTGCTGCCAACCCCCGCGGTGGCCCATCTGACTGCCTCCTATGACGCCCAGCTCGGCGTGATGATCTCCGCCTCGCACAACCCCATGCCGGACAACGGCATCAAGATTTTCGGCGCCGGTGGGCACAAGCTCGACGACGACACCGAGGACCGCGTCGCCGAGCTGGTCGCCGCCGGTCCGGGTACCCGCCCCACGGGCGCCGGTATCGGTCGCGTGTTGGACGCCCCCGACGCGCTCGAGCGCTATCTGACCCACGCCGCCAAGGCCGCCGTCGCGCCGCTGGCCGGGCTGAAGGTCGTGGTCGACGGCGCCCATGGCGCTGCCTCCGTCGCTGCGCCGCAGGCCTACCGGGCCGCGGGCGCGACCGTCATCACGATCAACGCCGAGCCGACGGGCCTCAACATCAACGACGGCTGCGGTTCCACCCACATGGATCAGCTGCAGCGGGCCGTCATCGAGCACGGCGCCGACCTGGGTTTGGCCCATGACGGCGACGCCGACCGCTGTCTGGCAGTCGATGCGTCGGGCGCACTCGTCGACGGTGACGCGATCATGGCCGTGCTGGCGCTGGCGATGCGCGACGCCGGCGAGCTGGTGTCGAACACCCTGGTGGCCACCGTGATGAGCAACCTCGGACTGCACCTGGCCATGCGCGAGGCCGGCATCGAGGTGCGCACCACCGGCGTCGGGGACCGGTATGTGCTCGAGGAACTGCGCGCGGGAAGTTTCTCGCTCGGCGGCGAGCAGTCCGGCCATATCGTGATGCCCGAGTTGGGCACCACCGGCGACGGCATCGTCACCGGTCTGCGGCTGATGTCGCGCATGGCGCAAACCGGGCAGCCCCTGGCTCAGCTCTGCGCGCCGATGAAGACGTTGCCGCAGGTGCTGATCAACGTCGAGGTGGCCGACAAGACCACGGTGGCGCAGGCTCCGGCGGTGCAGACCGCGGTCGCTGAAGCCGAAGCCGAACTGGGTGACACGGGCCGAATCCTGTTGCGGCCCTCCGGAACCGAGCAGGTGGTCCGGGTCATGGTGGAGGCCGCCGATGAGGACACCGCGAGGATGGTCGCGTTCCGCGTGGCCGAGTCCGTCAGCGAACAGCCCTAGCGCCTACCCCGTGCGCGGCATGTGGTCGCGATGGTCGGCGGCCTGACGTACGCGACCGCCGGCGTCGAATTGTGGTTATCGTTGCGTAGTGAGCCACAGCGGGGTTGATTCTGGCAATGTCGGCGTGCAATCCGTCGACCGCGCGCTGTATGTCCTGGAGCTCCTCGCGCGCCGGGGCGAAGCCGGAGTCACCGAGCTGGCGTCAGACATCGGGGTGCACAAGTCGACGGTCTCGCGCCTGCTTGCGGCGCTGGAGGAGCGCGAACTCGTCGAGCAGGCTTTCGAGCGCGGCAAGTACCGACTCGGATTCGGCATCCTGCGACTGGCCAACGCGGTGTCGGGCCGTCTCGACGTCACACGGCAGGGTCGGGAGGTCTGCGAGCGGCTGGCTCTCGAGGTCGGTGAAACCGTCAACATCGCGGTGCTGCGGTCGGAGTATGCGGTGAACGTCGACCAGGCGCGCGGTCCGTCCGCCATCGGTACGCAGAACTGGGTGGGTGGACTCACGCCCTTGCATGCGACGTCGAGCGGCAAGGTGTTGCTGGCCTTCATGTCCGCGGATGCCCGTCGGGACTTGGTGACGGCAGCCGGGCTGCCGAATTTCACCGAGCACACCATCACGTCGGTCGACGAGTTGGAAGCGCAACTGCGGGACGTGCCCCGCGACGGCTACGTGGTGACGCTGGAAGAACTCGAGGATGGGCTCAACGCCGTGGCCGCTCCGATCCGCGACCATAGCGGAGTGGTGATCGCGGCGCTGGGTGTGTCCGGCCCGGCGTATCGACTCACCGCAGCACGCACGCGGGATATTGCGCCGGTGGTGGTCTCGGCCGCCGACGATGTCAGCCGTCGGATGGGTTACCACGGCTGACCGCCCAGGGGCACTGCCGGCCCCGTCCGCGAAGTCTGCCGATTCGTCGGCGGACTTCGACGAGGGTGGCTGCGGGTGTTTTTCGCTTCTGTGGAACCGAACGGCCCTGCCGCGCGTCATAGCAAGGCATGGGAGAACATGATGTCGCTCGGATAGACCCCTCGGCTGTGCGGGACATCGCGCAGCGCTGCGAATCGGTCGCCGATACCCTCGGCGCGGCGGTAGCCCCGTTGCTGCGGTGGTATTTCGACGGGTTCTGCGGCGGGCGGGACCACGTTGCACGCGCGGCCGCGCTGCGCGCCGCACTGGACCAGTCGGCCGACCAGCTACGTGCGTGGGCGTCCGCTTCGACGGAAGCTGCAGCGGCACTACGGTTTTCGTCAGATCGCTACGGGGACGTTGACGCCGACCTCGCGAATCGGTTGGTCTGATGATGGCATCTGCGGTCGACGTGGCTGCGCGGCTCGCCGAAGGGGAGCGGGCGCTGATGGTCTTCGATGACTATGTGGCAGCGTGCCAGGTGCTGGGTATGCCGTCGGCTGTGTCGTTGCAGGACCTGTATCGCGCCGAGAGCGGCCTGGACCTGGCCGCGTTGGCTGCTGACGCGCGCTCGCTCGGCGCCGCCGCGACGGCCGCCCAGGACGCATTGAGTCTGCAGGGCAACGGATATCGGGAGCTGGCGGCGCAGTGGTCCGGTGCGGGCGGGGACGCCGCCGGAGAGTTCATGCGCACCCTGACGGTCGCCGCCGAGGACGTGGTTGCGCAGCTGCGGCGCAGTGCCCAGGCATTGACCAACCTTCATGACGAACTGTGGCGCGCCGTCGGCACCAAGGTCGATGCGGTGCTGCGGGCCGACGCGCAGACATCCGGGTATCGCGACGAGTGGACCGCGGCCGCCCATGCGGTCCTCGGAGGAGCCGGGGACGCGGCGGCAGCCAGCGAGATCGTCGATCAGCAGGTCAAGCCTTTCGTGCTGCGGGTGGTGTGCGGCGACTTGGCCGCCGCGCTGCGGGCCGCGTCCGATACCGCTGTGGCAGCGTATGATTCGGCGGTCGCCGCAGCCACGCCGGGCGTCGTTTCCTTCGGATCGCCCGGACAGCTGCTACGTCCTTCGTTCAGCACACCTGTCGCTGCCGGCCCGCGCGATTACCCGGCGGCCGCGACGCCCGCTCTCGGCGCTGCGGCAGGTTGGTCAGCGGCGCCCGCGGCACCGGGCGGGACGCCCGCGATGTCGGGTGAACCGCTCTCCGGGCTGCCGGCGGCCCCGCTCGTCGCACCGGAACCTACATTGGGGACTTCGGCTGCCACATCGCCCGCCGGTGCGGCACTACCGCCTGCCGGTGCCTCCACGCCGCCCACCGAGGCGGCAATACCGCCCGCTGGTGGCGGGTCTGGTTCAGGTGTAGGAGGTTTGGGGCAGCAGCTGGTCGACGCCATCGGGGGAGTCCTCGGTTCCATGGCAGGCCTTGGTTCCGGCGCCGCCGGGCTCGGCGGTGTCGATGACCTGAGGAACAGCCTGGCCGACGATCTCGGGTTGGACGATGAGGCCGCGAATGACGACGTGGGTGACAAGGATGAGACCGGCAAGGATGCGCCGGAACCAGACGACAAGCCCGACGACACCACGAACGACGCTGCCGACGAGCCGACTTCAGACGACGGCGGGGGCGAGCACCCCGTCGATCCACCGGCCGCAGAACCCACCCCGCCTGTGGTCACCGCGGCCCCGTCGCCGATATCCGATCCGGCTCCCGTCACGCCGCCGGTGGAACCCGTTGCCGAGCAGGCGAATCCGACCACGAAGACGCCGTGTGAGATCGCGGCCGATGAATTACCGAACGTGGGCGAGTGAACCCAGTACCGCGATGGCTTGTCCGATATCGGATTCGGAGACCGAGCCATACCCGATCACCAGTGCCGGAGGCGCGGTCGACGGATCGGCCCAGTACCAGCGTGCACCGCCGACGAGCACGCCTCGGCCATACGCGGCGTCGACGATGGCGTCCTCGTCGCAGTGGTCGGGCAACTGCACGTGCAGGTGCAGTCCCGCGGAGACGCCCATGGGTGTGGCATCGGGAAATGAGACCGCGAGTGCTGCCAGGAGGGCATCGCGTCGTCGTCGATAGATCGGGCGGACCCGCCGTAGATGGCGGGCCATCCCACCACTGGCCATGAACCGGGCGAAGGCCAGTTGTTCGAGCAGTGTGTTGCCCATGTCGTCGTACAGCTTCTCGCGGGTGACGTCGTCGATCATCGACTGCGGTAAGGCAATCCAGCCGAGCCGAAGAGCCGGCGTCAGTGTCTTGCTGGCGCAGCCTGCGTAGGCGATCAGCTCTGGCGCCAATCCTTGGAGCGCGCCAATCGGCTGCCGGTCGTAGCGGAACTCCGCGTCGTAGTCGTCTTCGACGATGAGGGTGTTCCGGCGCCGGGCCCAGTCGACCAGAGCCGTACGGCGGTCCGGACTGAGCACCACCCCGGTCGGGTACGAATGAGCTGGTGCCACCAGGACGGCGTCGACATCGAGGCCGTCCAGGTGATCGACATCGATCCCGTCGTGATCGACCGGCACCGGGACCGCGATCAGCCCGGCGTTGGTGACGGTGTCGCGATGGAAGGCGAAGCACGGGTCCTCGACCGCGATCGCCCGGCCGCCGCGGGCTTTCAGCGCCCTGGCCACGAGTGTCACCGCTTGCGTGATACCCGTTGTCATCTGGATATTTTCGGCCCGCGCGGCGACTCCCCGGACACGCGCCAGATAGTCCGCGAGGGCTTGGCGCAAGGCCGGCGCACCGAGCGGTCCCGGATATGTCAGAGCGTTGTTCGGGACGTCGTTGACGGCCGCGCGGTAGTGGCGCAACCACTCGGCGCGAGGAAAGAGGGCGGGGTCGGGGAGCCCGCCGATCAGTCGGACGGCATTGCCGGGCACCTCGACGGTGGTCGCCGGCGGCACCGAAGCACCCAGATGCTGGACGTGAGTTCCCGACCCTTGTCGGCCGGCGAGGTAGCCGTCGGCGGTCAGATGCTCATACGCGGTGACGACGACACTGCGCGAAACACCCAACTGCTGAGCCAGAATTCGAGACGGCGGCAGGGTCGTGCCCGCGGTCAGCCGGCCCTGCTGGATCGCGACGCGCAGTTGGTGCTGGAGTTGAACGGCTAGTCCGGTGCGGATGGACCGGTCGAGGGTCACGAGGAGGTCGGCGGGGAATTCGTCGCGATTGGTCTGCTCCAAAGCTTCAGAATTGGACCATGACACGTACCAATCGTAAGGCGCAGGGTGGGTGTCATGACCGCTTTGAATCATGTTTCCACCGCACTGGGCCAGCCCGTCATCACCGGGTGGATGCCCGGGCCCGTGAATGCGGCAGGGCGTCCAGTGGTGGTCAGCGTGACCGATTTCGCTGCGCAGCAGCGTCGGGCTCTGCCCGGCATCGCCTATCGGGGGATGCGGATGCGCGAAGGCTGGTATGCCATGCCCGGTGCCATCGGGTTGTGGCTGTGGAGCCTGCCGGTGGAAGGCCGCAGCGGTTCAATCTCGATATGGGAGAGCGCAGAAGCTTTGCAGCAGTTCATCGTTCTGCCACGGCACCTGACCATCATGGACCGCTACCGTGATCGGGGAGACGTCAGGTCGACGACGTGGGAGGCCGACGGGTTCGACTCGGCAGAGACCCTGCAGCGGGCATATGCGTGGATCGGCCAGCGCTCGTGATGCCGTCGATGGCTTGACGCCGTCACGGACTCTCTTGCCCCCGGCGTCGGCGGCGAAACCGAACCCGATCAGCCCTTGAGCAGGGCGGCGACCTTGTCTTCCAGCGCCGGCACCTCGGCGTCGGGATCGGCGGCAACGGTCTTGGGCAGCACTACGTCGGCGTCGGCGAAATCTTTGTACGCCTTGTCACCGGTCAGCTGGAACAGCAGATATCCGGTCAGCAGCGCGCGCACCGTCTTCTGAGTGCGGCGATCCGCTCCCGGCATCCCGACCAGCTTGGACAACCGGAAGCCCTCGGCCAGCCCGCCCGGTTCGGCCTTGGCGACGGTTCGCACGGTGGCGGTTCGCCACGCGGCGGCCAGTGCAGTGACATTGGACTGGATGGTCAGCTCCGCGCCGGGCGCGTTCAGGATCATGCCGGGGACACGCAGGCCGGCAGCAGGCTGATCGGCGTCGGGCTTGCTCGCGGTCGGGAACACCGCGGCCACTGCCTTCAGTGGGGCGGTCGACGACCCCAGCCCGGCGGCGGTGAAGACCGCGGCCGACGCGCCGAAGCCGTGCCCGACCAGGCCCAACTTCGTCGGGTGCACGCTGATCTTGCCGGGGCCCAGCCGGACCCCGGTGATGATGTCGAGGGTCGTGCCCAGGTCGAAGGCCAGGTTGAGCACCGACGGCGCAATGCCGATCTCGGTGTTGGGTGCGGCCGCGACGATGCCCCAGGACGCCAGGTGCTCGAGCGTGCCGTTGTAACGTCCGACACCCTGCAGCCAGTCGTGGCCGAACGCCACGCCGGGCAGATTCAGCCCCGACTCGGGGGTGTAGACAGTGCCCGGCAGGCCGGCAAAACCCAGGTCACCACGCAGAACGCGGTATGGGCCGCGGCGCGTCAGGGCGCCGAAGAGCTTCTTCGTCTTGGCCACCCGATGACGTTAGCGCAGAGGCTGTGGTTTGTGCGCCACGCGTGCGCAGTCCGCGACTCAGGTGGCTGCACTACCCTGGATCACCATGTGTGGAATCGTCGGCTATGTCGGGCAACGCCCCGCCCGTGACATCGTGGTCGACGCGCTGCGACGGATGGAATACCGCGGCTACGACTCCTCCGGCGTCGCTCTGGCCGATGGCCACGGGGGTCTGACCATCCGGCGGCGCGCGGGTCGGCTCGCCAATCTGGAAGAGGCGCTGGCCGAGACCGATGCCGCCGACCTCGGCGGCACCACCGGCATGGGACACACCCGCTGGGCGACCCATGGCCGTCCCACCGACCGCAACGCGCATCCGCACAGCGATGCCAGTGGCAAGCTCGCGGTGGTCCACAACGGCATCATCGAGAACTTCGCGGGACTGCGCGCCGAGCTGGAAGCTGCCGGCGTCGAGTTCCAGAGCGACACCGACTCCGAGGTGGCCGTCCACCTGGTGGCGCAGGCCTACCGGAGCGGGCCGACGGCCGGCGACTTCGTGGCATCGGTGCTGGCGGTGCTGCGCCGGCTGGAGGGCCACTTCACGCTGGTGTTCACCAACGCCGACGAGCCGGGCACCATCATCGCGGCCCGCCGGTCCACTCCGCTGGTGGTCGGTGTCGGCGACGGCGAGATGTTCATCGGCTCCGACGTCGCGGCGTTCATCGAACACACCCGAGACGCCGTCGAGCTCGGACAAGACCAGGCCGTGGTGATCACCGCGGACGGCTACCAGGTGCTGGACTTCGACGGCAACGACGCTTCCGACCGTGCTCGTCCTTTTCATATCGACTGGGACCTGTCGGCCGCCGAAAAGGGCGGCTACGACTACTTCATGTACAAGGAGATCGCCGAGCAGCCCACGGCGGTCTCCGACACACTGCTCGGTCACTTCGTCGACGGCAAGATCGTGCTCGACGAGCAGCGGCTGTCGGATCAGGAGCTGCGCGACGTCGACAAGGTCTTCATCGTCGCGTGCGGCACCGCGTACCACTCCGGCCTGCTCGCCAAGTACGCCATCGAGCACTGGACCCGGCTGCCGGTCGAGGTCGAGTTGGCCAGCGAGTTCCGGTACCGCGACCCCGTGCTGGACCGCAGCACTCTGGTGATCGCCATTTCACAGTCCGGCGAGACCGCCGACACCTTGGAAGCCGTCCGGCACGCCAAGGGCCAGAAGGCCAAGGTGCTGGCGATCTGTAACACCAACGGCTCGCAGATTCCGCGCGAGGCCGACGCCGTTCTCTACACCCGGGCCGGGCCGGAGATCGGCGTCGCCGCCACCAAGACCTTCCTGGCGCAGGTCGCCGCCAACTACCTGGTCGGCCTGGCGCTGGCGCAGGCCCGCGGCACCAAGTACCCCGATGAGGTGGCCCGCGAGTACCGCGAGCTGGAGTCCATGCCGGCGTTGGTTGAGCAGGTGCTCGAACGGCTGGACCCGATCGCCGATCTGGGTCGCCAGTTCGCGCAGTCGCCGACCATCCTGTTCCTCGGTCGGCATGTCGGCTATCCGGTGGCCCTCGAGGGTGCGCTCAAGCTCAAGGAATTGGCGTACATGCACGCCGAGGGCTTCGCGGCAGGTGAGCTCAAGCACGGACCCATCGCGCTGATCGACGACGATCTGCCCGTGATCGTGGTGATGCCGTCGCCCAAGGGCTCGTCGATGCTGCATGCCAAGTTGCTGAGCAACATTCGCGAGATTCAGGCCCGTGGCGCGGTCACCATCGTCATCGCCGAGGAGGGCGACGAGACGGTGCGCCCGTACGCGGACTACATCTTCGAGCTGCCGTCGACCTCGACGCTGTTCCAGCCGCTGCTCTCGACCATCCCGCTGCAGGTGTTCGCGGCGTCGGTGGCTCGCGAGCGCGGGTATGACGTGGACAAGCCCCGCAACCTGGCGAAGTCCGTCACCGTCGAGTAGGTCGCCGAATCGGCATCGGTATCGGCACCGGCATCGCGGGCGTGCTGCTTCAGCTCCGCCGCCCAAGCAGCACGCCCGTGATGCGCTGTCACTGTTGAATTGTCAAGGTGCGCAATAGATTCGAGACTCTGCGCTACGCAGCTACGTCCAGTCGCATGGTGCGGCGGTTGTAGGCCGGGATGGGCTTCCGGTGTGGGTCCACGGTCACCGGTGGGATGAGCCAGGGGTGTTTGTCCAGGCCCATGACGACGTCCCAGCCGTCGTGATGGACATTGGCATGACAGCCCGGGCACAACAGGCATCCGTTGCTCAGTGATGTTTCGCCGTGGTGGGTCCAGTGCACGATGTGGTGGGCATGGGTACGCCCAGGTGAGGCGCCGCATTTGATGCAGCATTGATCGCGCAGATACAACGCTTTGCGCAGCGGTGCCGGGAACAGCCGTTTGTCCCGCCCCATGTCCAGTGGTACCTGTTCGCCGTCCACGATCACCGTGGTGACGGTGGTGTCGCAGGTCAGCCGGTCCAGCGTCGCCATGCTGATCGATCCCATGAACTCCAGCTGGGCCAGGTCCGGGGTGTCGGCGGGCACTGTCAGCAGCAGCTGGGTGCGCGGCGCCGAGGCGATGTCCCCGCCGCGGGCCGCGATGTCCAGCACCGCCTCCAGGGCGTCAGCGCGGCGCCGTCCCGCCGAGCGCGCATCCGGGCTGCCGTCGGGCTCGGGCCGCGGCGCCGAATACTGCTCCATCGCCGCGACGAGCTTGGCACCGACTTCGGCATCCAGATCCGCGCGCACCTGCAACCGCCCGTCACTGGTGACTCGGTGATCGACCGTGTTGACTGACCGGTCCTCCGCCGCCGGCAGCCCACCCTCAGAGGCGGCGTGGCGGTTGCCCAGTCGCCGGGCGCGGTCCGCGATCTGCGCCGGGGTGGCTCCGGAGAAGAACTGACCCAACAGGTCGGTCACCTGCGCGAACCGGGCCTCCTCGTCCACGGGGCCGGGTGAGCGAGCCCGAATGTGGTTGATGCCCTTGACGATCGCGTCCACATGCTCACCGGAGATCGCCCCGTCCGCGGCATGCGCCGTCAGCGTCGGCAACAGCGGCAAGGCGCCACCTACCCGCACCAGCCGCTCGGCCACCGCCGGTGCACACCCCAGTGAGATCAGCAGTTCCCGTTGCGTCCGCCCCTGCGCGGCGGCTACCCCGCAGCGGTTCAGCACCCCGGTCAGCATCGCCGCCAGGTGCTCCGCCACGTGCTTCAGCTTCAATGCGCACTGCATCGCTTCGACGGCGTCGTCCATGGTCGTCTCGTCGGGGATGACCAAGCCGCGCAGGTGGTCGAGAAGGGGTTGGAGATCTGGTGCGATTCCCATAACACATGCTATCGAACAGGTGTTCGAATAACAAGGGCGAATCTGGCGGCCGCGCGTGTTATGTCTCAGGACATCGGTGACAGTTCTGCATCAGGACAACGGTGACAGTTCGGGCGATCTTGGTGGAGGCCACAGGCTCGGTGCGGCCGTCCAGTCGCCGACCGCGTCCATACGGTGGCCTGACGATGCGCTCGCCGGTGGTACCGAGGTCGTCGACGCCACATTCGAGCGCATTGTGGAAGCCGGCCAGAAGGTGTGTAGCGCTATCACGTTGACAGGCAGGCGTATACACCAGATGCCGGCGACCCGAGAGGCTGAAGACTCCGCGGGGGAGCGGCTCGGTTGCGATGCTCAGGCGCGCACCAGCGACGGTCCCAGAGCTTCGTACCGGGCGGCCTCGGCGGCGGGCAACTCGGTGCCGGTCACGATGGTTTCGAAATCGCCTACATCGGCGAACCGGCAGAAGCTGGTGACACCGAATTTGGAGTGGGCGGCCACCAGGACACGGCGCATCGCGACCGACACCGCCGTCTGCTTGACCGCGGCCACAGCAGGATCCGGGGTGGTCAGTCCTTGTTCGGGCGTAATGCCGTTGGTGCCGAGGTAGGCGACGTCGATGACCAGGCTGCGCAATCGCTCCACCGCCCAGTTGTCGACCGTAGCCAGGGTGCGTCCGCGCATTCGTCCGCCGAGCAAGAACACCGTCACGGTCTCGCTGTGGGCGAGCGCTTCGGCGGCCAGAAGCGACGACGTCACCACTGTGAGCTCCTGGTCCGCCAGCCGCTCGGCGATCAGTCGCGGAGTGAAACCCTCATCCAGATAAACGGTTTCAGCTCCGTGGAGCAGATCTGCGGCTGCGGCCGCAACCCGGTGTTTTTGGGCCAGGTCGACCTGGCTGCGGTACTCCACCGTCGATTCGAATGCTGCTGTCTCCAGCGGTACAGCTCCGCCGTGAACCCGTTTGAGCATGCGTCGCCCGGCCAGCACCTTCAGATCGCGGCGGATGGTCTCCGACGCCACGTTCAGTTCTTCGGCCAGGGACAGCACCTCGACCCGCCCGCGGGTGCGGGCGAACTCGACGATGCGGCGCTGACGGCTGTCTGAATCCACGGATGACATTCTTGCGGTCGCCGGCTACCGGGTTTCGCTCAGCATCGCCCGGACCTCCTCGGCGGTGCTGGCCCGGCGCAACCGCTCCACCTCGTCCTTGTTCAGGAACACCTGAGCGATCCGGGTGAGAAGGGCCATGTGGTCCTTGCCGGCACCGGCGATGCCCACCACGAACTCGGCGGGCTTGCCGTTCCAATCGATGGGTTCGGGATAGCGGACGAACGAGATCCCGGAATGGCGGATCGCGCTCTTGGCATCGTTGGTGCCGTGCGGTATCGCCAGGCCGTTGCCCATGTACGTCGATACCGACTTCTCCCGCTCGTGCATCGCGTCGACATAGGAGACGTCGACGGCTTGTGCGGAGACCAACAGGTTGCCGGCCTCGGTGATGGCGGCCTCGGCGGTGGTGGCGGAGCCGGTCAACACAATCGAGCCGAGCGACAGCACATCGTCGGGCCGAGCATCAGCAGCGGCGGCCCCGGCGGTGGTGGCGGATTCGCCCGAGCGCCCAGGGGCGTCATTGGTGCGTCCGAGCAGTTCGAGGATTTCGTCGTAGCGGGGCGAGTTCATGAAGTCGTCGACCGAGACGTGGATCGCCGACGGGGTCTTCTGCCGGGCGCGCTCGGTGAGATCGCGATGGGTGACAACCAGTCCGTAGGTATCGGTGAGATTGGAGATGGCCTGATTGACCACCGTCACACCAGTGAATCCGGCGTCGCGGATCTTCTTGCGTAGCACCGAGGCTCCCATCGCGGAAGAACCCATGCCGGCATCGCAGGCGAACGCGATGTTGGCGATGGGAGCGGTCGCAGAGCCGCCGGTCAGCGCTGTTGCGACACTGGACCGCTTCCCCTTCAGCGCCTCCATTTCGGCTGTGGCGGCGGCCAGATCGGGCTCATCGGTGGCGCGGTCGGTCTTGAGCAGCACGGCGGCTACGGCGAACGAGACGGTTGCCGCCCCGAGCACCGACAGCGTGACGCCGAGGAAACTGCCGGTCGCGGTCTGGGCGTAGACGGCGATGATCGAACCGGGTGCGGCGGGAGCGCGCAGGCCGGAGCCGAACAGCACGTTGATGAAGATGCCCGTCATTCCGCCGAGGATGGTGGCGGCGATCAGCTTCGGCTTCATCAGCACGTACGGGAAGTAGATCTCGTGAATGCCGCCGAGGAACTGGATGATTGCGGCGCCCGGCGCCGATGCTTTGGCGGCGCCGCGGCCGAACACCATGAACGCCAACAGGATTCCCAGGCCGGGGCCGGGGTTGGCCTCCAGCAGGAACAGGACGGATTTGCCGGTGGCGAGCGCCTGGGTGGTGCCCAGCGGAGTGAGTACGCCATGGTTGATGGCGTTGTTGAGGAAGAGCACCTTGGCGGGTTCGATGAAGATCGAGGTCAGCGGCAGCAGGTCGTGCCCGACGAGGAGGTCGACAACGTGGCCGGCGCCGCGCGTGAAGGCCGACACCACTGGGCCGACACCGAAGAACCCGACGACGGCCAGCACCAGGCCCGCGATCCCGGCCGAGAAATTATTCACCAGCATCTCGAAGCCGGGGCGGATCTTGCCGTCCCACAACGCATCCAGCTTCTTCATGACCCAACCACCCAAGGGCCCCATGATCATTGCGCCCATGAACATCGGAACATCGGATCCGGCAACCACGCCCATGGTGGTGATGGCGCCGACGACGGCTCCGCGGGTTCCGTACACCATCCGGCCGCCGGTGGATCCGATGAGGATCGGCAGCAGGTAGGTGATCATCGGCCCGACGATGCCGCCCTTCTCGTAGGCTCCCCAGCCGCCGATATGGGCCACCCAGCCGTCCGGGGCCTGCAGGGTGTGAAAGAGGCTGGGCAGCCAGCCGGTCTTGATGAACAGTGCGGTGATCAGGCCCCACGCGATGAAGGCACCGATGTTCGGCATCACCATGTTCGACAGCGCGGTGCCGAGTTGCTGTACCCGCACGCGCAGACTGACGCGCCGCTGTGTTTCCGTCGTTGCCGTCACTGTGCTGGACCTCCGCCTGATCACCGTGAAGGTGATGCCCGTCACATCACCGTGTGCTACGAGTAAAGCCCACAAATGGTCATGGGTGCAAGCAAATGGTCAAAAGTGGGCAGAAAAAAGTTTGTATTTATGCCCGAATAGTGGTTACAGTGGCCGCAGCGTGAACCACGACACACCCGCCGGCCAGGCCGGAGAACCGGAAGGAACGCCATGAAAGCCCTGCGCTACTACGCACCAGAGGACGTCCGGCTCGAAGATGTGCCCGAACCTGTGTGCGGTCCCGACGAGATCAAGATCCGGGTGCGCAACTGTTCGACCTGCGGCACCGATGTGAAAATCCTGCACAACGGGCACCAGAACCTGACGCCACCGCGGACCATCGGGCACGAGATCGCCGGCGACATCGTCGAGGTCGGGGCCGAGGTGAACCCCACATACGGCGCCGACTGGGCGCCGGGCGACCGGGTGCAGGTGATCGCCGCCGTGCCGTGCGGTGAGTGCTACGAATGTGCCAAGGGCTGGATGGCGGTATGCCAGAACCAGACGTCCATGGGTTACCAGTACGACGGCGGATTCGCCGAGTACATGATCGTGCCCCGGCAAGTACTCAAAGTCGATGGGCTGAACCGCATTCCGGACAATGTCGGCTACGACGAGGCGTCGGCGGCGGAACCGTTCGCCTGCGCCATCAACGCCCAGGATCTGCTCGGCATCGAGCCGGGCGACACCGTCGTCGTATTCGGTGCCGGCCCCATCGGGTGCATGCATATCCGCATCGCGCGCGGGGTGCACAACTGCGGGCCGGTGTACCTCGTCGACGTCAACGACGCCCGGTTGAAGATGTCCGCCGATGCGGTGCACCCCGATGAGGTGATCAACGCGGCCGATACCGATGTGGTGGCACGGGTTCGGGAACTGACGGGTGGGCGTGGCGCCGACGTGGTGATCACCGCGACGGCCGCCAACATCACCCAGGAGCAGGCCATCGCGATGGCCGCGCGAAACGGCCGTATCTCGTTCTTCGGCGGCCTACCCAAGACCAATCCGACGATCACCTGCGATTCCAACGTGGTGCATTACCGGCAGCTGCACATCCACGGCGCCAACGGGTCTGCGCCCGAGCACAACAAGCGTGCGCTGCACTACATCTCGACCGGCCAGGTACCGGTGAAGGACTTGATCACCCGGCACATCGCCCTCGACGAGGTTCTCGACGCGTTCGGCATCGTCCAGAACGGCGAGGCCATCAAGGTGACGGTGGAGCCCGGCGCGGTGCTCGTCTGAGCCTCGGCCGCCGACGGCGGCCATGTACCCGCCGATCGCCCATGGCGGGATGGTATCCGCGCCGAACGTGAGCTCGGGTGCGGACTTCTGCCGATTCTTCGCACATGAGCTCATGTGCGCCAGGGGCCGGTGAGTCGAATTGACGCACTAGCCAAACCCGGGCGGAAGGTTTTGCGTAACCTTCGGAGCTATGCGGCACTACTACACCGCCGAGCAGATTCGCGCGGCCGAAGCGCCGCTGTTGGCATCCCTGCCCGATGGGGTGCTGATGCGCCGGGCCGCCTATGGATTGGCGACGGCGATCGCGGCCGAACTCAAGTCCCGCACCGGTGGGGTGGTGGGCCGTCGGATCTGCGCTGTCGTCGGCTCGGGGGACAACGGCGGCGACGCATTGTGGGCGGCCACCTTCCTGCGCCGGCGCGGGGTCGGTGCAACAGCGGTGCTGCTCAATCCGGACCACACGCATGTGAAAGCGCTGGCCGCGTTTCGGAAGAGCGGTGGGCGCATCGTCGGAAATATCCCGTCGACAACGGATTTGGTTATCGACGGCGTTGTCGGCATCGGGGCCACCGGACCGCTGCGGCCGGGTGCCGCCGCTGTCTTCGGCGCCAACACCGCACCCGTCGTCGCCGTCGATCTCCCCAGCGGTGTCGACGTGCAGACCGGTGCCGCCGACGGCCCGCACGTGCAGGCCGCGCTGACGGTGACCTTCGGTGGGCTCAAACCCGTCCACGGGCTGGCCGACTGCGGCCGCGTCCAACTGATCGACATCGGCCTCGAACTTCCTGAGCCCACGTTCCTCGGATTCGAAGCACGCGACGTGCGCGTCCGTTGGCCGGTGCCGCGAGCGACCGACGACAAGTACACCCAGGGCGTCAAGGGCGTGCTCGCCGGGTCGGCGACGTATCCGGGCGCGGCGATCCTGAGCACCGGTGCGGCCGTTGCCGCCACGTCCGGCATGGTCCGCTACGCGGGTACCGCGCACGCCGAAGTGGTGACGCACTGGCCGGAAGTCATTGCGGCGTCGGACGCGGCGGCTGCCGGCCGGGTTCAGGCCTGGGTGGTCGGCCCCGGACTGGGCACCGACGCCGCGGGCGAGGAGGCGATGCGCTTCGCGCTGGCTACCGATCTTCCCGTGATCGTCGACGCCGACGCACTCACTTTGTTGGCCGCCGATCTCGACCTCGTCGCCGACCGGACGGCGCCCACCGTGCTGACCCCACATGCCGGTGAATTCGCCCGGCTCGCAGGACATCCGCCGGGTCCCGACCGGGTCGGTGCTGCCCGCGGGCTGGCCGAACGCCTTGGTGCCACTGTGCTGCTGAAGGGCAACATCACCGTCATCGCCGACCCGGAAGGCCCGACATTCCTCAACCCGGCCGGCCAATCCTGGGCTGCCACAGCGGGATCCGGAGACGTGCTGTCCGGCATCGTCGGCGCCCTGCTGGCGTCCGGCATCGCACCCGGTGAGGCTGCTGCGATGGCGGCCTTCGTGCATGCCCGGGCCGCGGGCCTGGCCGCGGCCGATCCCGGCCCTCGTCCCGCGCCCACATCAGCGCACCGCATCTTGGCCCATGTCCGGGCCGCCATCGCATCGCTCTAGAAAGGGAATATTTGTGTCGCACAAGCATATTCGCGCATCGGTCATGAGCCCCGCCTACACCGGCAGACTCTCCACCGCGCCGGTGCCGTCGCTGCGCCTACCCGATGATCCGATGGACCCGCAGGCCGCCTACCGCTTCATCCACGACGAGTTGATGCTCGACGGCAGCTCCCGCCTGAACCTCGCCACGTTCGTCACCACATGGATGGACCCCGAGGCCGAGAAGCTGATGGCTGAGACGTTCGACAAGAACATGATCGACAAGGACGAATACCCGGCCACCGCGGCCATCGAGGCCCGGACGGTATCCATGGTCGCCGACCTGTTCCACGCCGACGACCTACGCTACGACGATCCGGCGTCTGCCTGCGGGGTGTCCACGATCGGTTCCAGCGAGGCTGTGATGCTGGCGGGCCTCGCCCTCAAATGGCGGTGGCGCGAAAAGGTCGGGGACTGGAAGGGCCGGACACCCAACCTGATCATGGGCTCCAACGTCCAGGTGGTGTGGGAGAAATTCTGCCGCTACTTCGATGTCGAGCCGCGGTACCTGCCGATGGCTGAGGACCGCTACGTCATCACCCCCGAACAGGTGCTCGCCAACGTCGACGAGGACACCATCGGCGTCGTGGGCATCCTGGGCACCACGTTCACCGGTGAGCTGGAACCCATCGCCGAGATCTGCGCGGCGCTGGACCAGCTCGCCGCCGACGGCGGGCTGGACGTCCCCGTGCATGTCGACGCCGCCAGCGGGGGCTTCGTGGTGCCGTTCCTGCACCCGCATCTGGAGTGGGACTTCCGGCTCCCGCGGGTGGTGTCGATCAACGTCAGTGGGCACAAGTACGGGCTGACGTATCCCGGCATCGGGTTCGTGGTCTGGCGCAGCGGGGAACACCTGCCCGAGGACCTCGTCTTCCGGGTCAACTACCTGGGCGGCGACATGCCGACCTTCACGCTGAACTTCTCCCGGCCGGGCAACCAGGTGGTGGGCCAGTACTACAACTTCCTGCGCCTCGGCCGGGCCGGGTACACGCAGATCATGCACTGCCTGTCGGACACGGCCCGCTGGATCGGTGACGAGTTGCGCAAGAGCGAGCACTTCGAGGTGATCAGCGACGGCTCGGCCATCCCGGTGATCGCCTGCCGGCTCAAGGGCAGGCGGCCGTACACCGAGTTCGACGTGTCACACGCCTTGCGGGCGTACGGCTGGCAGGTACCGGCCTACACGATGCCCGAGGGTGCGACGGACATCGCAGTTTTGCGCGTGGTGGTGCGCGAAGGCTTCTCGGCTGACCTGGCCCGCGCGTTGCGGGACGACCTGCTCACCGTCCTGAACAGCCTCGATGAGCTCAAACCCAAAGGCCAGTTCGACGACGTGCAGCCCTTCGCGCACTAGCCGCCAACCTGAGCTTGTGCTCGAGCAGCCCCCCCAAATTGTCGTGCACAAGCTCACGCTCGACGCGGACCGGCGGGCGTCTGGGAGAATTGTGGCGACATGACCCAGAACCCCGATTCCCCCACGCCCGGACCGACCGCGGAAGCGCTGGTCGATCTGGGTGCCGTCACCCACAACGTGCGGCTTCTGCGGGAACATGCGGGCAGCGCCGCGGTGATGGCAGTGGTCAAGGCCGACGGTTACGGACACGGTGCACCGCAGGTCGCCCGGGCCGCGCTGGCGGCCGGTGCCGCCGAGTTGGGTGTCACCAACATCAGCGAAGCGCTGGCACTGCGACAGGCCGGCATCACGGCGCCGGTGCTGTCCTGGCTGAACCTGCCCGGCACCGACTTCGCTCCGGCCCTGGCCGCCGACGTGCAGGTGGCGGTGTCCTCGGTGCGGCAGTTCGACGACGTGCTCGACGCGGTGCGCCGCAGCGGCGCGCCCGCCACCGTCACCGTCAAGGTCGATACCGGCCTCAGTCGTAACGGCGTCACCCCCGACGAGTACCCGGCACTGCTCACCGCCCTCGCCCGGGCTACCGCCGACGGGGCGGTGCACCCGCGCGGCATCATGAGCCACCTCGTGTGCGGTGACGATCCGCAACACCCGATGAACGACACCCAGGCCGCCCGGCTCACCACCGCCCGGGAACAGGCGCTCGCCGCGGGGGTGCGCTTCGAGGTGGCGCACCTGGCCAACTCGCCCGCGACCCTGACCCGGCCCGATTTGCACTTCGACATGGTGCGTCCCGGTATCGCGATCTATGGGCAGACGCCCATTCCCGCGCTCGGCGATTTCGGCCTGCGGCCCGTCATGACGCTGAAATGTCCCGTCTCCGCGGTGCGCTCGATCAAGGCCGGCGACGGGGTGTCGTACGGGCACATGTGGATCGCCGACCGGGACACCACCGTCGGGCTGATCCCGCTCGGTTACGCCGACGGGGTGTTCCGGGGCCTGAGCGGACGCATCGACGTCAGCATCAACGGTGCCCGGTACCGCAACGTCGGGCGAATCTGTATGGACCAGTTCGTCATTGACCTGGGGCCCGGCGGCGCCGGCGTGGCGGTGGGGGACGAGGCGGTGCTATTCGGCTCGGCGGCCTCTGGCGAGCCGACAGCCCAGGATTGGGCCGAACTGCTGGGCACCATCAACTACGAGGTCGTCACCAGTCCACGCGGCCGGATCGCCCGGACTTATCGTGAGTCGACAGGCTGACGTCCATGGGCGACAACAAGAATGCCCGGTGGCTGGCGGGCATGGCCGGTCTCACTGCCGTGGGGTCGGTCGCCGGAATCGGTGTGGTTCGCTCGCTGCGCCGCCGCAGTGGCGAAGATCCTTACGCCGGTGAAGATTTCACCACGCTCGACGCGGACCGCGGCTGCGTCGTGGCCGCCACCGACGGCGTGCCGCTGGCGGTGCGTGAGGTCGGTCCGAAGAACGCCCGGTTGACGGTGCTCTTCGCACACGGCTTCTGTAATAGCATGGGCTCGTTCCATTTTCAGCGGGCCCGCCTCGCCGAACGGTGGGGTGATCAGGTCCGCATGGTGTTCTACGACCAGCGCGGTCACGGCCGGTCATCAGCCGGGCCGGTCCACTCGTACACCGTGCCGCAGCTGGGGCAGGACCTCGAATCGGTGATGCGGGTGATGGCTCCGCGCGGTCCCGTCGTGCTGGTCGGCCACTCGATGGGCGGTATGACGGTGCTGTCCCACGCCCGCCAGTTCCCGCGGAACTATCCGGCACGGGTGTGCGGCGTAGCGCTCATCGCCTCTGCGGCACAAGGGGTTACCCGCTCGCCGCTCGGTGAGGTGCTGCAGAATCCGGCGCTGGAGGCAGCCAAGGTCGCCGTGCGGTTCGCGCCCGGGGCGGTCAGCGCGGGCCGGGGTGCGGCCAAGGCCGTCATCGGGCCGGTGCTCAAGGCCGCGTCCTTCGGTGATGATGCCGTCAGTCCCTCGGTGGTGCGGTATGTCGAGAAGATGATGCACGACACCTCGATGCGCACCACCGTGGAGTTCCTGCATGCACTGGAAACCCACGACGAGGCCGGCGCGCTGCCGGTGCTGCAGCAGGTGCCCACCCTGATTGCCTGCGGCGACCAGGATTTACTGACCCCGCCGGCCAAGTCCGAGGCGATGATGCGGCAGCTGCCGAAGTCCGAACTGGTGATCGTCGAAGGCGCCGGCCACATGGTGCACATGGAGCAACCCGAACTGATCAACGAAGCGCTGGAGCGTTTCGTCGAACACGCCACCCCGTCGCGATTGGTGGCGCTCACCCGGCATCTGCGTGGAAAGGCCAAGCGCAATGGATGATTCGCACGGCACCGAGCACCTGCCGACCGAGGCGGACACCATGGCCCTCGGCGCCCGCTTCGGCGCTGAACTTCGGGTCGGTGACGTCGTGGTGCTCACTGGTCCTCTCGGTGCCGGAAAGACAATGCTGGCCAAGGGCATTGCGCAAGGTATGGAGGTCGATGGAGCGGTGACGTCACCGTCCTACGTGCTGGCCCGGGTGCACCCCGCCCGTCGCGCCGGGCAGCCCGCGATGGTCCACGTCGACATGTACCGGCTGCTCGACTCGGGCAGCACCGACCTGCTCGGAGAACTGGACTCGCTCGACCTCGATACCGATCTCGATGACGCCGTGGTGGTCGTCGAGTGGGGCGAGGGCCTGGCCGAGCGCCTGTCGGCCAGCCATCTCGATATCCGGTTGGAGCGCGCCGACGACGACACCCGTACCGCTGTCTGGCTTTGGAGCCGTTCATGATTCTCGCCATCGACACCGCGACCCCGGCGGTGACCGCAGGGATCGCCCGGCGCACCGCCGCAGGCGTCGAAGTGCTCGCCGCACGGATCACCGTCGACGCCCGCGCGCACGCCGAGCAGCTGACGCCCAATGTGGTTGCCGCCGTTGCCGATGCGGGTATCACGTTCGCCGACCTCAGTGCGGTCGTGGTCGGCTGCGGGCCGGGCCCGTTCACCGGACTGCGGGTTGGGATGGCCACCGCTGCCGCCTATGGTCATGCGCTCGGCATCCCGGTGTACGGAGTGTGCAGCCTCGACGCGATCGCGCCCGAGACGCCAGGAGAGTTGTTGGTGGTCACCGATGCCCGTCGCCGTGAGGTGTACTGGGCGCGGTACCGCGACGGTGTGCGGGTCGACGGACCGGCCGTCAGTGCCGCGGCTGACGTCGCGCCGGGTGCGGGTTCGGTTGCCGGTCCGGCCGCGCAGGCTGCGCTCTTCTCGTTGCCCGTGCTGGCGGTGGAGTACCCGACGGTGGCCGGGCTCGTGACCGCCGCCGACTGGGACCAGCCGCCCGCCGCGCTGGTACCGCTGTACCTGCGCCGTCCCGACGCGAAAACTCTTGCCGAGCGGGGTCTCTCGTGACCATTGAATACGGGTCGCTGACCGTCGGTGACGCCGACCGGTGCGGCGAACTCGAAGCGATCCTGTTTCCGGGCGATGACCCGTGGCCGGCAGCCGCCTTCATTCGTGAGCTCGACTCGGACCACAACCACTATGTCGCGGCGCGCGACGACAAGCTGCTGGTGGGTTATGCCGGCATCAGCCGGTTGGGTCGCAAACCGCCGTTCGAGTACGAGGTGCACACCATCGGCGTCGAACCGGCGTATCAGGGCCAGGGCATCGGCCGGGAGCTGCTGGACCGGCTGTTGGCCATTGCCGACGGCGGCACCGTGTTCCTGGAGGTGCGCACCGACAACGCACCGGCGATCGGGCTGTACGAAAGCGTCGGATTCGTGAAAATGGGTGTGCGCAAACGGTATTACCGGATCAGTGGTGCGGACGCGTACACCATGCGGCGGGACGCGGATGTGAGCAGCGAATCAGGCGACGCGGACGTGAGGAGCAATTCAGCCCCATGACGATTATCTTGGCAATCGAAAGTTCCTGCGACGAAACAGGAGTCGGCATCTGCGAACTACGCGTCGACGAGGACGGGTCGGCGCACGTTTCTTTGCTGGCCGACGAGGTCGCCTCCAGCGTCGACGAACATACCCGCTACGGAGGCGTGGTGCCCGAGATCGCCTCGCGCGCGCACCTGGAGTCGTTGGGGCCCACCATGCGCCGGGCATTGGCGACCGCAGGCATCGAGCGGCCCGACGTCGTGGCGGCGACCATCGGACCCGGTCTGGCTGGGGCATTGTTGGTGGGTGTGGCTGCGGCCAAGGCGTATTCGGCGGCGTGGGGCGTGCCGTTCTACGGCGTCAACCACCTCGGTGGGCATCTGGCCGCCGACGTGTACGACCACGGCCCGCTGCCGGAGAGCGTCGGTCTGCTGGTGTCAGGTGGCCACACGCATCTGCTGCACGTCCGGTCCCTCGGTGAGCCGATCGAAGAACTCGGCAGCACCGTCGACGACGCGGCCGGCGAGGCGTACGACAAGGTGGCAAGGTTGCTCGGGCTGGGTTATCCCGGTGGCCGGGTGCTCGACGAGTTGGCCCGCCAGGGTGACCGGGGTGCCATCGTGTTCCCGCGCGGCATGACGGGGCCGCGAGATGACCCGTACGCCTTCAGCTTTTCCGGGCTCAAGACCGCGGTTGCCCGGCATATGGAGAAGCACCCGGACGCTTCGCATGCCGATGTAGCGGCCGGGTTCCAGGAAGCCGTCGCGGATGTGTTGACCCGCAAGGCTGTTCGTGCGGCCTCCGATCTCGGGGTGTCGACGCTGCTGATCGCCGGAGGAGTGGCGGCCAATTCGCGACTGCGGGAGCTCGCCGAAGAACGTTGTGCCGAAGCTGGTTTGACGCTTCGGGTGCCGCGGCCCCGGCTGTGCACCGACAACGGGGCCATGATCGCCTCGTTCGCCGCGCACTTGATTGCGGCGGGCGCCAAACCGTCACCGCTCGACGTGCCGAGCGATCCGGGTCTGCCCGTGGTGAAGGGACAGATCGCGTGAGCGCGGGCAGCGAGGAGCCGGAGGCGGATCGCGGATGACTTCCGACGTGACAGACAAGCTGGCGATCACCGAGCTGCTGTACCGGTATGCCGAGTTGATCGACGCGGGCGACTTCCACGGCGTCGGAGAGCTGTTGGGGCGTGGCAACTTCATGGGGGTCACCGGCGCCGAGGCCGTTGCTGCGCTGTTCGCCAAGTCGACTCGTCGTTTTCCCGATCATGGAAACACGCCGCGCACCCGGCATCTGGTGCTCAACCCGATCGTCGAACTCGACGGCGATACCGCCTACGCGCGGTCGACGTTCTGCGTTGTGCAGCAGACCGATACGGTGCCGCTGCAACCCATCGTGGTGGGTCGCTACGCCGATACGTTCGCGCGGGACGATGCCGGCTGGTACTTCACCGAGCGCATCGTGGACGTTCAGATGGTCGGCAACGTGTCCGACCACCTGAACATCACGCTGTAGGACGACGCTAAGCGTCGGTCGCGGTGGGTGCGAGCGGGATGAGCGGCAGCCGCAACGCCCCCGGAGCGCCTTCCGGCACAACCGGTTTGACCGGCGCGACAGCATCCACCCGACGGTAGGGCTGTCCCTGCCCGGGGCGGCGGTCGTCCTCGCCCTTGTTGGGCCACATCGCTGCCGCACGCTCGGCCTGGGCGGTGATGGTCAGCGAGGGGTTCACGCCGAGGTTGGCCGAAACCGCGGACCCGTCGACGACGCTCAAGGTGGGGTAGCCGTAGACCCGGTGGTAGGGGTCGATCACCGCATGCGCGGCGTCCGAGCCGATGGCGCAACCACCGAGGAAGTGCGCGGTCAGCGGGATGTTGAACAGCTCGCCCCAGGTGCCGGCCGTCACGCCGTCGATCTTCTCGGCGACCCGGCGGGTGGCGTCGTTGCCGGCCGGGATCCAGGTCGGATTGGGCTGGCCGTGTCCCTGCTTGCTCGACAGGTGCCGTCCTCGCAGTCCGCGCTTGGTAAACGTGGTGATCGAGTTGTCCAGGTTCTGCATAACCAGTGAAATCACCGTGCGCTCACTCCAATTGCCGACCGACAACACCCGCAACAGGGCGCGCGGATGCGCCGCCGCCAGCCCCAGGAACTTCAGCCAGCGCGGCCATCGGCCGCCGCCGTCGGTCATCAGCGTCTGTAGCAGGCCCATCGCGTTGGAGCCCTTGCCGTAACGGACGGACTCGATGTGGGTGTCGCCGGTCGGATGGAACGACGACGTGATGGCGACCCCGCGGGTCAGGTCCAGCGCCGGGTCGACCTGGTACTTCATTGCGCCGACGATCGACTCGGAGTTGGTGCGGGTGAGCACGCCGAGCCGATCCGACAGCTGGGGCAGGGTGCCGCTGTCCTTCATCTTGTGCAGCAGGTTCTGGGTGCCCCAGGTGCCGGCCGCCAGGACGACGTGCCGCGCCGTGAAGGTGTGCCGGTTCTTGCGCAGGGTCCGGCCGGTGCGGACGGTGTCGATTTCCCAGATCCCGCTCGGACTCTGCCGCACGGAGTCGACCGTCGTCAGCGGATGTACTGTGGCGCCGGCATTCTCGGCCAGGCCGAGGTAGTTCTTCAACAGTGTGTTCTTGGCGCCGTAGCGACAGCCCGTCATACAGCTGCCGCATTCGATGCATCCGGTGCGGTCGGGCCCGACGCCGCCGAAGAACGGATCGCGGACGGTCTTGCCGGGCTCGCCGAAGAACACCCCGACCGGTGTCTGGACGAACGTGTCACCCACACCCATGTCCTCGGCGACCGCCTTCATGATCTCGTCGGCCGGGGTCATGCTCGGGTTGATCACCACCCCGAGCATGCGCCGGGCCTGGTCGTAGAAGGGCGACAGCTCGTCGGACCAGTCGGTGATGTGGGCCCACTGCGGGTCGTTGAAGAACGTCGCCGGCGGTTTGTAAAGGGTGTTGGCGTAGTTCAGCGACCCGCCCCCGACACCGGCTCCGGCCAGGATGACGACGTCGCGCAGCATGTGGATGCGTTGCACGCCGAAGCAGCCGAGCTTGGGTGCCCACACGAATTTCCGGACGTCCCAACTGGTTTTCGGGAACTGGTCGTCGCTGAACCGGCGTCCGGCTTCCAGCACGCCTACGCGGTAGCCCTTCTCGGTCAACCGCAATGCGGTGACGCTGCCCCCGAATCCGGATCCGACGACGATCACGTCATAGTCGGTGTTGGACATGTACTTCTCCTCAATTGGCGGTGAAACGGCTGGTTTCGTCGTCGACCATGTCCATGGCGATACGCCGTGCCCGGATCGCGGCCCGATCGGCTTTGACGTTGATGTCGCGCCGGCGGGCGCCGGGCTCGTCTAGCCGGCGTTGGATCGTCTCCAGCAGCGCCGCATCGCGGACGGCCCACTCGTGGAACATGATGCGTAGGTACTCGGTGATGGTGTCCTCGGCGCTGTCGTAGTTGCGGGCCATCTGCAGGAAGACATGCGTCGCGCCGGGCGATTCCGGCGTGAAGCCATGAATTCGCAAGAGCTCGTGCGTTTTTCCGTCTTCGCCCTCGATGGCATAGTGCTGCGTGTGCAGGGCCGGCGACACGAATGTCCCCTCTTCGCGCCGGGTGGCCACCGTCTCCTCCGGTAAGCCGGTGATTGCCGATTCCCACGGGGCGAGGCGGCTCGGGGGAGTCTGGCGGGTGTAGGCCACCGAGCGTTCGGAGATCTCGACCTCGCCCAGCGGCGGCAGCTGCTGAATGTCCGGCGGCACGACCTCCGGGTGCGTGACGAAGACGTCGGTCAGATCGAGGTAATGCTCGTGCAGCAGAAGGTAGTTCGCGTCGACCCGCAGTACCTCGGTGGTACTGGTCCAGCCCGAACCGTCTACGTACCACGGCACCCGGGGCGGCGGACGCAGGGCGGCGGCCCGCGGCTCGCCGAGCCAGATCCAGACGAACGGCGCGGTCTCGACGATCGGGTACGCCGGCACCCGGGCACCGGGTGGGACGTTCTCCTGTGACGGCACGTCGGTCAGACAACCATCGGGCCCGTAGCTGAAGCCGTGGTAGCCACAGATCAGCCGATCGCCGTCGAGCCGGCCCTCCGACAGGGGATAGGCGCGATGCACGCAGAGGTCCTCCAGCGCCACCACTTCACCGGACGTGCGCCGGTACATCACCACGTGCTTGCCGAGTAGGCGGCGGGCCAGCAGTCCTTCGCCGACCTCATCGCTGAGCGCAGCCACGTACCAGCAATTCAACGGGTAGTTGGTTCTCATAGGTCGAGCACCAGCGTTTCCGACCGGGAGCGCGAGACGCAGATCATGATGGAGTTGTTCTCCGCCTTCTCCGAGTCGTTGAGCACGGAGTCGCGGTGATCGCCGAGGCCTGCGATGATTTCGCATTCACAGGTGCCGCAGACGCCTTCCATGCACGACCCCAGCACGTCGAGACCGGCTTCTTCGGCGACGTCGTAGATCGACTTGTCCAGCGGCACGGTCAGCGTGATGCCGGACCGCTGACATTCCACTTCGAACGTGTCGAGCGCGTCCGCCGGTTCCTCGACGATCTTGGCCGAGAACCGCTCGAGGTGCAGGCTGCCGCCGGGCCAGGCTACGCAGCCCTTCTCGACCGTGTCCAGCAGACCCTCGGGGCCGCAGCAGTAGACCAGCGTGTTCGCCTGCGGCGCGGCCAGCACCGCCGCCAGCTTGGTCCGGAACGCGTCGCCCTGCTCGTCGCGCGCACAGATGGTCACGCGGTCGCCGAAGCGTTCCAGCGCATCCAGGTATGCCATCGACGAGCGGGAGCCGCCGCCGTAGATCAGCTGCCAGTCGGCACCGGTGGCCTCGGCGGCTTCGATCATCGGCAGCATCGGCGTGATGCCGATACCGCCCGCGACGAACTGGTAGCGCGGCGAGTTCACGAGCGCGAAGTGGTTGCGCGGGCCGCGCACGCGGATTGTGGTTCCTTCGTGCAGCTTGTCGTGGACGTACCGCGAGCCCCCGCGGCTGTTGGGGTCGAGCAGGATGCCGACCTGCCATTCGCTCCTGCTGGCGGTGCTGCCGCACAGGGAGTATTGCCGGGTCAGCGAGGGCGTCAGGACCAGGTCGATGTGAGCGCCGGGGGTCCACTCGGGCAGGTCGGTGCCGGAGGGATCGGCGAGAGTCAGCGTGACGACACCGTCTGCGGACTGCTCGCGCCGGCGTACCTCGAGGTCGACCTCGGCTTCCCGGTAGGCGGCGTTACTCATCGCGACCGCCGGACGGGAACCGACGTGTACTGGCGAACAACACCGGCGAGGTACGCATCGGTTACGTTTGCGGTGGTCACGATTGCCTCCTTGCTGGTCAGCTGCTGCGAAAGCTATTCGCCATGGCGGTCCGGATCGACGTCTCTGGGCGACCAAGTATCGAGGTGTTTGCAGGGAGTCGTTGTCCCGCGGCGACAAAGCCCGATTTGCAGCAACTTCGGCGCTTCGTGACCTACGGTCATTTCATGCTTGAACGACGCGTCGACGAGAGTGCCGTCGTCGCACGCGCAGCGGAGATCATCGGCGCCCTCGACGGCAAGTTGAACGACATGATGCAGTCGATCCAGAAAATCCTGCTGACCGAGATCTCCGAGCTCAGTGAGGATGCGCAGCTCCTCGAATTACAGGCGCACACCGTCGCGGCGAATGTCGACACCGTCTTCGCCTCGATTCGTCACCGCATCCCGATCGAGGACGTCGTGCCGCCGACGGAATCGCTCGAACACGCGCGCCGCATGGCGCAGCGGGGCGTCTCCGCAAATGCCGTCGTCCGCGCCTACCGGTTGGGGCACCAGGAAGTGCTGAACTTCGTGCTCGACGAGATCGCGGCGTCGGACCTGGACCCCCGGGTCAGTCTCGACGTTTTCAAGTACTTCCAGACGGTCTCGTTCGGCTACATCGACTGGATCTCGCAGCAGGTTCTCAACACGTACCAACGGGAGTACGACCGGTGGGTGGAAAGCCGAAACAGTATGCGGGGCCAACGCGTTCGCGCCATCCTCGCCGCGGCCGGCGGTGACGTCGATGAGCTGACCGAGGACATCCGATACCCGCTGCGGCGCGTGCACCTGGCGTTGGCGCTGTGGTATCCGGACGACACCGGCGGCGACGAACTGGTGCGCATGGAACGTTTCGCCAACCACCTGGCCACGTCCCTGGGCACACATGAGCCGCCGCTGTTCCTCTCGGTCGACTACCTCACCGCTTGGGTGTGGCTGCCGCTGTCGGCGCGCGGCGCCGAGGACGCGGCCAACCGAATCCGTGAAGTCGCAGCGGCGCAACAGGATTCACCGTGGATCGCCATGGGCAATCCGTTGCCGGGTATCGAGGGCTTCCGCCGTTCGCACCAACAAGCGGTGGACGGCCGCGCCGTGGCGGTGGTGTCGGGAGCTGTCGAGCGTCGCGTCACCGCGGCGAGCGATCCGGGGCTACCCGTCGCGACGCTGCTCGGCGACAACGTCGGGTCGGTCGGCGCTTGGGTGGCCGAAATCCTGGGTCCGCTGGCGAGTGACACCGAGAGCGATGAGCGGTTGCGCGAGACGTTGCGAGTATTTCTGCGGACAGGGTCGAGTTTCAAGGCCGCCGCCGATGAAATGCACCTGCATTCGAATTCGATCAAGTACCGGGTGAACCGTGCGATCAGTCGCCGCGGCACGCCGATTGTCGATGACCGCATCGAGGTCGAGGTCGCATTGCTGCTTTGCCATTGGTTCGGACAGGCAGTTCTGAACTGACAAATCGCGTCGGCGGCCCGTTTGTGGGCGAGGAGACCCTGAATAACGTTGCACGCCAATTGAAATATGTCGACTCCCTGGATAGACGGGTGCTTTTGGGTGATCCGGCCGACGCGCTCGCGGCCGCAGACCAGAACCTCCTGGCGATCGGCAATCGCGGTATGGCGGGTATGGCCCGGGTGCTGGGTGCCACCGCGAACACGGTCACCCACTGGGTGACGTCCAACTTGCTGCTGGTCAACGCGGCGCCGGGGCGTGGATAGCGGCTCCAGTTCGACTGGAATCAGGAGCGGTTGGCGTCCGTCCCGATTTTATGATTTACCACGACCATCGGTCCCCAATCCGTGGGCGCGGCCGAGTCGACAGGCGCCGGGCTGTACCCGGGCGGGTACCACGCGATCGGGGGATAGGTGGGCCGCGGGTTCACCGGAGCCGAAGTATTGACCCAGTCACTCTCGCCGGCAGGGCCGATATGCCAAGGGCAGTAGACGGCTTCTGCCGCCGAGGTAATCGAGTTGGCGATATCGAATGTGTATGGCCCTCGGGGGTACTGCAGGTCCTTGAGTGCTTGGTATGGCGGCTCTCCGGCATCCTGACGCTGGCATGCGGCGATGCCTTGTGCCCGCACCAATGGGAAATTCGTTATCGTCAGGTTGTCTCCGTCTGGGCGGGTTAACAACCAATAGAAGTTTTGGTCCTGCTGTGCGTCAGCCTGTGCTGGGGCGGCTGCCAGAAGGCTGCCCAGCCCGGCGGCGGCGACCGCGGCGCCCGCCGTGATCTTGATTAGCGTACTCATGGCTAATCGTAGGAACGACGGCCAGGATCACCTTAGCGCCGTAGGTCCCGATGTATTGGTGACTTAAGTCCGTTGGGCACCGCATCCGCAGGCTGTAACTGTCAAGAACTTCGCCCACGAGATGCTCGACGGAGCCAGTGCCGACAAGACACCGAAACCTCATCTGCAGAACCGGGGGGGGGGGGGGGGGGGGGGGGGGGGGGGGGGGGGGGGGGGGGGGGGGGT
>NZ_JBYTCM010000017.1:132020-139272 GCF_058790275.1 Mycobacterium sp. FW102-FHT13B02
ACCGCCCACCCCCCCCCCCCCCCCCCCCCCCCCCCCCCCCCCCGCGGTCGCAGTCCGGGTAGCTGCTGCACTGCGAGCAGAATCCGCGAGAAGCTCGGCCGCCTAGGACTTCTTGGATTCCGCCGCGTGTTTTCCGCTGCCGGTGGCTGAACTCTTGACGTCCGTTGATTGCTTGTCACCGGCCCCTTTGGAATCCGTGGCCGCTGTCGGCGGTGTGCCGGCGCCAGTCTTCGAATTCTTGGCGTCTGTCGACCGCTTGTTTCCCTCAGCGGTTAAGGCCTTGGGGTTCTTGGACCGAGGGGTCGACTTGGCCGATTCCGCCGTGGTGGTCGATGCTGCCGGTGAAGTTGTACCGGGCTGATTCGACGAGTTGCCTGGCGCGGGGATTGCCGGCGCGGCGGCGCTGGTAGCCGATGCCGGGGCACTGGCACTGGCACTGGCACCGGCACCGGCACTGGCGGCTGCGGTGGCGACCGCTGTGGACACCGCAGCCGAAACCGGTCCGGTGGCGGCCGCCGGTGCAACGACGTTGGTGGCGGCCGTTGCACTGACTGCCGTCGTTGCGGGTGCAACCGTGGCCGAGGTGGGACTCGTCGTCGGGTTCGCCGTGGTGGCCTGACCGGCTGTCGGCACCATGCCCTGTAATCCGCCGGCCAGCATGTGTGCCGCCGACTGATTGACTTGGCCGACCTGCTTCAGAACCGATCCGATATCTGTCGCGGACAGCGGCGAGTAGCTGCCCGCATTCGTCAGGGCCACCGACAGGTCGTCGCGTGCGTTGAGGAAGCCGGCGGTGACACTGGTCGCCGGGTCGGTCAACGTCTGGTTGATGAGCGTCCCGAGTCCCTGGACGCCACCGGCCAGTGCTGCGAACGCTGCGCTCGGCCGGCCTGCGGCGAGGCTGCTCTGCACAGCCGCGATGGTCTTGTTCACCAGTAGGTCGAACCGAAGACTCGCCAGCACCACGGGCATCACGATGTCCTGGGTTGCCAAGGGCAGATTGTTGACCACCGCTGCCAGGCTGCCGGCCGGATTGGCGAAGACGCCCCTGGCCAAGGCAAGGAAGTCGGGCGTCAGCGCAGGGTTTGTGATCCGGTCCAGGACCGACGGCACCTGGGCCTGGCTGCCGAATATCTGGTTGAACTGATTCGTCCCGATCGCGGCCTTGATCTGGTCGATCTCGAGTGTGGACGTCACCCAACCAGAGCCTTGCATCTGGTGCCGGACGTAGTCGTACGAGAGTTGACGTTGTTTGAGGCTCGCGGCGTATTGGGTCGGAGTCACGGTCGGGGTGTCAGCCGGGATGTACTGGCCGACACTCCCGATCGGCACGACCTGCGCGGACACTGCGTTGTCGGCGACGGTGCCGGTGACGTTCTGGAACCGCATGAAGACGTTGCCGTCGGTGGCTCCGGAGTTGTCGATCCAGTTGGCCACCCCAGGATTCTGGCTGCTGATGATGTAGTAGGTGTAGCCGTCCGAGGAGTGGAACGTATTGGTGTCGTTGAGGCTGCCCTGTGCTGTCACGTAGGGCAGGTCGTTCATCCACGCGTTGCTGAGTTGGAAGTCTGAGTACCCGGACGGCAGGTTGGGCACTTTGACCACGAGCGCCTGATCGGGCTGCAGCGAGAAATGGCCGGCACTGCTCATCTGGCTGGGCAGAATCGGTCCGCCGATAATTGAGGGAGTCGACCCGATCGGCGTGAAATGGTTGGCCGGAATCGAATCGAAGCGGGCCTGGATTCCGTAGTTGGTAATGCTGCTGTTGGAGGCCGGCATGTTCGTCGAGACGGAATTCAGCATCGCCGTAATCTGGCTGTTCGACAGGACCGGGAGGGTATAGGTCGAGGGCGCACCCTGTTGTTGGAATGACAGGGTGTCGTGCGGTAGGCCCCAGTTGCCGATGGTGTCGCGGATGAGCACCATCGAGGCTCCACCGGTGTTGACCCAGTTGCCCGGTTGCTGCGTGGGGCTGATGGTGATGGTGTAGCTGCCGTCGGCATTGGGCGTGAATTTCGACAGGTCGTAGACCCCCGTCGCCGCGTAGTCGCCGACAATGGGCCTGCCCGACATAGGTACGAATGTCACGTCCTTGGTGCCCGGCTTGGGGGTGATGGTCAGCGTGACCGATTGGTCGTTGGTGACCATGAAGCTGTATTGATCGTCCGGATTCGGGCTGTTCGAAAATGGCTGCGGATTGGTGCCCGGTGCATTCCACGGGACCGGGAAATATTCGCCGTTGAGATCGTACGAATTGGTCAGGTTCTGCTCGGCAATGGCCATATAGAGCATCCCCGAAGCCATGTTCTGCGTGTATGCGGGCAGCGTCGTCTTGTCGTAGGCCGTGATGAATGGGTAAGCGCTGTTATTGGCGATCATTTGCTGCTGCGCCGCGACCAATTGGTCGACAGCCGGTTGGATATCGGTCGATGCGGCCAGTAGCCGAACCGAACTCGCCACAACCCCTGGGGCCGATTGCGAGAACGTCAGTGCGACTGCCATGGCGCAGGTCGTCGTCGCGACTGCGGCGAAACCGCCCGCCTTGCGCAGCCGGCGCGCTCGAGCCCGATTCTCGAGCCGGCGCGCTGCGCGGTTGCGGTTGGACGCCTGCTGTCCGGCGAGTTGACTGGCGCGATCGGCCGCCGACGCCGGCTGCCCGTCGAATCCAAGGTGTGGCACTTAGCTCTCCTGTGCTGAATTTCGTTTCTGCTGCGGCAACTCGGATTCGAACGAGATGGTCGTTGTGCCGTCCGACGATGCGTCCTAAGCGTCGTGGCCTGGATCACATAGGGCAAGGGGCATGGTGCACTGAAACCATGCCTACGATGAGGCATGGTGCACTCGCCGGACTACGACTCCTCTGCCGACTGGGAGCCGCCGTCCGAGCGGGTGCGTGAGCTGATCCGGCAGGCCGCGAAGGTTGTCGTCAACACTCGGCAGGAGTGGTACGACGAGCTGAACAGGGCAACGCTGTCGTCGCATTTCATGCACATCATCGCCGACGATCCACTGGCGGCCGACGCGATCGCCCGCAGTAATCGCTCCAACCAAATGCATTGGGCGGCAGCCAATATCAGCCGCCCAGGACAGGCGGTGCCGGCCAACATCGATGCGGAAACGTTGGCGATAGCCCGTTACCTGGTGCGTCGTGGGCTCAACGAAGCCGTGGTGGTGGAGGCCTACCGGCTGGCGCAGAATGTCGCGTTGCGCTCCTGGATGCGGACGGTGTTCGAGCTGACCTCTGATGCGCACGAGATGCGAGAGTTGTTCGACGTATCCGAACGGTCCATCACCCACTTCTTGGGGGAGATGATTTCGGCGATCCACGAAGAAATGAGGATCGAGCGCGACAACCTCACCCGTGGGACGCACGCGGAACGGCGGGAAACCGTCATGCTGATTCTCGATGGTGCTCGCCTCGGTCTTGGCCAGGCGGAGACTCAACTCGGGTATCAGCTTGAGCAGAGCCACACCGCCGCCATCATCTGGGGTGACGAAGCCAATGCGGATCTGTCCGATCTGGACCACGCCGCCGAAGTGTTGATCCACACGGTCCGCGGCCGGCGGGCCCTGTCGGTGCTGGCCGGTGCCGACACTCGATGGGTGTGGCTGCCGGGCGACGACGGCGCGGATCTCGCGGGCGTTGCCGAGGCGATGAAGCGGTTGCCCGGGGTGCGGATCGCGCTCGGTTCGACGGCGACAGGCATTGACGGTTTCCGGCGCAGCCATCTCGATGCCATCGCCACTCAGCGAGTGATGACACGGATCGGCCTGGCCAGGCAGGTCGCCTGCTTCTCCGATATCCAGTTCATCGCACTGTTCACCGCGGACCCGGACCAGGCGAACCGTTTCATCAAGTACACACTCGGCGACTTCGAGTCGGCCGCCTCGGAACTCCATAACACCGTGCTCGCCTACATCAACGAGCAGTGCAACGCGTCGCGGACGGCCTCGCGCCTGTTCATCCACAGGAATACGTTGATGCGCAGACTTGCCGACGCTGGTGAGCTGTTGCCGCGGCCGTTAGAGGGCGCCACCGTGCACATCGCGCTGGCCCTGGAGGCGTTGCGGTGGCGAGACGCCGCCGGCCGTCCCGGGCGGAAGTGACGCGCGCCCCTGTGGCGTCCCGGCGGTGATCGAAATTTTCAGCCCACAGCGAGTTCGCGAAACCCGGCACTAACCCACCCTTGAGCGCTAGCACTCGCATGTATAGAGTGCTAGGTGGCACGCGGCCAACCCCGCTCCGGCACCCGCGACGACGGTGTGTGGTCAGGGCGCTTGCCGAATACCTGGGATCCGGGGATTGGCCCCGGATCGACACCCGAACCAAGTGGAGGGCTTCCATCGTGGCAGTCAACATCAAGCCACTCGAGGACAAGATCCTCGTTCAGGCCAACGAGGCCGAGACCACGACCGCTTCCGGTCTGGTCATCCCCGACACCGCCAAGGAAAAGCCGCAGGAAGGCACCGTCGTCGCAGTTGGCCCCGGCCGCTGGGATGAGGACGGCGAGAAGCGGATCCCCCTGGACGTTGCCGAGGGCGACACCGTCATCTACAGCAAGTACGGCGGCACCGAGATCAAGTACAACGGCGAGGAGTACCTGATCCTCTCGGCCCGCGACGTGCTGGCTGTCGTTTCCAAGTAAGCACTCGTGTCCCGCCCCGGAAATCCCCGTGTCCGCACGGGTGATGTCCGGGGCGGCATGCGTATTAGCGAAAGGCTCTAATGAGCAAGCTGATTGAGTTCAACGAAGCTGCGCGCCGGGCCATGGAAGCCGGTGTCGACAAGCTCGCCGACGCGGTCCGCGTCACGATCGGTCCGCGTGGCCGGAACGTGGTGCTGGCCAAGGCCTTCGGTGGCCCGCAGGTCACCAACGACGGCGTCACCATCGCCCGCGACATCGACCTGGAAGACCCGTTCGAAAACCTGGGCGCCCAGCTGGTCAAGTCCGTCGCGACCAAGACCAACGACGTCGCCGGCGACGGCACCACCACCGCCACCGTGCTGGCCCAGGCCATCGTCAAGGCAGGCCTGCGCAACGTCGCTGCCGGTGCCAACCCGATCGCGCTCGGTGTGGGCATCTCGAAGGCCGCCGACGCGGTGTCCGAGGCCCTGCTGGCCGCGGCCAAGCCGGTGTCCGACAAGACCGCCATCGCCCAGGTCGCGACCGTCTCGTCGCGCGACGAACTGATCGGCGAGCTGGTCGGTGAGGCCATGACCCGCGTCGGTGCGGACGGCGTCGTCACCGTCGAGGAGTCCTCGACCCTGAACACCGAGCTCGAGGTCACCGAGGGCGTCGGCTTCGACAAGGGCTTCCTGTCGGCGTACTTCGTCACCGACTTCGACTCCCAGGAAGCGGTCCTCGAGAACGCGCTGGTGCTGCTGCACCGCGACAAGATCAGTTCGCTGCCCGACCTGCTGCCGCTGCTGGAGAAGGTCGCCCAGGCCGGCAAGCCGCTGCTGATCATCGCCGAGGACATCGAGGGCGAGGCACTGTCGACCCTGGTCGTCAACGCCATCCGTAAGACCCTCAAGGCCGTCGCGGTCAAGGCGCCGTTCTTCGGCGACCGCCGCAAGGCGTTCCTGGAGGACCTCGCCGTCGTCACCGGTGGCCAGGTCGTCAACCCGGACGTGGGTCTGGTCCTGCGTGACGCCGGCCTGGATGTGCTGGGCACCGCCCGTCGCGTCGTGGTCACCAAGGACAGCACCGTGATCGTCGACGGTGGCGGCACCGCCGAGGCCATCGACGGCCGCAAGGCGCAGCTGCGCAGCGAGATCGAGGCCTCGGACTCGGATTGGGACCGCGAGAAGCTCGAAGAGCGCCTCGCCAAGCTGGCCGGCGGCGTGGCCGTCATCAAGGTCGGCGCTGCCACCGAGACCGACCTGAAGAAGCGCAAGGAAGCCGTCGAGGACGCCGTCGCCGCCGCCAAGGCCGCGGTGGAAGAGGGCATCGTCACCGGCGGTGGCGCGGCTCTGGTCCAGGCCCGTGCCGCACTGGACGGCCTGCGTGGCTCGCTGACCGGCGACGAGCTGCTCGGCCTGGAGGTCTTCTCCTCGGCGCTGTCGGCCCCGCTGTACTGGATCGCCACCAACGCCGGCCTGGATGGTTCGGTCGTGGTGAACAAGGTGTCCGAGCTGCCCGTCGGGCAGGGCTTCAACGCCGCCACCTTGACCTACGGCGACCTGCTGGCCGACGGCATCGTCGACCCGGCCAAGGTGACCCGGTCCGCGGTGCTCAACGCCGCTTCGGTGGCCCGGATGATCCTGACGACCGAGACGGCCATCGTCGAGAAGCCGGCTGAGGAAGCCGATCACGGGCACGGCCACCACGGTCACGCCCACTAGGTAGTTCCAACGAAACACCCCCGGTCCTGACGGACCGGGGGTGCTGTCGTCGTTTTTGGGCGGTCTCCGCGGTAAGCCCCGCTCAGCACGGCAATGGTGTGCATACTCATGGATACCTGACATCGATGTCGCCCGAATGATCCGATCGGGGCGTGCATAGCTGCTCCCGCCGATTACGCAAGGGGGGGATGCCGCATGAGCATGGCGTACCTGGCACAACCGAACCAGCAGCAACAATTGGAATGGCTCGATGGCGGCACGCTGGCGATCTTGCTCGACGGCAAGGCCACAGATGGACAGCTGATGGTTGGGCGGTTCGATGTCAGTGAAGGCGAAGCACCCCCTTATCACAGGCACACGCGTGAGGATGAGGTATTCATGCTCATCAAGGGGACCGCGTTGCTCTGGTATGACGACCAGGAGATGGAGCTTTCCGAGGGGGGAATCGTCTTTCTGCCCAGGGATATTCCGCACGCGTATCGCATCACATCCAAGAAAGCGGACCTGCTCATGATCAACACTCCCGCTGGAATCGAGGGGATGTTCCGCTACGCCGGTCGAGATAGAGCTACTCCGCGACCGGATGGTTTTGAAATCTCACCCGCACGGATGGCAGAAGGGGCGGACAAGTTCGGACAGGTCATTCTGGGCCCCCCGCGCTGATCGCGCACATCTCCAATTCTTGGGGCCGACACCGGGGGGCGGTAATCCGACACCACCGAGACCGCAATCGTGGAGAAGCCGGCTGAGGGAGCCGATCACGGGCACGGCCACCACGGCCACGCCCACTAGGTTCTGCCGAGCACACACAAAACTGCCCCAAGCCTTCGGGCGGTTTCTAGGGGTTGTCGCAACACTGCTGGTTATTGAGCCCGTAGTAGATCACGCAAGCGCTCGGCTGGGGTA
>NZ_JBYTCM010000018.1:0-134031 GCF_058790275.1 Mycobacterium sp. FW102-FHT13B02
CCGAAGATGACACGCCGCGACCCCACTCAAAACCCGAGTGCATCAACCACGCAACACAAAACGCAACAGCCACCTGCAGCGGAAAATCGTGCACAAATCACTACGCTTGCAACGAATATGACGAGTACACCTTGGACCCTGGCGGACGCGAGCCGCCAGGACGGGCGCGTCGCAGTGGTCACGGGCGCGAACAGCGGTATCGGTGTGGAGATCGCCCGAGGCCTGGCGGGGCTCGGTGCGACCGTGGTGCTGGCGTGCCGCAACGCTGATGCGGCACGCCAGGTGCAGGCCGTACTACCCGATGCGCGAACCGAATTCGCTGAGTTGGACCTGGCGGATCTGGCGTCGGTGCGGCGCTGCGCCGAAAGTCTCCGTACGCGGCACCGCAGAATCGACCTGCTGATCAACAACGCGGGCGTCATGCATCCGGTGCGCACCGAGACCATGGACGGCTTCGAGGGCGATTTCGGAGTGAATTTCCTCGGCCACTTCGCCTTCACGGGGCTGCTGCACGACCGCGCCGAGCGCATCGTGATGGTGAGCAGCCTGACCCACCGCCGCGGCGTCATCGACTTCGACGACTTGCAGAGCCACAAGAAGTTTCGCAGCGCGAAGGCCTACGCCAATTCGAAACTGGCCCAACTGCTGTTCATGTCCGAGTACAACCGGCGGCACCAGGCCATGTGTGTGGCAGCGCATCCGGGCAGCGCCAGGACGGCGATTCTCCGCGACCAGGGTTGGCAGAAACTGGCGTATCACCCGCGATTGCGGTTCTCCACGGCGTGGTTCGTGCAGGACGCCGACGCCGGGGCCCTGCCGATCCTGCGCGCGGCGACCGACGCCGGCGCTGCCGCCGGTGACTTCTACGGACCGGGTGGCCGTTTGCAGATGACGGGTGCACCGGTCAAGGTGGAACTGGCCGATGCCGCGCGCGATCCACTCGTCGCGCACCGGTTGTGGGATGCCGCGGAAGCCCTGACCGGGGTGCGGTTTTAGCGCGGTACCGCGGGCATGACCTGGTCCACGACGCGGCGCAGGTACGGCCAGGCGAGATCCGGCGGCAGGCCACCGCAGAGTGGGTGCAGCGACAGCACGCCGTCGCGCGCGATGGCGTCGATGGCCTGCTCCACCGAATAGATGCGGTGGCTGCCGTTCTCGGCGCGCAGCGCATCGACGGTCCGCGCGGCCGAGAGGCTGACGATGTGGGGGTCGTGGTGGCCGTCGGCGTAAGTCATCGCATCGTGCAACAGATACGGTCCGATCTCGTCCCAGGCCCGGTCCACGTCGTCGGCCACGAAGACGGTGGTCGGGAATCCGGGGCGGGGCGCCTGCATCCGGCCCGGTACCCGGCCTTGTCTGGCGCACTCGTCGTGATACGCCTCCGCCAGTTCCGGCAGATTGTTCTGGGCGTTGAAACCGAGACCGAAGCGGGCCGCCCGCCGCGCGGCCCGCGGAGTGCCGCCGCCGTAGGACAGGCGGACCTTGCGCTCGGGTGCGGGACGGACCAGCACACCGCGTGCGTCGTCGAAGAACCGTTCTCCGTCAAGGGCTTTCAGTAACACGGTCAGGTGTTGTTCGGCGAGTTCGCCGCGACGGCGATAGTCCACTCCGAGCGACTCGAACTCTTCGGGCCGGTAGCCCACGCCCAGCGTGTAGGAGATGCGCCCGCCACTGAGGTGGTCCAGCACACCGATGTCCTCGGCCAGTCGGACCGGGTTGTACAGCGGCAGGATCAGCGCACTCACCGCGATGGGTACCGACCTGGTGCGGGCGGCCAGCGCGGCGGCCATGGGCAACGGGCTCGGCAGGTAGCCGTCGTCGGCCGCGTGATGCTCGGACACGACCAGCAGGATCAGGCCGCGGGATTCCGCCCACGCGGCCATGTCGAGCGCAGCGGGGTACAGCGACGACGCCGGCGCGCCACCGGCCGGTGCCCGCATGTCGAACCGTAGGGTGAACACGGAACCCTAACTCGCCGTGGCCAATAGGGTCGCGAGTTCAGATTCGATGCCGGCCGTGATGGCGCTGGCGTCGAAGACGTGCCGGGAGTCGGCCGTCACCGACAGGCATAGATTGTTGTTCCAGGACATGGCGATGATGCTGGGCCCCATGCCGTGGTAGAGCGGTCCGGCCGGATGGAAGCGCAGCGCCGGCAGATTGAGGAACACCGGATCTTCGACCGCGATACCGCTGGCGTTGGACACGATGACGTTGCAGGGCCAGGAAATCCGTTCGGCCAGACCGAAGCGCTCGATGGTTCGGAACAGCAGGTTGACCGCGCGGCCGGGCGCATATTCGTTCCACTGCCGAAACAGGTTGACACCGCGCTGTTCCTGGACCGCCTTGACCGCTCGGGCGTGTTCGGCGACGGCGAGCAGCCGCTGCACCGGATCGGTCACCGTCGTATGCAGGTTGACTCGCAGCACCGTGGTGGTGCCGACGCCATCGGTCACGTAGTCGGAGGTGTCGGCAGCGCGCATCGCGTAGGGCACGGCCGCCACCAACGGCTGCTGGGGACGCTGTCCCTTCCGGCGCAGCACATTGTCCAGAGCCGATCCGACGCAGCTGAGCAGGATGTGGTTGATGGTCACCGAATGCCGCTGGGCCACCGTCTGCAGGGCCGCGAGAGGCAGGACGGCCACGGCGGCGGTCGAGGTACCCGACAACGAGCAATTGAGTGCTGTCCGGGGCACTTTCACGTCGAGGTGGCGGACAGCCCACTTGTCGCGCAAGATGCGCGCCGAGGTGGCCACGAGCCGGGGCAGTCGACGTAGGCGTTGGGCCTTGCGTGCGGCGGCATCGCGCAGGATCGCCGCCGGCCGCGCCGGAAACGTCGACGACTCGGGGACGACCTTGGCGGGCCGGGAGCTCAAATCGCCGGGGGTCATCAGGCAGCCGGTCACCTCGATCGCCGAGTCACCGTCGACGAGGAGATGATGTACCACCGAGATCAGATACGCATGTTCGGGGTCGTCGTCCTCCAGAACGTACATGTGCCACAACGGTTCCCGTCGGTCCAGGTGCATGGCGCGGACCGCGGCCAGCGCTTTCGCCGCACCGGCCGCGCCACCGGGGGCAGGCATGGGCAGGGCCGTCACGCGAGCCGCGACGTCGATCTGCGGGCGAGCCACGAGCATGGGCCGGTCCAGGTTGAACCATGGGTCGTAGAGCACTTTGCGGTACGCCGGCATGAGATGCATGCGGTTGTCGAGGGCCGACACCACGTAGTCGCGAAGGTTGCCGATCACCGAACTGCGATCGACCAGGATCAGCGACATCCCATTGCCGACCTGCAGCTCGGTCTCCTGATACAGCTGCCAGGCATCCATCCCGCTGACCCGCTCGGCGCGGGGTATCGCCGTGCTCATGCCGCCGGTGGGTAGAACTGCCGCACCCAGTGGCGGTACTTGCCGATCGGGCCGTCGCCCGGAGTCAGCTTCGGATGCTCGAGGTACACCTTGTCATCCCAGATCAACTGGTCCCGCTGCACCTCATATGCCACGACCTGGAGCACGATCCAGCCCGCCAGCCGTTCGATCGGCGCCAGCAGTGCACCTAGAAGCCGGTTTCGCACATGCCGTTTCGCCGCAATGCCGATGTAGATGTCGACGTTGCGTTCGGCCACAGGCGTGGGCAGCACCATCTGACGGACGGTCAAGCCGCCCTGGATGGCGATCTCCACCAGAGAGAACCCGAGGCCGACGAGAACCGATCTGAAGTGGAAGCTGACACCGCCGATCACCGGAATGGGTTTGGTGCCACCGTATTCGGTGTAGATGCGGGGACCGTCGATCTCCATGGGCTTGGGTACGACGAAGTCACGAAACTTATGAATGGTCGCGAAATGCGCATGGTCCAAACCGTTTTCGTTGACTTCCTGGGGGTGGGTCTTGAAGTGCAGCTTCTTGGTCGCGATCGGGTGCCAGCCCGCGTCGGCGGCGGGCAGATCGAGCTCGAACGCCGGCTGCTGTCCGGGTGGCCCGTGGTAGACCATGATCATGCCCAGGTGGTTACGGACCGGCAGCGTCTTGAGCGCCGCGCCACGCGGCGGCTCGCCGGTCGGCGTCGAGACGCACGCGCCCGACGGAGCAAATCTGAACTCGTGGAACGGGCACACCACGGCCTCGCCGTCGACCCAGCCACGTTTTCCGATGTGGGCGCCGAGGTGTGGGCAGTAGGGCTCGGCAGCGGACAGCTCGCCGGAGGCGGTCTGGAAGATGATGATCTCGCCGTCGAGGAAGCGCCGCGTCAACACGGTCCCGGGCCTGAGCTCGTGCGCGAATGCCACCGCATACCAGCTGTAGGGGTAGGGCGGAAACGCGTCGCCGGCCCGGCTGAGGCCGGTCGCTTCTGTCGTTGAGGTCATCGATGCCCTTTCGCTGTCAGCGCGGTGAAGTCGATTCCGAAGCAGATGACGCGGCGACAGCGCCCGCGATGGCCATGAGGCAACCCCGCAGGTGTCCGTAGATGTCCCCGACTACGTTCCCGCGTCCACATCGTCGTGGTTGGCTGGTGGAACATGTTCTAGTTCGCAGTAGACCACTAGTCGAACAGCTGTCGCAAGTGAACCGAAAGACTCTGTCGCACACGTAAATTAACGGCAGAAGACGAGGGTACTGGGCAGTAATACTGCCAATTGCCGGACAGGGGCCGGCTTGTGTGTTAGGCGTTGACTCTGCTGGCCTTCGCGCGGGCGGACCACCGGCCGTGGTCGTAGCCGACCTCGACAGGGTGTGAAAAGGCATCTGACACATGATCGGTCGTCAAGGTCTCGATGGCGGGGCCTGCTGCGACCGTGCGGCCGCCCGAGATCAACAGGGCGTGGGACGTGGAGGTCGGCAGTTCCTCGAGGTGATGCGTCACCAGAATCGACGCCATTTCGGGATGTGAATGCTCCAGTGCATCAAGGGTTTCCAGCAACTGCTCACGGGCCGCCACGTCGAGGCCGGTGGTCGGCTCGTCGAGCAACAGCAGTCGGGGCTCGGCGATCAGGGCGCGGGCGATCAGGGTCCGGCCCCGTTCACCCTGCGATAGCGTCGGCCACGCCGCATCGGCCCGGTGGGTCAGCCCCACGGTCCCGATCAACTCGTCGGCGCGGGCGATGTCTTCGGCGGTCGGCGTCCAGCGAGCGGCGATGTCGATGGTGCCGGTGATGCCGGTCAGTACCACCTCGCGCACCATCAGCGGGTACTGCAGCCGGTGCCGGGGGTTAACGTGGCCGATGGACCGGCGCAGCGGTGCCAGGTCGGTGCGGCCCATCTGCGCGCCCAGGACCTGCACGATTCCGGTCGTCGGAAACGTCACCGCGCCGCAGAAACCCAGCAGCGTGCTCTTGCCGGCACCGTTGGGACCGAGCAGTGCCCAGTGCTCACCTTCCTGCACCGTCAGTGAGATGCCGTCGATGATCTGCTTGCCTTCGCGGCGGAAGGTCACGTCGTCGAGTTCGAGGACCGGGGTCATGAGAATGATTCCTTCAGGGTGCTCAGATGGGTGCGACTGGCCGCGGCGGCCGCGGCAGTGTCGCGCGCGACGATCGCGTCGGCGAGTTGCTGATGCAGGTCGTGGTCGCACGGCTCTGATGGGACTGGGCGGATTTTGAGCATGTCGATCATCGCCAACCGCAGCCGGGGGAGGAATGCGTCGAACAACTGGATCAACACGTCGTTGTGCGCAGCGGCGATCACGGCCCGGTGAAAAGCCATGTCTGCGTCCACATGTTCGGGGACTGACTGGCCGGCGACCCCGCGGGCCGCGAGGGTCCGTCGGATGGTGCGCAAGTCGGCAGGGGTACGACGGGTCGCGGCCAGCGCGGCGCCCTCGGCCTCGATGGCGATGCGGGCCTCGATCACCGAGGCGATGTTGGCACTGCGCAGCACGGTGTCCCAATCGTCGGTGACATCGAGGGCGGTGACGAACACGCCGGCGCCCTGACGGCTGTCGAGGACGCCTTTTCCGGCCAGTTCCCGGATGGCCTCCCGCAGAGTGGAGCGTCCCACGCCGAGCTGCGCGGCCAAGGTGATCTCGCCTGGAAGGCGTTGTCCCAGTGCCCATTCGCCATCTTTGATGCGCGTCAGCAGCAGCTGTGCGGCTTGTGCCGCCAGCGGTTGACGCTGTACCTGCGAGACCATGAAACCTCTCTACTTGTCTGAGGAGTTGTGTATAGTCTAACCATCATGACGCGCGTGCTCCTCCTTGGCTGCCGCGGCGGGGTCTGAAACGACCGGCCCCCTGCCGTGGGGCTCTGTCGCGACCGGTCACTTCAGCAACCGACCGAAAGCAGACCACTCATGAGCACCTCCTGGAACCGTCAACAACCGTCACCGATGCCCTGGCACCGCTACACCGATGTCTTCAACCGCGTGGACATTCCGGTGGCCCAAAGGGATTGGCCCAGCAAGCGAATCACCACCGCGCCGTTGTGGGTGCCCGTCGACCTGCGCGACGGCAACCAAGCGCTGGCCGAGCCGATGGACCCCGATCGCAAACGCGAATTCTTCGAACAGCTCGTCGCCATCGGTTATAAGGAGATCGAGGTCGGTTACCCGTCGGCGTCGGCGACCGACTTCGACTTCGTGCGGTTGTTGGCCGAGACCGACATTGCGCCACCGGATGTCACCATCGCGGTGTTCACCCCGGCCCGGCGCGACCTGATCGAGCGCACGGTCGAATCGGTGCGGGGCATGCGCAACGACGTCGTCATCCACATGTACACCGCGACGGCGCCCACGTGGCGAAATACCGTGCTGGGCAGAGACCGAGACGAACTGCGCAGCCTGATCCTGCACGGCGCGCTCGATGTGCTGACGCTGACGGATGGCCTGCCGAACATCCGATTCCAGTTCTCTCCGGAGGTGTTCAACCTCACCGAAGCCGACTATGTGCTGGAGATCTGCGATGCCGTGACACAGCTGTGGGACGCCACCGAGCAGCGGCCGGTGATCCTGAATCTGCCTGCCACCGTAGAGGTCGCGACGCCCAACGTGTACGCCGACCAGATCGAGTACATGCACCGGAACCTGGCCCGGCGGGGCGCGGTGATCCTGTCCGTGCACCCGCACAATGACCGCGGGACCGGGGTGGCCTGCGCCGAATTGGCCGTGCTCGCCGGCGCACAACGCGTCGAGGGCTGTGTCTTCGGCAACGGCGAGCGCACCGGCAATGTCGATATCGCCACCCTGGCCCTGAACCTGTACGCCCAGGGTGTCGACCCGATGATCGACTTCTCCGATATCGACGCGGTCGCCCGCACCGTCTCGCACTGCACCCGGATGCCCATCCACGATCGGCATCCATATGTCGGCGACCTGGTGCATACCGCGTTTTCGGGCACGCATCAGGATGCGATCAAGAAGGGCTTGATCGAACATCGCGCCCGGGCCACTGCGGAGCGCAAATCGGAGCGCGAAATCGATTGGCGGGTGCCTTATCTGCCGATCGATCCGGCTGATATCGGACGCAGCTACGACGCCGTCATCCGGGTCAACTCACAGTCGGGCAAGGGCGGCATCGCCTACCTGTTGCACACCGGATACGGGCTGGACCTGCCGCGGCGGCTGCAGATCGACTTCGCCCGGCACGTGCAGGCCCATACCGACGGCAGCGGTGCCGAGGTGACCGCGGCGGAGCTGTACGACCTGTTCGAGGCCACCTACCTGGACCACAGGGGTCCGGTTGAGCTCAAGGACTGGCACGCGAGCAGCGACGAGACCACCGAGATCACGCTGACCGTCAACGGGATGGCCCACACCAGCGCACATCGCGGCGTCGGACCGGTCGCGGCGCTGACCCAGGCGCTGGCCGACGTGGGCCGTCCGGTCGAGATTCTGGGCCTGACCCAGCAGTCCATCGGTGCCACGGCGGTCACCTACCTGGAGCACCGCGGCGGCTGGTCCTGCGGTCGCAGCGATTCCGTGCTCACCGCGTCACTGGCGGCGGTGATCCGGGCGGCCAACGAAGCCCCCAACTGATGCATCGCCGGCTATTGCGGCCGCAGCATCCTGAAGATCGAGTCGGGCCGTATCTCGGCGTAATTGGCCGGCCCGCCGGCGCGCAGGATCGGGTGCGCGGCTGCGGTGTCGTAGATACCGTTGACGAGCATGCGCTGGTCAATGTGTACAGCTACGACCTCGCCGATCACCAGCCACGTCTGAAGCGCTTGACGTTCGGCAGACTGCAGCTGAACCAGTTGGGTGAGTCGACATTCGAAGTTCACCGGACTTTGGAGGACACGATCCGCGCGTACACGGCGCGCCGGCACAGGAGTCAGACCGCCATGGATGAATTCGTCGGCTTCTGACGGCAGCGTTGCCGAGGTCGCATTCATCGCCTCGGACAGGTCTTTGGTGGCAAGGTTCCAGACGAATTCTCCCGTGGCTTCGATGTTCGCGACGGTGTCCTTCCATCCGATGGAGGAGAATCCGACAAGCGGCGGGGTGTAGTTGAACGCGTTGAAGAAACTGTAGGGTGCCAGGTTTCGCGTTCCGGAGGCGCTGGTCGACGAGATCCATCCGATAGGTCGGGGCCCCACGATCGCATTGAACGGATCGTGGGGTAGCCCGCTGCCTTCGGCGGGCTCGTAGTAGTGAGCGTCGTCGCGGGCCATCGTGTTGGTCAACCTCGATTCGATGTAAGGGATGGGATGGCGTTCATTGTCGGTTGGCGGCCCGCCGGAGTGCCCGCACCACGCTGTTTTTGCCGAGATCGATCTTGTATGCGTTCTGGCTCAGCGCGGCGGTCCCGTTCATCGCCGCCTCGGCGGCCCGCCGAAACGTCGTGGTATCGGCAATCTCTCCAACCAATGCCACTTCGGCGTCGGGGGACCGCCATGGTTTGGCGGCGACGCCGCCTAAGGCGAGGGCAGCCGAGGTGATGATTCCGTCGTCGATCGTCATGCCGACCGCCACAGAGACGAGGGCGAAGGCGTAGCTGTGGCGGTCGCGCACCTTGAGATACCAACTGTGGAAGGCGTATTCGGAGGGCGGCAGCTCGATACCGACGATCAGCTCACCCGGATGCAGCACGTTGTCCTGCTCGGGGTGATCCCCAGGAAGCCGGAAGAACTCGGCCAGTGCGATGCTGCGGGAGCTTTCGCGCGACCGCACGTGCACGACGGCGTCGAGGATTGCGAGTGCCACCGCCATATCGGACGGGTGTACCGCGACGCACGAGCGGCTCGCGCCGAAAAGCGCGTGCTCGCGGTTGAACCCGTCGAGCGCAGCGCACCCGGAGCCGGGCACGCGCTTGTTGCATGCCGGGAACGTGACATCCATGAAGTACGGGCAGCGGGTGCGCTGCATGAGATTGCCGCCGGCAGTGGCCATGTTTCGCAGCTGTGTGGTCGCTCCGGACAGGATTGCATGTGACAGCACGGGGTACCTCGTGCGGATCAGGTGATGGTTCGCGATCGCGCTGTTCGTTACGCCCGAGCCGATCAGGACGCCGCCGCTGTCGGTGGCGGTGATCTCGTCCAGGCCCAGCTTACCGACGTCGATCAACGACGATGGCTGTGTGACGCCGCGTTTCATCAGATCGAGCAGGTTCGTGCCGCCGGCGTAGTAGCTGCCGCCGGTAATGCCCGCGACGGCAAGAGCGGCGTCGACATCGCGCGCGCGGTGGAAGTCGAATGTCTTCATCTGCCACACTCGTGCAGGCATGACGCGATCGCATCCACAATGTTGGGATAGGCGCCGCAGCGGCAGATGTTTCCCGCCATCCGTTCGCGAATCTCATTGTTAGACAGGGCCTCGGGGCCCTTGGCAAGATCGCTGTACGGGCCGTCGAAGGATGCGGCGGACAGGTCACCACGGGCGTGCTCACCGAGAAGCGCATGCGCAGAGCTGATCTGGCCGGGCGTGCAGTAGCCGCATTGGAATCCGTCGTGGTCGACGAATGCCTGTTGCAGCGGATGAAGCTGCTCGCCCTCGGCGATGCCTTCAATGGTCAGGACGGTGGCCCCGTCGATCGACACGGCGAGCGTCAGACAGCTCACCACGCGCCGGCCGTTGACGCTCACCGTGCACGCGCCACAAAGGCCGTGGTCGCAGCCCTTCTTGGTTCCGGTGAGCTGGATACGTTCGCGCAGCAGGTCGAGCAGCGTCGACCGAACGTCGGTTTGTACGGAGACCGGAACACCGTTGATCAACAGTTCGACAGAGTGCGGTGGTGAGTTGCCGGCCGTCATGATGTTGGCTCCTTGAGTGTATCGCTGAAGGGGGACAACAGATTTTCGACAGTGATGGGCAGGTCGTACAGTCGTCGACCTGTGGCGTGGTACACAGCATTTGCGATTGCGGCGGGCACACCGCAGATGCCGATCTCGCCGATGCCGCGAGCACCGAATGCCGTCAGGTGGCTGTCGGCACCGTCGATGAAGCTGATGTCGAAGGCCGGTATGTCGGCGTGGGTGGGCAGGTAGTACTCGCCCAAGGGATGACCGGTTCCGGGGGCGTAAGGCACCTGCTCCATCAGCGCCATGCCGAGCCCGAAGGTGATGCCACCGATCACCTGACTACGTGCGAGCATCGGGTTGATGACCCGTCCGCAGTCCATCACCGCTACCCACCGCGTCACCGATGCTCGCCCGATTTGTTCGTCCACCTCCACCTCGCAGAAGTGCGCTCCGAAAGACTGTGACACTGGCCCATTTTCGGGTGCCCCATCGCTGCCGGTGGTGAAGGACAACTGGTCGAGCAGGGCGCTGTCGGCTGTCGCGAGTAGGGACGCGACGGGGATACCGGGCCGTGCCGGCTGGACGCTGACGATCTGACCGCCCAGGATGTCCACCGTGGTCAGATCGCATCCGGCATGCGGTGAGCTCTCGTCGGTGACGACGTATTCGAGCACCCGACGCTTCCATTCGCGGGCAGCCTCGAACACCGCCGAGCCGACGGCGGCGGTGGTTTGCGATGCTCCGCTATAGGGTGCCGTGGGGAAGTCCGAGTCGCCAGAAAAGAATGCGATCTGCGACAGATTCAAACCGGCGGCGTCCGCGGCGATCTGGGTCATGGCAGTCCGCACGCCGGTGCCAACTTCGTGGGTGGCAGAAGAGAATTCAACGGTGCCGCCGCGTCTGGTGCGTACGTGGCAACCGGCCGGCATCCGGCGCCCCGGATAGGTGGCGGTGGCCATGCCCCAACCGACGAGCACGCCGTCGCGCCGCAGCGAGCGGGGTTGGTGCGGTCGATGCTCCCAACCGAAGCGATCGGATCCTTGCCGGTAACACTCGAGCAGGTGCTCGTCGGACCAGGGCCGTCCGCTGGCTTGATCTCTGCCGGCGTAGTTGGCAATCCGCAGTTCCAGCGGATCGATGCGCAGTGCATGGGCGAGCTCATCCATGGCGACTTCGAGGGCGAACAACCCCGGCGCTTCGCCGGGTCCGCGCATGAAGCACGGTGTGGGTCGGTTCACTCGGGCAACGGTGTGCGACACCACCATTCGCGGTGATTGATAGAGGAACCGCGTCGACAACCCGGCCGGTTCGCAGAAGTGGCCGACGGTGGACGTTTCAGTGAGGGTATGGTGCTCGATGCTGGTCAACCGAGCCTGAGCGTCGGCGACCAGTCGCAGATGTTGTTCGGTGCGGGGACGGTGTCCGGTCGAGGTGAACATCTGGTCGCGGCTGACGACCAACTTGACGGCCCGCCCCGTCATTCGTGCCGCCGCGGCGCACAGCGCGACGTGCATCCACATGAAACTTTTTGAGCCGAAGGCGCCTCCGACCAGTGGAGCGACGATCCGGATGTGGTCGACGGAGATGCCCAGATAGGTTGCCAGTGTTTGTCGTTCACCGTCGATCCATCGGGTGCTGTCGTACACGGTGAGGTGATCCCCGTCCCAGGTGGCGATCGTCGATGCCAGCTCGATGGGGTAGTGGGCGTTCTCCGATGTGGTGTAGCGCGACGAGATTCTCATTCCCTCGACCGGTTCGTCGGCAGGACCGCGGTGGTCTTGGAGTTTCTCTTCCGGCAGTTTCACGAAATGGTCGGGCTGGTACACCCCTGCGCGCACAATCCGACCGTCGCCGTGGTTCCGGTCTTCGGGCTGGTCGAGCACCTCACGAGCCGTCAGTACGGCGGGCAGCTCGTCATAGGTCAGGTCCATCAACGACGCGGCGAACTGCGCATTTTCCAGGGTGTCGGCGACGACGACGGCCAGATGCTGGCCGCGGTGCTGGACCGTCAGATCTGACAGTGGTGGCCGGCGTTCCAACGGCAGGTCCCAGGTGAGAACCTCGGGAAGCATTTGTAGGGAAGGACAATTCAGCGGTGACAAAACGCAGACCACCCCTGCTGCGGTCTCGGCGCGGGAGATGGCGGCTACCAGCGAGTCGCGGGTGACGTGCCCGTGCGAAATCTCCGACTGCACCAGAACCGCATGCTGCACCCCGGGTAGCGTGGTGTCGGCCGCGTAGCGTGCTCGACCGGTCACCTTGTCATTGCCCTCGACCCGGTTGAGTGGTCGCCCGATCGCCTCGGTCCAGCGTTCGCGATCGGCGCTCACAGGTGGAGGATCCGTTCCGCGTTTCCCGAGGCCAGCTGAGCCAGCTCTGCTGCCGGAATGGGTAGTCGGCGAAGAAATTCCGCTCCGGACAGGGGAGACCGGTAGGGGTAGTCCACTGAGTACATGATGTGGTCGGCACCCATCACGTCGCGTGCACACATGAAGGGCGGTGCCGTGAAATAGCCGCTCGTGGTGATGGTGAAGTGATCCAGGAAATATTCACTGATGGGGCGTTGCAGTCCCGTCACGGACGACGGCAACCCGTCTTGGGCGCGCAGCAAGCTGTACGGGAGGTGTTCCCCGAGATGCCCGATGATCAAGCGCAACTTCGGGAAGCGGTCGAGCACACCGGCGAGAATGATACGCAGACAATGTAATCCGAGTTCCGCGTGCCAGGTGTACGCAGCGGTGGCCAGGAAGTAAGCAGCGCTGTCGGGCAGGCCGGCGGTATAGATGTCCCGGACAGCGCGAGGCGGTGGCGACGGATGGAGGTACAGCGGCACTCCCAGTTCCGAGGCGGCCTCGAAGATCGGGGTATAGCGCTGATCGTCGAGAAAGGAGCCGCCTGTGGTGCCGTCGAGAAATCCGCCCAGGCAGCCTAATTCACGTACCCCACGGCGCAGTTCATCGGCCGCCTGCTCAGGTTGCCGGAGCGCGAGGCTCGCGAACATGCGCAAACGGCCCGGGTGCCTGCGGGTCGCGGCGTGTGCCGTGTCGTTGGCGTCGCGGACCAGTGCGGTTGCATCGGCGGGTATCAGTCGGTGCTGACCGCCGGCGGCCAGGGACAGCACCTGAACGTCGACACCGCCTGTGTCCATGGCGGCGATCCGGGAGTCATCGAGATCGAGTAAGGCTGCCCGCAATGTGGGTGAGTGCGCGGCGGGCGGCAGGAACTTTTCTGTGGCCGCCAGGTACTCCGCGGTGGTGTAGTGCTCTTCGAGCGCGACCACCCGAACATCGACGGCGTCGGCACTCGCCGGCGACGGATACACCGTGATCGTCATGCCACCTCCTGGCTCGGGGAGCGGTAATGGGCGATGGACGTCGCCCATGCCACCGTTGCAGGACGGCGTGGGTCGCGTCATCAGTCAGCTGACTGGCATTGCCGACTGAACGGGTTTCGCTCAGTCATCAAACTGATGGCGAGGGCAGCTGCGTCGGCTATACAGAAGTGACAACAACGCAAGCGAGGACAAGCGATGATGCCTACTGTTGCCGACCACGTCATTGCCACACTGCAGGCCAGCGGGGTGGACCGGGTGTTCGGTCTGCCCGGCGACAGTCTCAACGGATTCACCGATGCGATCCGGCGGGCCGACGGATTCGCTTGGGAGCATGTGCGTCACGAGGAAGTGGCCGCCTTCGCCGCCGCGGGTTTCGCCGCCGTGACCGGTCAGTTGGCCGTGTGTGCGGGTAGTTGCGGTCCAGGAAATCTGCACCTGATCAACGGTTTGTTCGATGCGCAGCGCAGTCGCGTACCGGTGCTCGCCATTGCCGCCCACATTCCCGCCGCCGAGATCGGTTCTCAGTACTTTCAAGAAACCCACCCGCAAGAATTGTTCCGCGAGTGCAGCGTCTTCTGTGAAATGGCCGGTACCCCGGAGTCCGCGATGCGCGTGCTGCAGATGGCTATGCGCGCAGCGATCGAGGAACAGGGAGTGGCAGTGGTTGTCATCCCAGGTGAGGTGTTCCTGCACAGGCTGCGCGATCCGGCCCGCGTCCGCCCGGTATTGCCGACCCGGCCGATCGTGCGGCCGGACGACACCGCGCTCGCGGCCGCGGCCGCGATTCTCAACCAGTCGGCCAGAATCACGATTCTCGCGGGCGCCGGCGCAGCGGGGGCGCACGAGCAGTTGGTTGAGTTGGCGGGAACGCTCAAGGCGCCGGTGGTGCATGCCCTACGCGGCAAAGAGTATGTCGAGTACGACAATCCGTACGACGTGGGCATGACCGGACTGCTGGGGTTTGCCTCCGGCTACAAGGCCATCAAGGAAGCAGATGTGCTCCTGATGCTCGGTACCGATTTCCCGTACCGCCAGTTCTATCCTGAGGATGCGATCGTCATCCAGGTCGATATTCGGGGCCGGCATCTCGGCCGCCGCACACCGATCGATCTCGGGCTTGTCGGCACGGTACGAGACACCCTCATCGCGCTGCATCCGATGTTGGCAGCGAAAACGGATCGAACTCACCTCGACCGTGCACTCGGCCATTACCGTCGGACGCGCGAGCGGCTCGATTCGCTTGCCGTCAACGACCACAACCGAACCCCGATCCGTCCGGAATACGTCGCCGCCATGGTCAACCGGCTGGCGGCGACCGATGCGGTCTTCACAGTCGACGTTGGATCACCAGTCGTGTGGGCGGCGCGCTACCTGACGATGAACGGTCGACGGCGGCTCATCGGCTCCTTCAACCACGGCACCATGGCCTGTGCGCTGCCGCTTGCTATCGGCGCACAAACAGCCGACCGGCACCGCCAAGTCGTCGCGCTCGCGGGCGATGGTGGTCTGACCATGCTGTTCGGCGAGCTGATCACCCTGGTGCAGAACCGATTACCGGTCAAGCTGATCGTGTTCAACAATTCCTCGCTGAACTTCGTGGAACTGGAGATGAAGGCAGCAGGGATCGTCACATTCGGCACAGACCTGCACAACCCCGATTTTGCGGAGGTCGCTCGCACGTGTGGCCTGTTCACCCGCCGTGTCGAGCATCCTGCCGAGTTGGAGTCGGCGATCACCGACGTGCTTGCGCACGACGGGCCGGCTCTCGTCGACGTGGTGACAGCACGCAACGAACTGACCATCCCGCCGGCGATCACCGCGGAACAAGCAAAAGGCTTCTCCCTGTATGCGATTCGTACCGTTCTTGCCGGCCATTCGGACGAGCTCCTCGATCTGGTCACCACCAATGTGGCGCGAAGAATCCTCGACTGATCCCGGGACCAGCGTCTACGGGGCTGTGCGCTTACCGGTCGCTCGCGCGTGCGGTGAGGTGTTCGTCCACCCAGTCGCTGAACGTCTGCCATCCGATCTCCGGGTAGCGCCGATGCAAGTCGGCGATGTCGGCGCTGTAACCGTGCACGGACAGAAAGCTGAACATGGCCCGCATATCGGCGGAGGCGATTCGGGACGGCTCGTAAGTGACCAGCTCGATCGGATAGCCCAACGCATGCTCAAGGGCGGCGGTCATCTGGAGTGGCGTCGGTGCGTCGGACGCTACGTCGATGCGCAGCCCCATGAACCGTTGTGGCTCTTGCAGGATCGCGGCGACGAATCGACCCAGGTCGCGCCGCGAAAGCTGCTGCAGCGGTGTGGTCGTCGGCAACGGCAACGAGAATTGACCCGATCGGAGCTCGTCGATCCCGCCGAGCATGTTGTCGTAGAAGTAGGTCGGACCGACGATGGTGTGGGGCAGACCCGACGCGGTGAGCGTTTCTTCGATCTTGGCCTTGCTGTCGAAATGCGGTATCCCGGTGTGCTGGTCGGCGTCGGACACTGATGCGTAGACCAGATGGGGGACTCGGGCCTGCACTGCGGCACCGATGATGTGCAGACCTTGGGCCACTTCGATATCGGGGCCCTCCTCGAACGGCGTGGTGACCGCGAAGACCCCGGTGACGCCGGTGAAGGCAGCGGTGAGGGCTCGTTCGTCGCCAAGATCGGCCGCAGCGATCTCGATGCCCTCCTGTGAGAGTTTCTGGGCGCGCGGCGACTGGGGGTTACGCGCGATGGCGCGCACACGTAGGCCACGCTCGACCAGGGCGCTGACCACGGCACCACCCGTCGCCCCGGTGGCACCGATTACCGCGTAGGTCTGAGCCATGTTGTTCTCCTTGCTCATGCGGACCGACGTTTCAGTACGTAGACGTGTTCGCCGTCGAGAACCAGTTCGCCGCGCTGATTCCTCACGGACACAGCAGCTTTGACCCGCCCCTCGCTGTCCTGGGGAATCAGTTCAGTGATCCGCAGCTGTGAGTAGAGGGTATCCCCGGCGTGCACTTCGCCCAGAAAACGGCACGCCAGACTGTCGAATCGGACGAATACGTCACCGATTACGTGCGGGAACAGCGTCGCCCCGGGCGCGGTGAAGGCCAACACCTGCAAACCATGCACGACCGGCGCCGAATGACCATGAGTCCGAGCCCATTCCACGTCGTAGTGCACAGGGTGGTTGTCGGCTGAGATCGCTTGGAAGGCCGACCCGTGGGCGTCGGTCACAGTGCGGCTGGGGGCGCGGAACACCTCGCCGACCTTCAGTTCCTCGAATGTTCGTGCGGGCACCAGCCGATGTTCGTTCGGATCGAATATGTCGATCCCGTCGGCATCGGACATGACATCTCCTTTGGTTATCGCGTACGACGGTTGGTTACAGGTAGCCGTGTGAGCTGTGCAGTTCGAGGCCTGAAAACCCGCCGCGGCGGTACGCCGACCAGCCCGACAGACAGCATGATCCTCCGGTCGCTGACCCATCTGGCCGGTTCGCTTGCATACATGTCGAGTCTGCAAGAAGTGCCGGGCGCCGTCATCAGTCACATGACTGGGCTCGCGCAGATGACCGGTCGGCGAAAACGAGACCGGCGTAGTGTTCTCGACACCGAAGGCCCCGTCGATTGGGAGGATGCCGTGAGTCGAGACGTGGTGCTGGACCCAGCGATCGCGCGTCTGGTCGCCGCCATGGCCACGCCCCCGACGCTGGGGCAGCTGGGGCCCGACGACGGTCGGCTGGCACTACGGGAAGCGCAGCAAACCGTCATCGAACAGCGGGGGACGACGGCCCGGTTCCACACAGCGCCGGTGGGTCCGTCTGGGTTGGTCGGTTTTTGGCTGGTGCGACCGGAGCACGAGAACGGTCCGTTGCCGACGGTGCTGTACATCCACGGTGGGCGATTCATGTTCGGCGACGCGGACACTCACGGGCGGGTCGTCGGAGCCATCGCCACGCGCTGCCGTGCCGCGGTCCTGGTTCCCGAATACACTCGGGCGCCGGAGGCGCGGTACCCGGTTGCTCTGGAGGAATGCTATGCAGCGCTGCTGTGGGTCCGTGACAACGCGGAGTCTCTGGGTGTCGATGCGAAAGTGATTGCGCTGGCCGGTGACTGCGCGGGCGCGACGATCGCGGCGGCGGTGGGCATGCTGTGCAAGTCTCGCGGTGGTCCGCGGCTCCGCGCCCAGCTGCTGTATTACCCGCCGACTGATGCACGGTGTGAATTCCCGTCCCACAACGCCTATGCAGAGGGCTATCTGCTGACCAGCGATGAACAGGCCTGGTATTGGGATCAGTACTGCGACAGTGATGTTGATTGCCCCACAGTGTCCCCGGTTCGCGCACCGGTGGCGGATCTCAGGGGGCTGCCGCCGACATTGATTATCACCGCCGAGGCCGATGTGGTGCGCGATGAGGCCGAAGCGTTTGGCGAACTGCTGCGCGAGGCGGGTGTGCCGGTCACCTGCACCCGTTATCTGGGCACGGTCCACGATTTCGTCGTGCTCAGTCAGCTCAGCGACACACCGTCTGCTCGGGCCGCGCTGGAGCAGGGCGTGCGATTCCTGGACGAAGCGATACAGCGATGAGAAGACGCCGCCTGATTATGCTGCGCAGGAAGCGGTTTCCCGAATGACACTCACCCATCCACAGTCGCCAATCGTCGGGCGCGGTCAGCTGATCGGTCTCATGACCGAGGTGGCCTCTGGTGTTGCGGGCGCGCCTCAGGCAGTGATTCTGGTCGGCGAACCGGGTATTGGTAAGTCGACGCTGCTGCGCCACACAGTGGCATCGCTGCGGCCACAGCGCGCCACTGTGCTCTTCGCCGGGGGTTCTGAGCCGGACCATGTGCGCCCCTTCACTGCGTTGACCGAGCTGCTCTGGCCCATCGCCGAGCGGATCGCGGACCTGCCGACACCATTGCGGGATGTGCTGCAGGACATCGTCAACGGCGGTGTCGGTGCCGCTGGGCATGGCCCGGCGCTGGTTCCGCAGGCGGTGCTGGCGCTGTTGGCGGTCGTCGCTGTCGATCGGCCACTGGTGATGGTGCTCGATGACTTCGACCGATTCGAACCAGACTCCCGCCAGGTACTCACCTATGTGATCGGCCGGATTCCGCACCTTGCGGTTCGGTTGCTGATCAGCGCGCGGCAGGTGGACCAGCTCAACGGTCTCGACCGTTCCTTCCGGGTGGTTGAGGTTCCGCCCCTGACCGATGCCGCGGCCGCGGAACTGATCGCGACTCAGTCGCTGGCGCCTGACGCGAGCGTCCGCGGTGAGATCATCCGCTGGTCCGACGGTAATCCATTGGCCCTGATCGAATCAGCCCGGTTCTATGGCAAGACCGGTTCGGTCAGGTTCCGGGGTAACCACATGGTCGGTTCCGGGTTTGCGCACGCGTTGTTCGCCGCGCAACTGTCGGAGCTGCCGCCCGATGCGCGGCGGCTGACATTGTTCGCCGCCGCGGGGGCCGGCTACGAGACGATTGACACCATCACGGCCGCAGCCGGTTTCGGTGCGGACCTGTGGCGGTGGGAGCCTGCCATGGAACGGTCCCTGGTGCGCGTGACCGAGGACCGTCGTGTGCAGTTCAGTCACGCCTTGCTGCGCAGTGTGGCCTACAGCGAAGGGGATTTGGCCGATCGCCGCACTGCCCATATTGCGCTTGCGGCTTCGCCGCAACTGGATGTGGCTTGCCGCGCTTGGCATCTGGCAGCTGCGGCGGCTGGTCCGGACGAGACCGTGGCATCCCTGTTGGAGCAGGGCGCGGAGCGTTCGCGGCAGCGCGGCGGCTATCTCGAGGTGGCCAGGGCGCTGCAGCGGTCCGCTGAATTGAGCCCTGGTGCCGACGACGCGGCCCGGCGGTTCACGCTGGCCTCGGTGGCGGCCAACTTCGGCGGTGACCCGTCGTGGGCGCTGTCTCTCAATGCCAGTGCCGTCCAGCGCGCGGAGGACCCGGAGATCGTCGGTCACGCAGCGTTGACTCGTGCCTCGGTGCTGCTGCAATCAGGGCGGCCGGCGGAGGCGGCCGAACTGATTCGCAGTACGCTCGACGGCGCGCCGCCGTCCAACTCGCGCCTGCGGCTGGCATTGATGTACACCGGCGCGTCATCGGCGTACTACTCCGGGGAACTGGCGCACCGGAGCCGCCTTGGCCGCTGGCTGCAGGACTCCGCTCTCGATGTATTGGGGGAGAGCGTAATTCCGACGCCTTTCCCGGCCGAAGCAGGGCCTGTGCAACGGGCGTATATCGCCATGTACGCGCAAAGTGCGGGTAGCGCCCACGATCGTCCAGGGCCATGGGATCGGCGTTGGCTGCATCCCATGCCGGCTCCCGTCGAACCGTTTCGGCGTCTCGTAGTGGGAGCAATGGCGTATGCCACGGAGGACAGTGCCCTCGCGGTCACCGAATTGCGGGAAGCCGTCGAGCAGCTCAAAGCAGCCGGAGGACTGCGCGGCTTCACCTTCGCCATCGCGCCACTGGCGTGGGGACTACACGACACCGGGCGGTGGTCAGAACTGCGGGCACTGCTTGACGAGACGGAGGCCTTGTGCGCGGTCTATGACCTGGCGTTGCTTCATGCCGAAAGCAACGTCGTGCGCGCCCATCTGTTGTCCTGCTGTGGTGACACGGATCCGGCGGACGCTGCCATCGACGCAGCATCTCGTCTCATCGGCGAAAAATGTGGCACCGCAACCAGAACCGCACTGACATGGGCCACGGGGCGCAGCGCGCTGGCCCGCAGCGAGTTCGATTCTGCCTATCGGGCCTTGCGACAAATGTTCGATGCAGACGGGGAGCCGACTCATTTCGTCGTGTCCCATCGCGCCATGGCCGACCTGGCCTGGGCCGGCGCACGCAGCGGCCACTTGGAAGAGGTACGGCCTCTGGTGGCTTCGATCGGGCGGCAGCTAGGGTCGAATCCTCCTGTGCGGCTGCGCCTTCTGCGGCACCAGGCACTCGCCCTGACCGCGACCACCCATCTGGCGGAACGGCACTTCCGCCTCGCGATCTTCGACCCGGCCGGCGATCAGTGGCCAATGGAACGCGCACGAGCGCGTCTGCATTACGGCGAATGGCTTCGCCGGGTGCGCCGACCAGCCGAAGCTCGTACCCAGCTCACCGCCGCCCTCGAAGTGTTCGATCGCCTGGGTGCGGTGCCGTACGCGCAGATCGCGCGCGCCGAACTCCGCGCCGCCGGCGTGACGGCGCCGGTTGCCGGCGCCGTTGCCGGCTTGGATTCGCTGACGGCGCAAGAACGTCAGATCGTGTCGATGGCGGCCTCCGGGCTGACCAATCCCGAGATCGGCCAACGACTCAATCTGTCGCCGCGAACCATCGCCTCCCACTTGTACAACGTCTATCCCAAACTGGGCGTCAGCCGGCGTCACCAACTTCGCGATCTGTTGGGGGATTAGTGGGTACTGGGGTCGGTGATGATTTCGACCATGGCCGGTCCGCGGTGGCTGAGTGCCTCCGCGATGGCCACGGAGACTTCCGCCGGATCTGTGACGCGACGACCATAGCCGCCGCAGCTCGCCGCGTACGCGGCGAAGTCCGGATTGAGCAGTGACGTCTGCCAGACCGCGTACTCGGCCCCGCGCTGTTCCTCGCTGATCTTGGCGAGTTCGCCGTTGTTGAGCAGGATGTGCGTGATGTTCATGTCGTACTTGACCGCCGTCGTGAAGTCGGCAAGGTACTGACCGAAGCCGCCGTCTCCGGTGATCGCGACGATCGGACGGTCCGGCGTGGCCGCCCACGCACCCATTGCAGCAGGGAAACCGAACCCGATCGAACCGAGATACCCGGACATGAGCACCGACTGCTCCGTGGTTTCGAAGTAGCGCCCGAACGAGTAGGCGTGATTGCCGACATCGACCGCCACGACGGCATTCGCCGGGACCAGGCGGCTCAATTCATCGAAAACGGTTGCGGCAGCGACCCGTCCGTCCGGATGCTTGACGGCGCGGCGAGCTTTCTCCGTACGCCAGACGGACCAGCGTTCGGCGATCTCCGGGCGTTGGTCGACCAGCGCCCGGTTCGGGCGAAGGCCTTGCACAACGGCGGAAGCGGTAACGCCCACGTCGCCGAGTACCGGGACCGTCACCGGACGGAACCGGCCGAGCATCATAGGGTCGGTGTCGACCTGGATGATCGGCTTGTACGGCGAGATCCCGGTGTGGTTCGAGAATGATGCGCCAAAGACCAGGAGCAGGTCGGCCTTGTTCATCATCCACGACGCGACGGGCGTGCCCGACCGGCCGTGCACGCCGCATGCGAGTGGGTGTGTGTCGGAGATCTGTCCCTTGGCCTTGAATGTGGTCAGCACGGGCGCGTTCAAACTCTCCGCCAGCGCGATGACCGCCGGCATGTCGAACTTCGCGCCGGCGCCGACGATGATCAGCGGTCGGGTCGCCGTGGCGATGAGCTCGAGTGCCTGGTCGAGTGCGGCTGCCGGAGGCGATACCCGAAGGTCGGGCATTCGACCTTCGGGCCCAGAGGCTTTCTGGTTCGGGGCCTCGAGAATCTGTACCTCGTCGGGGAGGACGAGATGGCCCACACCGCGCTCGAGGATCGCGTGTTTCAGAGCCATGGTCATCAGTTCGGCGTGGTCGGAACCGGAGCGCACCATGGCCGAGTACGCCGCGACGTCGGCGAATGCCGCGAGCAGGTCGATGTCCTGGAAAGCGCCTTTGCCGGCGACCGAGGAGTCCACATTGCCCGACAGCGCCAGCACCGGAGCGCGGTCGGATTTGGCGTCGTACAAGCCGGTCAACAGGTTGGTCGATCCGGGACCGGCGATGCCGAAACATGCGGCGGGCCGACCGGTGAGCTTGCCGTAGGCGGCCGCGGCGAACGCCGCGGCACCTTCGTGTCGGATACCGAAATACCGCAGTTTGCCATCCGTTTCGGCTCGGTGCATCGCCTCGGCGAGCCCGAGATTCGAGTGACCGACCATGCCGAACACGGTGTCGACACCCCAGTTGGTCATGGTCTCTACGAGTACATCGCTCACCGTGCGTGGGTGTGTGGTGGCGGGCGGGGTACCGACGTAGACGCCGTCCTCACGCACCTCCACCGGATACGTGCGCACGTTGAAATCGGGGCCGCCCGCAGCTTCGCCGGTGAACGGATCGAAGTCGAAACCGTGCCAGGGGCAACGGATTTTGTCGTTCTCCAATGTGCCCTGGCCGAGCGGACCACCCTGGTGGGGACACCGGTTGTCGATAGCTCCGTAGCGGCCGTCGAGCTTGGTGAGCGCGACGGTCTTGAGGCCGACGGGGCACATCGCCACTTCGCCGTCGTCGAGTTGGCCGGCATCGACTGCCTTGTGCCAGTTGAGATCCTGATCGTTCACAGTGGGATGGCTCCTGCGTAGGGGACTCCGCTCAGGTAAGCGAAATCGCGATCAAAGGTGACGATGTCATCGATGTTGAAGTCCGCCAGATTGCGGTGGCCGCAGGCGCGGGCCAGGACGACCATCAGATCGACGGTTGAGCGCAGGAACCGGTTCAACCGTTCCGCACCCGCCGGTACCGGCAACCGTGCGCGCAGGCGCGGATCTTGGGTGGCGATACCAGCCGGACAGCTGTTGGTGTTGCAGGCGCGCATTCCGACGCATCCGATGGCTTGCAGCGCGGCGTTGGAAAGCGCAATGGCATCGGCCCCCAAAGCCAATGCCTTGACCATGTCGGCCGGAGTGCGGATACCGCCGGTGATGACCAACGTGACGTGGTCGGCTTGTGAACGGTCGAGGTGCCTGCGTGCGCGGGCCAGCGCCGGGATGGTTGGCACTGAGATATTGTCGCGGAAAATCGTTGGGGCGGCGCCGGTTCCACCACCTCGGCCGTCGAGGATGATGTAGTCGACCCCGATCTGCAGCGCAGCGTCGATATCGCGTTCGATGTGCTGGGCGCTCATCTTGTATCCCACCGGGATGCCGCCGGAGACTTGGCGCACTTGCGCCGCGCATTCTTCGAACGGCTGCAAAGATGTCCAGTCGGGGAACCGCGCCGGGGAGACAGCCGCGGTCCCCGGGGGTAGCCCGCGAACCTCGGCGATCCGGCCGATCACCTTGTTACCCGGCAGATGACCGCCCGTCCCGGTCTTGGCGCCTTGCCCGCCCTTGAAGTGAAACGCCTGTACCTCGCGGACCCGGTCGAGGCTCCACCCGAATCTGCCGGATGCGAGCTCATAGAAGTACTTTGAATTCTGTTGCTGCTCTTCGGGAAGCATGCCACCTTCGCCTGAGCAGATACCCGTTCCGGCCAGCTCCGCACCGGCGGCCAGAGCAGTCTTGGCTTCCTGGGACAGGGCGCCAAAGCTCATGTCGCTGACGAACAACGGGATGTCCAGGACCAGCGGCCGCCGCGCTGCCGGCCCGATCACTGTCTGGGTGTTCACCGGTTCGTCGTCGAGCAGTAGCAGCCGCGCCAGTTGGGCGGTGAGAACCTGGATCGAGTCCCATGACGGGAGTTCGTCGCGCGGGACGCCCATGGCTGCAGTCGGACCATGTGCGCTGTTCAATCCGTGTGCGGCCCACTGATGGATCTGCGTGACGAACGGTTCCTCTGCGCTGTCGGCCGGTTTGATCCACTGGCCTTGATATCCGTCGTCGTCATAGGTCGGCGGGTTGGCCCGGGCGTACGCGTCGACTGCGGCGTGGTCGACGTAGACCGCTCCGTTCGACACCCACACGGGAAACGTCGCCAGCGTCACGGCGGGATTGACCGGCGCGACCCCGGTCTCGATCTCGTAGCGCCAGCCGTGCAGACCACACACCAGCAGGTCACCCTCCACACGGCCGTCAGACATCAGGGCACCGCGGTGAGCGCAGCGCCCATACAGCGCCCTGACCTCGTCGCTCTGCCGGACCAACACGAGGTCGACACCGAAGACACGGACGGCGTGCGGTATGTCCTCGGTCAGATCATCGAGCGACGCAACCCGTACCGCCTTTGGCGAATCAGAGGACATTGGTGTGGGGTCTGGTCATGTCACTCCTGATCCGGCGGAACACGTGCGGGCAGACGGGCAGTGTAATCAGCACTTCCTGTTGAACTCTCGGCGATTGACGGCCGATACGCATCAGTCACCTGACTGATGCGTAGCGATGCCCGACGTCCAAGACTGTTGAACGGTGAGATCGCACGCACGAACGACATCCTCGTCGAGAACCCTCGGCGTGGTTCTGGCGGCCGGCGGCGGTACACGCTACGGAATGCCCAAAGTCGGTGCTGCCCACGGTGCCTGGCTTGAGAGCGCGGTGCGTGCATTGGCCGACGGCGGGGTATCCCGCATTCTTGTCGCGCTCGGCGCGGCAGTGGTGCCGGTTCCCTCACCGGCGGCTACCTTGCTCGTACCCGACTGGCGGCGTGGACTGTCGGCTACCGTGGCGGCGGCGGTCGGTGCCGCGCGGGCCGAGGACGCGATCGATGCTCTGGTCCTGCACACCGTCGACACTCCTGGCATCGGCGCGGCAGTCACCGAACGAATACTGGCGGTGGACAGCGGTCTCGTACGCGCGGTCTATGGCGGCAGGCCTGGACATCCGGTGCTGATCGGGCGCGACTATTGGAATCGACTGTCACGCAGTCTGTCCGGCGATATCGGCGCCGGACGGTTCCTTGAATCGTGCACCGAGCTCGTGCGCGTGGAATGTTCCGACCTGGCCGGCGGATTGGACATAGATGAAAAATAGGGCTGTGCTGCAATGGATTTACGACAGATATCGGCGCAACGAGGATGTCGTCGCGGTCACAGTTCTCGGCACTTTTGATCGCTCTCCGTACCCGCCTGGGTCGATGATGGCCTTCGATCGATATGAACGCTTCGAAGGCAGCGTATCTTCGGGCTGCGTCGAGGCGGATCTGTTCGAGCGTGCCCGGGCCGCGTTCGCTGAGCATCCGGCCGCATTGGACGGGATTGCTTGCCGAACAGTCGATTTCGATGAACGTCGGTACGACGGCGATCCGTTCGCTCCACCAGGGCCATGTCGCGGAACTCTCCGGGTCGCCATGCACCCGGTGACACCACAGCATTTCCCGGAGTTGGCGACGCTGATGTCGATGGTTCAGCAGGGCCTGCGCGCCACCACGTTCTTGAATCTGCGCTCGGGTCAGACGTCGCTGACGCAGGCGGAAGGTGCACCGGTGTTTGTTACCCACTACGAACCGCCGCCGCGCATGCTGATTTTCGGAACCACTGACGTCGCAACCGGGCTTGCTGCCCTGGCCCTGCCGCTGGGCTATGCGGTCACCGTGTGCGACCCCCGGCCCGCTTTCCTGCAGGAGGAACGCTTTCCCACGGCGGACCTGGTTCGGGACTGGCCGGATCGCTACTTGCATCAGGAACGAAAAGCGGGCCGTATCAACGCCGATACCGCAATCGTCGATCTGACGCATGACGATCGATTCTCGATCCCGCTGCTCATCGAAGCACTCGATTCGCGGTTGTGGGCCGGCGGTCCACAACCGACATTCGTCGGCGCACTGGCGTCGCGAGTCCGCTCGTTGAACAAGCGTGGCGCCCTCCTCCAGCACGGATTGGCACCCGCGGACGTCGACCGTCTCCAGGCGCCGATCGGGCTCGATCTCGGCGGCCGCGAGGCGCCGCACATCACGTTGTCGATCCTCGCTCAGGTGGTGGCGGCGAAGGAAGGCGGGAGCGGCACGCCACGCAGTCAGCTGGTCGGCTGATGACGGTCCGCCGCGGCGATTGGTGCACGTTCCGTGACGGTCAGCGTCACGGCGCGTGCACAACATCGCTCAACGCGACCGCAGCACCTCGAGGGCCTTGTCGGCATGCGAGTCCATCGAGATCTCGCTGGCGATGACCTCGAGCACCCTGCGGTCGGTGTCGATGACGAACGTGGTCCGCTTGACGGGCATCAGCTTGCCGAGCAGACCGCGTTTGACACCGAACGCCTCGGCCACCGCGCCCGAGGTGTCCGACAGGAGCGGGTAGTCGAAGCTGTGCTTTTCGGCGAACTTGTCCTGCTTCTCCACCGCGTCCATGCTGATCCCGACCCGGGAGGCGCCGACCGCGGCGAACTCGGCCGCCAGGTCGCGGAAGTGGCAGGCCTCCATGGTGCAGCCCGGCGTCATGGCCGCGGGGTAGAAGAACAGCACGATCGGCCCATTGGCCAGCAGCTCGGAAAGGCTGCGGACGGTCCCGGTCTGGTCGGGGAGGCTGAACTCTGCGACGACGTCACCACGTTTCATGACTGCCACGCTACTTCTGGGAGGATGACCCCGTGAAGACGACCTCACGTGAGGAATTCCGGGCGCTGGCCGCCGAGCACCGCGTCGTGCCGGTGACGCGCAAGGTGCTCGCCGACAGCGAGACGCCGTTGTCGGCCTACCGCAAGCTGGCCGCCAACCGTCCCGGCACGTTTCTGCTGGAATCGGCCGAAAACGGGCGGTCGTGGTCGCGATGGTCCTTCATCGGCGCGGGCGCGCCCTCGGCGCTGACGGTCAAAGACGGCAACGCGGTCTGGCTGGGCAACACGCCGCAGGACGCGCCCAGTGGCGGAGACCCGCTGCAGGCGGTGCGCGACACCCTGGCCCTGCTGCAGACCGCGCCGGTGCCGGGGCTGCCGCCGCTGTCGAGCGGCTTGGTCGGGTACTTCGCCTACGACATGGTGCGCCGCCTCGAACGACTTCCGGAGCTGGCGGTCGACGACCTCAAGCTGCCGGACATGGTGCTGCTGCTGGCCACCGACATCGCGGCCGTCGACCACCACGAGGGCACCATCACGCTCATCGCCAACGCGGTGAACTGGAACGGCACCGACGAGCGCGTCGACTGGGCCTACGACGATGCGGTGGCCCGCCTCGACGTCATGACCAAGGCGCTGGGGGAGCCGTTGCCGTCGAGCATCGCCACCTTCAGCCGGCCGCAGCCGCAGCCCCGCCAGCAGCGCACGGTCGAGGAGTACACCGCGATCGTCGAGAAGCTGGTCGGCGACATCGAGGCCGGCGAGGCATTCCAGGTGGTGCCATCGCAGCGGTTCGAGATGGATACCCCAGCCGATCCTCTTGATGTCTACCGGATGCTTCGGGTGACCAATCCGAGCCCGTACATGTATCTGCTCAATGTGCCCAATGCCGAAGGGGGCCTTGACTTCTCGGTGGTCGGCTCCAGTCCGGAGGCGCTCGTCACGGTGAAGGACGGCGTGGCGACCACGCACCCGATCGCCGGTACCCGGTGGCGCGGCGCCACCGAGGAGGACGACATCCTGCTCGAAAAAGAGCTGCTGGCCGACGACAAGGAACGCTCGGAGCACCTGATGCTGGTCGATCTGGGCCGCAACGATCTGGGGCGCGTCTGCCGGCCGGGCACCGTGCGCGTCGAGGACTACAGCCACATCGAGCGCTACAGCCACGTCATGCACCTGGTTTCCACCGTCACCGGCCACCTCGCCGACGACAAGACCGCGCTGGACGCCGTCACCGCCTGCTTCCCGGCCGGGACGCTGTCCGGTGCGCCGAAGGTGCGGGCCATGGAGCTCATCGAAGAGGTCGAGCTGACCCGTCGTGGTCTGTACGGCGGCGTGCTCGGGTACCTCGACTTCGCCGGCAACGCCGACTTCGCGATCGCGATCCGCACCGCGCTGATGCGCGGCGGCACCGCCTACGTCCAGGCCGGGGGCGGCGTCGTGGCGGACTCCAATGGGCCCTACGAATACAACGAGTCGTCAAACAAGGCCAAGGCCGTGCTGGCGGCCATCGCGGCCGCTGAGACGCTGAGCGAGCCGTGAAGACCACCCGCACCGCCCAGGTGCTGCTGCTCGTCGCCGCGCTGATGTTGTGGGGCGCTTCCCGGCTGCCCTGGGTCGACGTGTCGTCGTTCGATGGGCTGGGCCAGCCCAAGACGACGACGCTGTCCGGCTCGGCCTGGTCGACGGCCCTCATCCCACTGGCGCTCGTGGTCGGCGCCGCCGCGGTGGCGGCGCTGGCCGTGCGCGGCTGGGCGTTGCGGCTGCTGGCGCTGCTGGTCGCCGTGGCCAGTGCCGGGATGGGATACCTGGCCATCAGCCTGTGGGTGGTCACCGACGTCTCGGTGCGCGCGGCCGACATGGCGCAGATCGCCGTCATGTTCCTGGTCGGGACGCAGCGGCATTACTGGGGCGCCGGCGTGACGCTGGCGGCCGCGGTGTTGACGCTGGTCGGAGCCGTTTTGCTGATGCGTTCGGCAGGTCAGGGCGCCGCCGCCCCGGCCGCCTCCAAATACGCCGCGCCGGCTGCACGCCGCGAAGCTGCACCGGAAGAAGCTGCCGACGGCATGTCCGAACGGATGATGTGGGATGCCCTCGATGAGGGGCACGATCCGACCCAGAATGAGGGTGGGAGCAAATGAGCGTGGCCCGGTGGCAGTCTGCGCCGCCCCGGCGACTACCCTTCGAGGAGATCATCTGGCTTGCCGAACCGGCACGGAAGGACGACGACGCGCTATGACTTCGGGGACCGTGCTCGACTCCATCATCGAGGGAGTTCGCGCTGATGTTGCCACCCGCGAAGCCGCACTGAGTCTGACCGAGGTCAAGGAGCGGGCCAAGCAGGCGCCGTCAGCCAAGGATGTGCTCGCGGCGCTGCGTGAGCCCGGCATCGGCGTCATCGCCGAGGTGAAGCGGGCCAGCCCCAGCAAGGGTGCGTTGGCGCAGATCGACGATCCCGCCAAGCTGGCCAAGGCCTACGAGTCCGGCGGTGCCCGGGTGATCAGTGTGCTGACCGAGGAGCGCCGCTTCAACGGTTCCCTGGCAGATCTCGACGCCGTGCGTGCCACGGTGTCGATTCCGGTGCTGCGCAAGGACTTCATCGTCACCCCTTATCAGATTCACGAGGCCCGGGCCCACGGCGCCGATATGCTGCTGCTGATCGTCGCCGCGCTCGAGCAGTCGGTTCTGACCTCGATGATCGATCGGACCGAGTCCCTCGGGATGACCGCACTGGTCGAGGTGCACACCGAGGAGGAGGCCGACCGGGCTCTGCAGGCCGGTGCCAAGGTCATCGGCGTCAACGCCCGCGACCTGAAGACGCTGGAGGTCGACCGCGACTGCTTCGGCCGCATCGCTCCGGGCCTGCCGAGCAACATCATCCGGATCGCTGAGTCAGGGGTGCGTGGCACCGCTGACCTGCTGGCCTATGCCGGTGCCGGCGCCGACGCAGTGCTGGTCGGTGAAGGCTTGGTGACCAGCGGTGATCCCCGTAGCGCCGTCGCCGACCTGGTGACGGCCGGCACGCACCCGTCCTGCCCGAAACCAGCCCGCTGAATTGCGGGCTCCTGCGCGAAGAGCAGCCTGAGTTCTCATGTCTGATCGCACTGGTACTGAATTGCCGCGGATGAGCGCGGCGGTCGCCGAAGCCACAAGCCACGACCCCGACGCCAAGGGCCACTTCGGTGCCTACGGTGGCCGGCTGGTTCCCGAGGCGCTGATGGCGGTCATCGAAGAGGTCACCGCGGCCTACGACAAGGTCCGCACCGACCAGAACTTCCTCGACGAGCTCGACCGCCTGCAGCAGCACTACACCGGCCGGCCGTCGCCGCTGTACGAAGCGACGCGGCTATCCGAACATGCCGGCGGTGCGCGGCTGTTCCTCAAACGAGAAGATCTGAACCACACCGGTTCTCACAAGATCAACAACGTGCTCGGCCAGGTTCTGCTGGCCAAGCGCATGGGCAAGACCCGCGTCATCGCCGAGACCGGTGCCGGCCAGCACGGCGTCGCGACCGCGACGGCCTGCGCGCTGCTCGGCCTCGAATGCGTTGTCTACATGGGTGCGGTCGACACCGCCCGGCAGGCGCTGAACGTGGCCCGGATGCGGCTGCTCGGCGGCACCGTGGTGTCGGTCGAAGCCGGCTCGGCGACCCTCAAGGACGCCATCAACGAAGCCTTCCGCGATTGGGTCACCAACGCCGACAACACTTATTACTGCTTCGGCACCGCGGCCGGGCCGCATCCGTTCCCGGTCATGGTGCGCGACTTCCAGCGCGTCATCGGCATGGAGGCGCGGGTCCAGGTGCAGCAGCAGGCCGGCCGGCTGCCCGACGCGGTGACCGCCTGCGTCGGCGGCGGATCGAACGCCATCGGAATCTTCCACGCCTTCATCGATGATCCGGGTGTGCGCCTGGTCGGTTTCGAAGCGGCCGGAGACGGCGTCGAAACCGGAAGGCACGCAGCAACTTTCGCCGGCGGCTCCCCAGGTGCGTTCCAGGGTTCGTTCTCGTACCTCCTGCAGGACGAGGACGGCCAGACCGTCGAATCACATTCCATCTCGGCCGGTCTGGATTACCCAGGCGTCGGTCCCGAGCACGCCTACCTCAAGGACACCGGCCGCGCCGAATACCGGCCGATCACCGACACCGAGGCCATGGAAGCGTTCGGACTGCTGTGCCGCACCGAGGGCATCATCCCGGCGATCGAATCGGCGCACGCTGTCGCCGGTGCTTTGAAATTAGGTATGGAGCTCGGTCCTCGCGCGGTGATCGTGGTCAACCTGTCCGGCCGCGGCGACAAGGATGTCGAGACCGCCGCGAAATGGTTCGGGTTACTGGACGGTGAGACTGGGGAAGCGTCATGAGCCGACTGGCTGGATTGTTCGAATCGTGCCGGGCCGAAGGGCGTTCGGCGCTGATCGGGTACCTGCCGACCGGTTACCCGGACGTGCAGACCTCGATCGACGCGATGGTGGCGATGACCGAATCCGGTTGCGACATCATCGAAGTCGGCGTCGCGTACTCCGATCCGGGCATGGACGGGCCGGTGATCGCGGCCGCCACCAACGTCGCCCTTCAAGGTGGGGTACGGGTCCGCGATGCGTTGAAGGCCGTCGAGGCCATCAGCAACGCCGGTGGTCACGCCGTCGTGATGACCTACTGGAACCCGGTGCTGCGCTGGGGTGTCGACGCGTTCGCGCGCGACCTGGCCGCGGCCGGCGGGCTCGGACTGATCACCCCAGACCTCATCCCCGACGAGGCCGACGAGTGGTTCAGCGTCTCCGACGCCCACAACCTGGACCGCATCTTCCTGGTGGCGCCGTCGTCCACCCCGGAGCGGTTGGCTACCACTGTCCAGGCGTCGCGCGGCTTCGTCTACGCCGCCTCGACCATGGGTGTCACGGGTGCGCGCGATGCGGTGTCGAATATGGCGCCCGAGTTGGTTTCCCGCGTGCGGGCTGTGTCGGACATCCCGGTGGGTGTCGGACTCGGCGTGCGGTCACGGGAACAGGCCGCTGAGATCGCGGCCTACGCCGACGGCGTCATCGTCGGCTCGGCGTTGGTATCCGCGCTCGGTGACGGCGGCATCCCCGCGGTTCGAGCTTTGTCCGAAGAACTGGCCCACGGAGTACGACAGAAAGTTTCCGCGTGACCACATCGTTGCTGGCATACATTCCGAGTCCGGCCCAGGGCGTCTGGCACTTGGGGCCAGTACCGATCCGGGCCTACGCGCTCTGCATCATCACCGGCATCATCGCCGCGCTGGTCATCGGCGATCGCCGCTGGGTTGCGCGCGGTGGTGAAGCGGGCGTCATCTACGACATCGCGTTGTGGACGGTGCCGTTCGGGCTCATCGGTGGTCGGCTGTACCACCTGATGACTGACTGGCGCACATACTTCGCCGAGGGCGGTGCGGGTATCGGGGCGGCCGTCCGGATCTGGGATGGCGGCCTGGGCATCTGGGGTGCGGTCGCGCTCGGTGGCGTCGGCGCCTGGATCGGCTGCCGCCGGCACGGAATTCCGTTGCCGGCGTTCGGCGACGCCATTGCACCCGGCATCATCCTGGCGCAGGCCATCGGCCGGCTGGGCAACTACTTCAACCAGGAGCTGTACGGCCGGCCGACCGATCTGCCGTGGGGCCTGGAGATCTTCCAGCGCAGCGACGGTTCCGGCGTGGTGAACCCGCACCTGCTCAACGGGGTCTCGACCGGGCAGGTTTACGAGATCGTGCACCCGACGTTCCTCTACGAATTGCTGTGGAACCTTCTGGTGTTCTTCTTGCTGCTGTGGGCCGACCGCCGCTTCAAGCTGGGCCACGGCCGGCTGTTCGCACTGTATGTCGCCGCCTACTGCGTCGGCCGCTTCGGCGTCGAGCTGATGCGCAGCGACACCGCCACGCTGATCGCCGGTATCCGCGTCAACTCGTTCACCTCGACGTTCGTGTTCATCGGCGCGGTGGTCTACATGATGGTGGCGCCGCGGGGCCGTGAGGATCCGGCAACGCTCGGTGGCCCGCAGGCCGAGGAGGCCGAGGCCGAGGAGTTCGACGCCGAGATCGAGGTCGAGGCCGAGGGCGCTGCGGCGTTGGCCGTCCCGGTGGCCGTCGCGGCCGGCGTGGTTGCCGGTGGTACCACTGAAACCGACGACGCCGAGGACGTTGACCTCGTCGAACCTGCGGCCGCCAGCGACGTCGCCGACGAGGCTGACGCCGTCGAGACCCAGCCCGACGAACCCGAAGCCCTCGCCGAGCAAGTCGTCGACGCCGAGAACGCGGAGAAATCTGTCGACGTAAACGCGGTCGATGCAGACGAAGCCGGGGCCGACGCTGCGGAGGCCGAAGCCGTCGAAGGTGTCGCGGAGCCCGAGGGGTCAACGGAGTCCGAGGAGGCGGCTGACGGGGCTGCGGCCGAGACGGATGTCGCGGACGCTGACGATGTTGCTGATGCTGTTGACGCTGCCGAGGACGAGGACGAGGACGAGGCGGAGTCCGAGGGGTCAACGGAGTCCGAGGAGGCGGCTGACGGGGCTGCGGCCGAGACCGATGTCGCGGACGCTGACGATGTTGCTGATGCCGTTGACGCTGCCGAGGACGAGGCCGTCGAGGAGTCGGAAGAGGCTACAGACTCCGACGAATCAGTTGGTGAATCCGCGGTCGAAGAAGCTGCGCCTAAAGCCGAAGCCGCCGAAAAGGTTGAGCCGGTTGGGGTTCCAGTGTGGGAACCGCCGGCGCCCCGTCGTCGGTGGTGGCGCCGGCAGGGCTGAGACACTCGGCAGCCCTGGTCGTTGGCCCTGAACTGAGGGCGGAAACGGTCGAGTAGCGAAGACCGCAGGCGCAGAGTCAGCACGCCGTGACGGTTGACCCTGCGATGAGGGCGCAACCACAAGACGGAAGGGGCAGAGTCAGTGCGACCTCACCTCCGTCCGGCGGCGAAAATGCGCACAACCTGGACTTTCATCCGAACGGTATGTTCCTGACTCGCCGGTTGCGTGAGCCCGTGCGGTGGTTGGATGTCCCCTGTGGATGACATAGCCGACGGAGTGCAGCTGCAGCAGTCTCGGCAGGACCGCATCCTCAATGCGGCGCTGCAGGTGTTTGCGCAACGGGGCACGTCCGATGCGACGTTGCAGATGGTCGCCGATACTGCCGGTGTCTCAGTCGGATTGGTGCAGCATCATTTCGGGACCAAGGACGGTTTGATCAAAGCCGTCGACGACATGGCCATGACCCTCATCAGTGCCACGATGATTGCCGCGCTCGAGAGCCCGGGTCAGGATTCGGTTGCCGCGATCGGCAGGGCGGTGCATCGTCTGCTGACCGATCATTTGGTGGTCATGGATTACCTGGGCCGCGCGGTGGCCTCTGAAACTCCAAGCGGGATGGCGATATTCGACGCGATGGCGCGCAGCGGCATCGAGCGGTGGCAGCGAATGATCGACACCGGGGACGCGGTCGACGGGCTCGACGCGGTTTGGGCCGGTTTGAACCCCCTGGTGCTGACCCTGGGGTCGATCATCCTGCGTCGTCACCTCGACCGGCACCTGCCCGCGCCGTTCACCTCTGACGCGGAACTGACCAGATGGGAAGACTCGGTCAACGAGCTGATCCGTCACGGTCAGTTGCGCCAATAAACCCCGCCACGTTTGCCCGAACCGTTACAATACGGCAATATTGTCGTTAGTTCGTGGCGAACGTCGGTGTCGAGGGGTCACCGACGTTCGCATTGCACATCGCGCGCAGGCGTAGTGAGTGCCTCATCCGCGGTGCGGGTCCGTCCCGGCCAGTTTCAGAGCTGTCGGGCGCCGTCCCGGACAGGCCGCGTGACGGGCATCATGGACTGATGACGTCAGCAGGCAGGCTCGGACGCGTCGCGGCGGTGGCCGGCACGGGAACCGCGGCACTGGGTGCGCTGACGTACATCGGGCTGGCCGATCCCCACCGCCCCGGATTCGGGTTCCCGCCGTGCCCATTCAGGGCGCTGACGGGGTGGAACTGTCCGCTGTGCGGCGGGCTGCGGATGACTCACGACGTGTTGCACGGAGACTTCTCGGCCGCGGTGGTCGACAACGTGTTCGCGCTCGTCGGATTGCCTTTGTTGGTGGCGTGGCTGGTCGTGTGCTGGAGACGTCGGCAGTCAGTGACGCCTCCGCTCGTGACGGCGCTGGTGGCGATGGCGGTGTGGACGGTGGTCCGCAATCTCCCGGGCTTTCCGCTGGTGCCGACGTTCATCCAGCCGTAGACACCACGGAGCAACTCCGCGTTCCACAGATGTTGTCGTGCGGTCAGCGCTCCCGGCGGGCCGTTATCTGAATCGATCCACTATGCTCATGCACTGTGAATAGGCGCGGAAAAATCGTCTGTACGCTCGGCCCGGCTACGTCTACCGACGAGACCGTGAGGGCGCTGGTGGACGCGGGAATGGATGTGGCGCGGCTGAATTTCAGCCATGGCGCGCACGCTGACCACGAGGCGGCGTACAAGCGCGTGCGGGCGGCCTCTGACGCGTCCGGCCGCGCGGTCGGCGTGCTGGCCGATCTGCAGGGTCCCAAAATCCGGCTCGGTCGCTTTGCTGACGGCCCCACCGAGTGGCGCACCGGCGAGACGGTTCGGATCACCGTCGACGACTGCGACGGCACCCACGACCGTGTGTCGACCACCTACAAGCAGCTGGCCGAAGACGCCGTCGCTGGTGACCGCCTGCTCGTCGACGACGGCAAGGTCGGCCTGGTGGTCGAGAAGATCGACGGCAACGACGTCGTCTGCACCGTCACCGAAGGCGGGCCGGTCAGCAACAGCAAGGGTCTGTCCCTGCCGGGGATGAACGTCTCCGTTCCGGCGTTGTCCCAAAAGGACATCGACGACCTGGAGTTCGCGCTGAGGCTCGGCGTCGACCTGATCGCGCTGTCGTTCGTCCGGTCTCCGGCGGACATCGAGCTGGTGCACGAGGTCATGGACCGGGTCGGTCGGCGGGTCCCGGTGATCGCCAAGCTGGAGAAGCCCGAGGCCGTCGACAACCTCGAGGCCATCGTGCTGGCCTTCGACGCCGTCATGGTCGCCCGTGGCGATCTGGGCGTCGAATTGCCGTTGGAAGAAGTGCCGTTGGTGCAGAAACGTGCCATCCAGATGGCGAGGGAGAATGCCAAGCCCGTCATCGTGGCCACCCAGATGCTGGAGTCGATGCTCGAGAACTCCCGGCCCACCCGGGCCGAGGCCTCGGACGTCGCCAACGCGATTCTCGACGGCGCCGACGCCGTGATGCTCTCCGGCGAGACGTCGGTTGGCAAGTACGCGCTCGAGGCGGTGCGGACCATGGCGCGCATCGTGAAAGCTGTCGAGGCGAATTCCACCGACGCACCTCCGTTGACGCACGTGCCCCGTACCAAGCGTGGCGTCATCTCCTACGCGGCCCGCGATATCGGAGAGCGGCTGGACGCCAAGGCGCTGGTGGCCTTCACCCAGTCGGGCGACACCGTGCGCCGACTGTCCCGCCTGCACACACCGCTGCCGCTGCTGGCCTTCACCGACCTGCCGGAGGTGCGCAGCCAGCTGGCGCTGACCTGGGGGACCGAGACGTTCATCGTGCCGCAGATGGAGAGCACCGACGGCATGATCCAAGAGGTCGACAAGGCGCTGCTGGAGCTGGACCGCTACAAGCGCGGTGACCTGGTGGTCATCGTCGCGGGCGCGCCACCGGGCACAGTAGGCTCGACCAACCTGATCCACGTGCACCGGATCGGGGAGGAAGACCACTAGGCCGGGGGTAGCGCGCGTGACGACTGCGGATTTCGAGGAACTGCTCAAGGTTCTCGACGTCACCCAGGTCGACGACGACACCTTCACCGGTGGCCATCCGAGCCGCAACCCGGTCCGCACCTTCGGTGGCCAGATGATGGCGCAGGCGTTCGTCGCCGCCAGCCGCACCGTGCCGCCGAAGCTGCCGCCGACGACGCTCTCGACGCACTTCATCGCCGGCGGTGACCCGGAACGCGACCTGGAGTTCAAGGTCGTCCGGCTGCGCGACGAACGGCGGTTCGCCAACCGCCGGGTCGATGTCATGCAGGGCGACACGCTGCTGGCGACGGCGCTGGTGTCACATCTGGCCGGTGGACGGAGCCTCGAGCACGCCGTCAAGGCGCCCGAGGTGCCGGATCCGTTGTCGCTGCCGACAATTGACGACCTGCTGAAGGGTTACGAGGAGACCGTTCCGCTGTTCGTCGAGGCGCTCAAACCGATCGAATGGCGTTACACCAACGACCCGGCCTGGGTGATGCGCGACAAGGGCGGCAAGCTCGACCACAACCGGGTGTGGCTCAAGACCATGGGCGCCATGCCCGACGACCCGGTGCTACACGCCGCGGCGCTGGTCTACTCGTCGGACACGACGCTGCTGGACTCGATCATCACCACGCACGGCCTGTCGTGGGGCCACGACCGGATTTTCGCGGTCAGCATGAACCACACCGTGTGGTTCCACCGGCCCATCAAGTTCGACGAGTGGGTGCTGTATTCGACGACGTCGCCGGTGGCCGCCGACTCCCGGGGTCTGGCGTCCGGCCATTTCTTCGACCGGGCCGGCCAGGTGCTGGCGACGGTGACTCAGGAAGGCATCGTCAAACACTTTCCGGGCTAAGGGGTTTCCGGTTTGTTAGACCTCGACCGACGCCGAATTGCCGGCTCAGCCGGCCGCGACGCCGAACTCCTTTTCGATGCGGCTCCGGAACTCCTGGACGCATGTGCTCTGCGCGTTTTGGTCCTGTCCGGCGCGGGTCATGCAGTCGGTGTATTCGGCGAACCCGACCTGGCGGTAGAAACCGATCACGACGAAGACGAACACCACCGCCAGCACTGTCGCGAGCGCGCCCAGCGCGATGCCCGCGCCGGCCACCACGGCGTTGTTGGCGAGCCCTTCCTTGACCCGGCTGCGGCCGATGATGCCGCATGCCACCGCGCCGAGGCCGAACAGCAGCCCACCGACCACCGACCATGAGGTCAGCAGTCCCACGATGCCGAGTACCAGCGCGGCGGTCCCCACGCCGTTGCGCGGAGCCGTCGGGTACGCCCCATATCCCTGGTTGGCGTACGGCGGCGGTGGCGGCGGGGGATAGCCGCCGCCGGGGTACATGCTCATGACCCCGCAGGGTACCCGTCGTCGCTGGCGTCCAGGTTCAGCACCGTGCAGTCGAGGTCGGCCGGCAGGTGGTGGGTCGCCACCACCACCGCACGCCCGGTGCCGAACAACGCGCCGGGAGTGAGAAGTTCGGTGAGCAGGCGATGGCTGTCCGCGGCATCGAGGTGTTCGGTCGGCTCGTCGAGGAGGACGACGGGGAAGTCGGTCAAGAGGGCACGGGCGAGCAGGAGGCGGCGGCGCTGGCCGGCGGAGACCGCGGCTGCCCCACCGGCGAGCAGGGTCGACAGCCCTTCGGGCAACGTCGCCAGCCAGGGTCCGAGGCCAACCTGTGCCAGGGCGGCGGTGAGTTGGTCGTCGGTGGCATCACCACGGGCCACCAGCAGGTTGTCCCGCAGCGTGGTGTCGAACAGGTGGGCATCCTCGGCGAAAAACCCGGCCGGGGAATCGGTTTCGCGGAAGTGATCGGCAGTGGACAACAGCAAGGTGGTCTTGCCGCGGCCGCTGGCACCCAGGACGGCCACTCGGTCACCGGCCGCCACGTCGAGTGGGGGGACCGCCGCAAGGACGCGGTCGGCGGAGTCCTCGGCCAACATCGCGGTCAGCCGCGCGATGGCGATGCGGGCCCGGGTCAGCTGCGCCGCCGCCGCCGGCAGCGCGCCGATTGCTTCGAATGCCGACAACGGCAGCAGCATGAGGACCGCCAACGTCGTTGGAGCGACGGATGAGGCGAGCGCGATGGCGGCGACCACCGCGGCGATGGCACTCGCGCCGGTGGCCAGGACCGGAACCGCAGTGGCCAGAGCGGCGGGCCGGGCGGCGCGATCGGCGGCATCGCCCCAGCGGCGGTGGTCCTCGGTGGCCGCAGTGATGACTCCGCTGAGGCGGCCGGCGACCGCCAGCTCCGCGGCGTGGTCGAGGGCCAGCATGACGGCCTCGTCGCGATCCGAATGGTGCGCTGCGGCAAGGTGTTCGGTGGCTTCCGCGGCGCGGGCGGCCTGCCACGGTGCCCACACCCCGGCGGCGATCAGCCCGGCGGCAAGAGCGAGGGCCGCGGCGGGGGAGATGACGGCGATGACGACCACCGTGGCCGTCGACAGCACCGTCGCCACGGTGATGGGCAGCACCGACCGCACCAGGGTGTCGGCCAGGTCATCGACGGAAGCGCCGGCGCGCGAGACCAATTCACCGCTGCTCAGCCGCAGCACCGTCGCCGGCGGGGCGGCGCACAGCCGCCGGTACAGCTCGGTGCGGGCGCGGCCGGCGGCGCGCAGGGCCACGTCGTGCGACGCCAATCGTTCGCAATAACCCAGCACCCCACGGGAAATGCCGAACAGCCGGACCGCCACCACCGCGACGGTCAACTCCAGAATCGGCGGACGCTCCCAGGCGCGCGTGATCAGCCATGCCGACACCCCGGCCAGCGCGAGCGCGCTGCCGAGTGCGGCTGCCCCGAGAATGACGGCCAGCACCAGGCGGGGCAGCCGGGGGCGGAGCAAGAGGAACGCGAACCTAGCCGTGGACATGGACATCACCTCCGGCCCGGACGATCTCGTCGCCGATGGCCAGCACCGCGTCGCGGTGTCCGACGACCAGGACGGTCGCGCCGGCCTCGGCACGGGACCGGATCGCTTGCAGGACCCGGATTTCCAGTTCGGCGTCCAGATGTGCGGTCGGTTCGTCGAGCAGCAGCACCGGGGTCGGCCGGCCCAGTACCCGGGCCAGGGCCAGCCGCTGTCGCTGGCCCAGCGACAGCCCCGAGCCTCCGCGCCCGAGAACGGTGTCGAGTCCGGCGGGCAGCGTGGCCAGGACCTCGTCGAATCCTGATGTGCGGCAGGCATCGTCGAGGTCGGGGAGGGCGCCGAGCAGTTCCAGGTTTTCTCGCAAGGTGCCCGGGACCAGTACCGGCCGCCCAGGCAGCCAGCCGATCTGTCGCCACCAATGCTGCCGATCCAGCGCGCCGACCTCGACGCGGTGGTCGTCGTCACCGATCATTACCCGACCCGCGTCAGGCGTCGTCAGCCCCAGAATCGCCTGCAGCGCGGTGCTTTTTCCGCTGCCGTTGGGGCCGGTCAGCACGGTCACTGAGCCGGGCACCGCCCGCAACGTCAGATTGTGCGGGGCCGGTCCGTCCCGGCCGTCGATGCTGACCTGCTCGAGGTCGATGGTCGGCCGCGCCCCGATCCGCGCGGCGCCCGATTCCGGTTGCCCCGTGGCCTCCAGCAGCTGGTAGGCCTGCCCGAAAGCGACCTTGCCGTCCTGGGCCGCATGGAATTCCACTCCGACGCGCCGTAGCGGCCAGAAGACCTCGGGTGCCAGCAGCAGGACGGTCAGGGCCACCGGCAGGGTGACCCCGCCGCTGACCAGTCGCAGACCCACGCCGACGGCCACCAGCGCCACCCCGAGCGTGGCCAGCAATTCGAGTACCAGCGCCGACAGGAAGGCGATCCGGAGCGTGGCCAGGGCCGAATGCCGGTGCGCGTCAGACAGTTCGGTGATGCGCGGCGCCGCACCTTCGGCTCGGCCCAGGGCGCGCAGGGTGGGAATGCCCGCGATGAGATCGAGCAGCCGCGATTGCAGCGTGGCCATGGCGGCGAGCGCGGCAGCCGAGCGCTCGGTCGTCATGATCCCGATCAGCACCATGAACAGGGGGATCAGCGGCAGGGCGATCAGCACCACGACGGCGGATTTCACGTCATACCAGGCGATCACGATCACTGCCGCCGGCGTCAGCAGTGCCGACATGACCACGGCGGGCAGGTAACGGGTGAAGTACGGTCGCAATCCGTCGAGACCGCGGGTGAGCAGGATTGCGGCTTCGTCGCGCACAGCTTGTCGACGGTGCGGCGGCAGCGCGGTGACCGCGGTGAGGACTTGTGCGTCGAGGTCGGCGATCATCGCGGTCGCGCCGTGCTGGCCCAGCCTGGCCTGCCACCACAGGGCGCCGGCGCGCAGCGCCCAGAGCGCGGCGAGCGCCAGCAGCTGTGGCACCCAGTGCGACAGCGGCGCCGGGGTCGTGATGACGCCGGCCACCACCTGTGCGGTGAGCACTGCCGCGGCGAGCGCGGCGCCGGTGATGACCACCCCGCTACCGACCGTGGCCGCAAGATGCCGCCGCAGACCTGCGGTCATGCGGGGATTGGTCGACGGTCGGGTCAGTGCGGTTGGCCGTTTCGGGACAAGCCGATGGAGGCCGGGATATGCTCGGCCGAAATCCGTTGCCGGAACACCCAGTACGTCCAGCCCTGGTAGCCGATCACCAGCGGGGTGAGCAGCAGCGCGGCCCACGTCATCACCTTCAGCGTGTACGGCGACGACGACGCGTTGTCGATGGTCAGGCTCCACGCCGGGTTGAGCGTCGAGGGAACGAGATTCGGGTACAGGCAGCTGAACAGCAGAACGACCACGGCGGCGACGACCACCGCCGTCGCCGCGAACGCCCAGCCATCGGCACGGCGCGTCCACACCAACCGGACCGCCGAGAGCTGTGCCACCACCGCGACTCCCAGGGCAATCCAGGTGACGTCGTTGCCGTAGGCCAGCTGGGTCCAGATACCGAACCCGGCGACGACCACCGTCACCGGAACGGTCAGCCGGGTGGCGAAGCGGCGCGCCGTATCGTGCACGGTCCCTTCGGTCTTGAGGGTGACGAAGACCGCGCCGTGAAACGCGAACAGGCTGGCCGTGGCGATACCGCCCAGCAGCGAGTACGGGTTCAGCACGTCGCCGAAGGACAGCTGGATCTGATGGCGGGCGTCGACCGGCAGGCCGCGAAGGATCGAGGCGAAAGCCACGCCCCACAGCACGGCGGGCAGCCAGGAACCCATGGCGATGCCGATATCGGCCCAGCGGCGCCACCCCGGATCGTCGATCTTGCCGCGCCATTCGATGGCACAGACCCGCACGATCATGCCGACCAGGATGGCCAGCAGCGGCAGATATAGGCCCGAGAACAGCGTCGCGTACATACCGGGGAACGCCGCGAACATCGCCGCGCCAGCGGTGATGATCCAGACCTCGTTGCCGTCCCACACCGGTCCGATGGTGTTCAGGGCGGCGCGCCGGTGTTGGTCGGCATCCCCGTCAGCGGCACGGCCGAAGAACTCCATGAGCATGCCGACGCCGAAGTCGAATCCTTCCAGGACGAAGAAGCCGACGAAGAGCGCGGCCAGGATGATGAACCACAGGTGCTGAAGTGCCACGTCTGCCCCTTCCTAGTACGCGAACGACAGTGGGGCGACGTCGTCGCTGCCCGGTGGGGTGGGTGGTGTCGGTTCGGCGTCGTGTTCCTGCGGCCCTTCGAGGGTGTAGCGGCGAATGAGCCAGAACCAGACGGCGGCGAGCAGCGCATACAGCGCGGTGAAGGTGATCAGTGAGATCCAGACCGTGCCCGCGCTGTGCGCCGACACGCCCTGCCTGATGGTCAGGTGCAGGTTCGGGTCGCCGGTCGGGTTGCTGGCGACCACCCATGGCTGCCGTCCCATCTCGGTGAAGACCCAACCGGCGCTGTTGGCCAGAAACGGCATGGGCAGCGTCACGAGCGCGAAGAGGCTCAGCCAGCGTTGCGTTGGGATCCGGCCCTTGCGGGTCAACCACAGTGTAGTGAGCGCGAAAAGCCCTGGGAACGCCAGCAATCCGATCATCATGCGGAAGGACCAGTAGGTGACGAACAAGTTGGGCCGGTAGTCGCCCGGCCCGTACTTGGCGACGTACTGCCGTTGCAGGTCCTGCACGCCTTCCAGACGGACGCCCTGGAACTTGCTCTCGGCCAGGAAGGGCAGTACGTACGGCACCTCGATGACGTGTATGACGCTGTCGCAGTTGTTGTGGGTGCCGATGGTCAGCACCGAGAAGTTCGGGTCGGTTTCGGTGTGACACAACGATTCTGCCGAGGCCATCTTCATCGGCTGCTGGACGAACATGAGCTTGCCCTGGACATCCCCCGTGAGCGCGAGTGATGCGGCTGCGACCAAGGCGATCACACAGCCCAGCATGGCGGCGGGGCGGAACATGGTGCGCGATTCTTCGGTGTTACCGCTGCGCACCATCCACCAGGCACTGATGGCGGCGACGAAGGTGCCTGCCGTCAGGATCGCGCCGCCGACCGTGTGCGTGAACGCCGCGATTCCGGTGTTGTTGGTCAGCAACTCCCAGATGCTCGTCAACTCGGCCCGGCCGGTCTCCGGATTGTAGTGCGCGCCAACGGGATGCTGCATGAACGAGTTGGCCGAGATGATGAAGAACGCCGACGCGTTCACCCCGAACGCGACGATCCAGATACACGCCAGGTGCACCAGTTTGGGCAGCTTGGTCCAACCGAAGATCCACAGGCCGATGAAGGTGGATTCGAAGAAGAATGCGGCCAGGCCCTCGAGCGCCAGAGGTGCGCCGAACACATCACCGACGAAGCGCGAGTACTCGCTCCAGTTCATGCCGAACTGGAATTCCTGCACGATGCCCGTGGCCACGCCGAGGGCGAAGTTGATCAGGAACAGCTTGCCGAAGAACTTGGTGAGCCGGTACCAGGCCGGGTTTCCGGTCACCACCCAAACGGTCTGCATGACGGCCAACAGCGGCGCGAGGCCGATGGTCAGTGGGACAAGGATGAAGTGGTAGACGGTGGTGATCCCGAACTGCCACCTCGATACGTCCAGTGCGTCCATTGAGCCTTCCCCAGTCGGAGGATTGGTCTACGACTTACCGTAGTAGTTCATGCGGGTCGCGGTCCATACCTGCCGAACCGCGAAATGTGTGGCCAGGCGCACACGTGCACCGGGCCACACATATTCAGCCGATCGTCCGACTCAGGCGTTGGTCGTAGCGTCGGTGACGGCCTTGTCAACAGCCTTGGCGCCCTTGCGGATCCCGAAAGCGGTGATCACTTCGGCGACACCGGTGACCACCAGCCAGATGCCGGTCACCAGCGCGAGCGTGCCGATCGACTCGATCGGCGATCCCAGCACCACGAAACCGGCGATGAGGCTGATGACGCCGAGGAAGATGTTCCAGCCGCGCCCGGGCAGGCCGGGATCGCTGATCGCCGACACCGTGGTGGCCACGCCGCGGAAGATGAAGCCGATGCCGATCCAGATGGCCAGGAGCAGCACAGCATCGCCGAGGTGACGGAACGCCAGCACTGCGAGCACCAGGGACGCGGCGCCACTGATGAACGCCAGCACCCGACCGCCGGCCGCGACGTGCAGGCTGAAGGCGAACACCACCTGGCCGATGCCGGTGACGAGCAGGTAGGCGCCGAAGAAGATGGCCGCCACCGCGACCGAGATGCCGGGCTGGGCCAACACGGCAGCGCCCAATGCCACGGCGATCAGGCCCGCGATGAGCTCGGTTTTCCACAGATGCTGCAACAGACTTGGCGGAGTTGGAGTCGTCATTGACGCAGTCTCACATATTTGACGCTGGGTGCAACGAGTTCGGACATCACTGTTTTTCCCTGGTTCAAGATGTGGACAACCGGCGATTGGGCTGCTTGGTGACGACCGTGCCGATAAGGTGCTCCCAACGCAGGCGCGCGGCGATGCGCGCTGGCGCTGTGTCATGGCAGGTGTGGTCGGGGCAGAAGTGAAGCATGAAGAAAGAGGCGACGTGTCAGGTGTGAGTCAGTCCGTTCGGGGCACAGCGTGGCGCATTGCGGTGATGGTGGCCGCCAGTGGCGCATTGGCGTTATCGGGCTGCGCGAAGAACACCGAATCCAGTTCCCCCGCAACGAGCTCGTCGGCTGCTCCCGCCGCCAAGGTCGAATCGATCGCCAACACGGTGCCGGAGGCCATCAAGTCCAGCGGCAAGCTGATCGTGGGCGTCAACCTGCCTTACGCGCCCAACGAATACAAGGATCCGAGCGGCAAGGTCGTCGGATTCGACGTCGACCTGATGAACGCCATCGCGCAGACGCTCGGCCTGACTGTCGACTACCGCGAAGAGTCAGACTTCTCGAAGATCATCCCGGCCATTCAGGCCGGCACCTACAACGTCGGCATGTCGTCCTTCACCGACAGCAAGCAGCGCGAACAGCAGGTCGATTTCGTCACCTACTTCTCCGCGGGGAGCCTGTGGGCCCAGCGCGCCGGAGACCACGTCGACCCCAACAATGCCTGCGGCAAGAAGGTTGCGGTCGAGTCCACCACGGTCCAGGACACCGAGGAACTGCCCGCCAAGACCAAGGCGTGCACCGATGCCGGTAAACCGCCGATCGATGTGGTGAAGTTCGACAATCAGGACCAGGCGGCCAACGCCGTCGTCGTCGGCCAGGCCGACGCCTTGTCGGCCGATTCGCCGGTGACGTTGTGGGCGATCAAGCAGGCGGGTGGCAAGCTGGTGCAGGCCGGTGAAGTGTTCAACTCGGCGCCGTACGGGTGGCCCGTGAAGAAGGGCTCGCCGTTGGCGCAGTCGCTGCTACAGGCGTTGCAGCACCTGATCGACAACGGCACGTACAAGCAGATCGCCACCAACTGGGGCGTGCAGGCCGGCATGATCGACAAGCCGGTCGTCAATGGGGCCACCAGCTGACGTGACGAACGCTGACTCGGTGGCGGACCCGCACGGTCCCGCCACCATCGATGCGATCCCGCTGCGGCACCCGTGGCGGTGGATCGGGGCGGCCGCGATCATCGTCGTGGCCGGCCTGTTCGTCTACGGTGCCGCCACCAATCCCGCCTACGGCTGGGATACCTACGTCAAGTACCTGTTCGACGCGCGGGTGTCCGCGGCAGCATGGAACACCTTGCAGCTCACTGTCTATGCGATGGCGATCGGCTTGGTGCTCGGCGTCGTCCTGGCTGTGATGCGGCTGTCGCCCAATCCGGTGTTCCGCGCCGTCGCGTGGGGCTATCTGTGGATCTTCCGCGGCACTCCGGTGTACGTGCAGTTGGTGTTCTGGGGCCTGTTCCCGTCGATCTACCAGAACATCCAGGTCGGGGTTCCGTTCGGTCCGTCGTTGTTCCACATCCAGCTGCAGGGGCTGTCGCTGGCGTTCCAGATGGCCTTCATCGGCCTGGGCCTCAACGAGGCCGCCTATATGGCCGAAATCATCCGCGCCGGAATCATTTCCGTACCGGAGGGCCAGACCGAGGCGTCGGTCGCGCTGGGCATGTCGTGGTGGATGACCATGCGGCGCACCGTCCTTCCGCAGGCGATGCGGGTCATCGTGCCGCCGACCGGCAACGAGCTGATCAGCATGCTGAAAACCACATCGCTGGTCACCGCCGTGCCGTACACCCTCGAGCTCTATACCCGCACCCGCGACATTTCCGCCGTGATCTTCCAGCCCATCCCGCTGCTGCTGGTGGCCGCCAGCTGGTACCTGGCCATCACCAGCGTGCTGATGGTCGGGCAGTTCTATCTGGAGCGTTACTTCTCGCGCGGTGCCTCGCGCAAACTGACCGCCAAACAGCTCGAGGCGCTTGCCCTCGCCCAAATCGGGGAAGTGCACCCATGACGGCTATGGTGCGCGCCGAACAGGTGTGTAAGAGCTTCGGTGCCCTGCAGGTGCTCAAGGGTGTCACGCTGGAGGTCGAGCGGGGGCAGGTGCTCGTGCTCGTCGGCCCGTCCGGTTCCGGCAAGTCGACGTTCCTGCGGTGCATCAATCATCTGGAGCAAGTGAGCGCCGGGCGGTTGTACGTCGACGAGCAGCTGGTCGGTTACCGCGAACGCGGTGGCAAGCTGCATGAGTTGCCGGCCAAAGATGCGGCCCGCCAGCGTCGCGACGTCGGCATGGTCTTCCAGCACTTCAACTTGTTCCCGCACCGGACCGCGCTGGAGAACATCATCGAGGCGCCGGTCCACGTCAAAGGCGTCAAACGCGATATGGCGGTGAGCCGTGCGCGGGACCTGCTCGACCAGGTCGGATTGTCCAGCAAGGCCGACGCCTATCCGGCCCAGTTGTCCGGCGGCCAGCAGCAGCGCGTCGCGATCGCCCGCGCGTTGGCGATGGAGCCCAAGCTGATGCTGTTCGACGAACCGACGTCGGCACTCGACCCGGAACTGGTCGGAGAAGTCCTCAGCGTCATGAAGAAGCTTGCCCAGCAGGGCATGACGATGGTCGTGGTCACCCACGAGATGGGCTTCGCCCGCGAGGTGGCGGACCAGCTGGTGTTCATGGACGGCGGCGTGGTGGTCGAACGCGGAGCCCCGCGTGAGGTGATGGCCGACCCGAAACATGAACGCACGAAGGCATTTTTGTCCAAAGTGATGTAGTGGCTGTGCACCTCGCTGCAAAACCGGAACAAGCACCGGACCCGGCCGCCCCGCTGTGGCGGGCGGCGCAGGGCTTCCGGTTGCTCAGTTGCCTGTACGCCTTGGGTTTTCAGCTTGCGGTGAATGACGATATGCAGCATCCCGCCGTCGTGTGGGCGCTGTTCGGGGGCCTGATCGGCTGGAGCCTGGCGTGTGCGGTGGCCTACCTGCACGGCTTCGGTCGACGTAACGGCTGGGTGCTCGCCGAGGTGCTGGTGGTCGTCCTGCTGGTGTTGTCGACCGATCTGGTGGCGTCCCCGGTGTGGATCGCCGGCAACCAGTCGTGGCCGACGACGTTGTGGGCCACCAACGCGACGTTGTCGGCGGCGATCCAACTGGGACCGGTGGCCGGGATGGGTGTCGGACTGCTCGTGACGGCAGCCGGTGCGGTGCTCAAGGGTTACTTCGATCCCAACCTCGGGCGGCAGGCGACGCTCGTCATCGAGTTGGCGGTAGGCCTGGCGGTCGGGATGGCGGCCCAGACTGCCCGGCGGGCCCACGCCGAACTGCAGCGCGCGGTCAGGTTGGCCGCGGCGACCGCCGAACGCGAGAGGCTGTCCCGGCGGGTGCACGACGGTGCCATCCAGGTGCTGGCGCTGGTGGCCCGCAAGGGGCGGGAGATCGGTGGTGAGACAGCAGAGCTCGCGCACCTCGCCGGCGAGCAGGAACGGGCGTTACGCCGGCTGGTCAGTTCCGGCCTCGACGACGTGCCGGGTGGTCTGGCCGACGTCGGTGAAATGCTCCGGGCCCGCGCGGGGGACCGTGTGGCGGTGAGCGTGCCGCCGGACCCGGTGCTGCTCGACGCCGCAGTGGCAGGCGAACTCGATGCCGCGGTGGCCAACGTCCTGGGTAACACGGAGGCGCACGCCGGGCAGGGGGCCCGGGCATTCGTCCTCGTCGAGGACCTGGGGGAGCGGGTCGTCGTGAGCATCCGCGACGATGGAGTGGGGATCGCTGATGGACGGTTGGCGCAGGCGGCGGCGGAGGGGCATATGGGTGTGACGAAATCCATTGTGGGACGGTTGGAATCGCTCGGCGGTGCGGCTGAGCTGACGACGTCGCCGGGCGCCGGCACCGAGTGGGAGCTGACGGTGCCCAGAACAGAAGGTACCGATGGCTGAGCCGCAACAGGCCGAGCTGACGGTCATGGTCGTCGACGACCATCCGATCTGGCGTGACGCCGTCGCCCGTGATCTCGAAGACTCCGGCTTCATCGTGGTGGCCACGGCCGACGGCGTCGCAGCCGCCGGGCGTCGGGCCGCGGTGGTCAAACCGCAGGTGGTGGTGATGGACATGCGGCTGTCCGACGGCAGCGGTGTCGAGGCGACCGTCCAGGTGCTGGCGGTATCACCCGCCAGCCGCGTACTGGTGTTGTCGGCCTCCGATGAGCGTGACGACGTGCTGGAGGCCGTGAAGGCCGGTGCCACCGGGTATCTGGTGAAGAGCGCCTCGAAGGCCGAGCTGGCCGACGCCGTCCGCGCGACGGGCGCGGGGCGTGCGGTGTTCACGCCGGGACTGGCCGGCCTGGTGCTGGGGGAGCATCGGCGCCTGGCCAAAGCGCCGGGTGCGGACCCGGCCGCGGGTCTGACCGAACGGGAGACCGAGATCCTTCGCTACGTGGCAAAAGGGTTGACCGCCAAGCAGATTGCCGAACGCCTGACCCTCAGTCACCGTACTGTCGAGAACCACGTACAGGCGACGTTCCGCAAGTTGCAGGTGGCCAATCGGGTCGAAGCGGCGCGCTACGCCATCGAGCACGGGCTGGACTGAGCGCCGTCGGCGCGCGATGACCCGGCCGCAGACGTTCGGCCGACCAGGTACCAGGTGCGCATCAGACCCTTGCCCTTGACATCGATCTCGCCGCGCTCCTCGAATGCGTAGGCATGCTGTAGGCGCTCATAGACGTTGTGCGGCACCTGGATTCGGCCGGCGACATCGGTACTCTCCATCCGGGACGCGACGTTGACCGCGTCGCCCCAGACGTCGTAGAAGAACTTGCGCGAGCCGACCACGCCGGCCACCACCGGACCGGCCGCGATGCCGATACGGACCGGAACGGGGCGGCCCTTCGGGTCGGTGAGTTCGCGGACCGAGTCGGCGAAGTCCAGGGCCAGGCAGGCCAGTGCCTCGAGGTGATCGGCCCGGCCGTGGGGTATCCCACTGACCACCATGTAGGAGTCGCCGCTGGTTTTGACCTTCTCCAGGCCGTGCCGGTCCACGAGTGCGTCGAGATCGGTGTACAGCGTGTCGAGAAATTGGACCAGGTCGGCGGGGGCGGTGTCGGCGGCGCGTTGGGTGTACCCGGCGATATCGGCGAAAAGGATTGAGGCATCGTCGAATTTGTCGGCGATCACGGTGTGTGCCGGATCCTTCAGCCGCTGTGCGATGGACTCCGGGAGGATGTTCGCCAGCAGCGTCTCGGACCGCAGATACTCGGCCTGGATGGCGCGTTGCGCGATGGCGTTCTCCCGCAGGACGGACCAGACGGTCGCCATCACGATCAGGCAAGCCGACACCGCGGTGATGACGAAGGCCACGCGGCTTTCCATCTCGGTCTGCACGCCGGTGTATGCCGGGACGGTGAATTCCAGCACGATCGCGGTGATCATGCCGACCGCGGCGACACCCGCGGCGAACATGAGGTGTTCCAGCCCCACTATCAACAGTGCTATCGCGCCTCCTACGGCGAAATACAGCAGGATTCCGGAACCCGTGCCGACGTTGATGCACACGACGGTGACCGTTGTGTAGGCGATGAGCACGAATGCCGCCGGCGCGACCAGTTCACCGAACCGGTAGAGCGTCGGCACGAGCAGGAACAACGCGGCGCTGACCACGTTGACGGCGCCGATCCACATCGCGTACGGCCCCGTCGACAACGCTTGGAAGGCGAAGAAGACGCTGAGGATGGCGCCCAGGCGGCTGGTGCGGGTCAGGATTCGGCGGCTGCGCGCGACGGTCGGATTCAGGGTGTCAGCGTCGGGGTGGAGGCACTCGCGCACCGTGGCGGTCGGGACGCAGACCGAACGGCGCACCGCCGCGACCAACTCGGCGCGAGCCGGCGCCGCGGCACCGCTGGCGAGGCGAGCGTCGTCCATGATCGCCATGAATAAAGGGTAGACGCGCAGGGCCGCATTTTGTGCTCGCCTGCGGATACTCCGCTGACGGCGAACAGGGCGGCGTCGGGACGGCGCCACGGTTGCGGGAGGACTGCCATTTGGGGCAGGTGAGGTCAGCAATAAATGGCCAGTCCCGGTGGCCATTTATGGAGTCCGGTCAGCGGCGCATTGATGCGTCGTGCGCGCTCCTTCGCCGTGTGCGAAAAATGTGTCATCCAGCGATCAATATCAAAATTGCTAGAAATTCGACAGTAGCGTCGAATGGTGCGTAGAAGGGTAAATCAGCGACTGTGAGGTGCACTGATCCCTGGAAAGACTTGCTCATGGCTAAAAATCGAACCGATATTGAATTCGCTGTATCCGAACGTGGCAGAATAACTTAGTTGGCCTTTTCGTTTGCCTGAAATGCGTGCTAAAAGTATTTCCATCTGATTTCGTTTTTGTACACATTTATTTGTTGGCGGGGCAGTAAATTAGCGGCCTACGCGCCGTCGACAAATGTGATGGCCACGGTGGAAAGGGGGACCGCGGTGAACCGTCTGTTCCGGGCTCTGATGCTGAGAGCCGTCGTCGTATTGATGCCGCTGGCCGTCATCTGCACCTATAGCCACGTGGGCCCGACGCCGCCCCGGTCGGTCGCGGCCGACGTCACGCCTACCGCGACGATCGATGAATCGAACACCACCATCGGCATTGCCGATTCGAGTCTGTACGGAATGTCGCCGGCGGACATCGACGCCACGCTGACCAAGCTGCAGTCGATCGGTGTGCAGAACGTCAGAGTCTTCGTCCCGTGGGGTCTGATCGAACCGTTGGCCCAGGGCAGTTACAACTGGACGTTGATGGACAACGTGATGAATGCGGCTGCCGCGCACAACATGGGCGTGCTGGCCGTGGTCAGCAGCACGCCGCTGTGGGCAGCGCCCAGCGGCACTCTCCCGGGTGCCGGAGCGCCCAATCCGCAGGACTACGTGAATTTCATGACTCAGGTCGCCAAACGGTACGGCAACACCATCTCGGCCTACGAGATTTGGAACGAGGTCAATTCCGCTTCGTTCTACCAGCCGATGAGTCCGGCCAGCTACACCGCACTGTTGAAAGCTGTCTATCCGGTTTTGAAGCAACTCGATCCGACGGCAACGGTAGTCGCCGGCGCGCTGGCTCCGCTGGTGGACTTCTTCGGGTTGACCGCTTCCGCGCCCACCTACGTGGCGGCGATGTATGCCGCTGGCGCGCAAGGCTTTTTCGACGCGTTGTCCGTGCACCCGTATGACTTCTCGCAGCTGGTGAAGTTCTCGCAAGGGCAGGGCATCCCGCTCACCGCGATCAGTCAAGTCGAGGGCGTCCGGGCGCTCATGGTGCAGAACGGCGACGGGACCAAGTTGATCTGGGCCACCGAATACGGCTTCCAAACCGTGCTCGACTCGAACGGCCAGGTGACCGACGCCAGCAACCAGAGCCAGGCCGCCTTCATCCAAGACATGATCACCGCGTGGCGGGCGCTGACCTACACCGGACCGCTGTACATCTACACGACCCGTGACGGCACTCCCGGTACCGACACCGGTTACGGCATCTACCAAACCGACTGGACGCCCAAACTCGCGGTGGCGGTGATCCAGAAGGCCATTGCCGATGCCATGGTCCACAACCCGGTGACGTCACCCTTCGTGGCGTTCATCGCGTTCATTCAGAAAGCCTTCGCCCAGGCGCAGCAGGCATTCGCGTCGTTCACCTCGTCGGTGCAGGCCGCATTCGCCAACGCAGTCAAGGCATTCACCGATTTCCTGTCAGGAATCTTCAAACCGGCTACGGCGCAGGCGACTACCGCCGCGAGCATCGCCCCGGCGGCTGCCACGCTGTCCACCGCGGACACTCTCGCCGCGGCGAATAAGACGCTCACAGAACTGAAGGCCCAGGTGGTCGGGTCGAAGGACACCGCCGGGCACGTCACGGCCGGCGACAAGTCGGGGTCTGCTGACACCAAGGTTGCCGATGCCGCTCAGCCCACGGCGGCCGGTGCCGTCGACCCGACGTCGACGGACACCACGTCGACGGACACCACGTCGACGGGCACCACATCGACCGACACCAAGTCGACCGACACAAAGGCGACCGACACAAAGGCGGCGGACCCGAAGGCCGAGGACTCGACGACGCCGGCAAAGTCGACGGACGAGACCAAGGGATCGACGACGGGCACCACGGGCGCGTCGACCACGGGGACAGACACCGCCAAGACGGATACCCCGAAATCTGGAACGACGCAGCCTGATTCGTCCGTGTCGGGAACGCCCAAGACGGGCGCTCCGGCTGGCGCGACGAAGTCCGATGACACGTCCACCGGGCAGTCGGGCACCACGGCGTCGACGACCAACGCCGCGGGCCAAGACAAGTCGGGCAGTAGCGACAAGTCGGGCACCAAGACCAAGCCGGGCACGAAGCCGGGCACGAAGCCGGGCAAGGTGACGAAGCAGACCCCGGCTGCGAGCCAGCCGTCAACGCCGACGGGGCGGTCCGAGGGCGGCGCGGATGGAAAGACCACCTCGTCGACGGACAACAAGGCACACCAGCACCAGGGCTCATAGACGGGGTTGGGCGAAGCCTCCCCGGCGTGTCATGCGCCGGGGAGGCGCTCAGACCGAGTAGATCGGGGCGCCGATGCCCGACATGAGCGCCCGGAGACGGTGCGCGATATCTCGATCCAGCGCAACGAGATTCGCGGCGAAGTGCCGGATATCGGCGGCATGATCGTCGGCCATGGACTCGCGCGACTCGCGCTCCCTGGCCACGAATCGGTACCGCACCTCAGTCACCGACAGGTCTTCACCGACGGTGAATTCGTTGGTGCGTGCCTCGTCAATTGCGCCCAGCGCCAGGCGTTTGACATCGGAGAGCGACGCAGCGCCGGTGTGCGCGATGCTGGCTGCCGCCCGCAGCGCGTCGGCCGACCCCCGGACCTTGACCAGATCGCGCCAGGCGATGTCCTGCGCGTTCTCCGCCGCGCTGCCTTCCCACGTGGTGCCGCCGGGGCGCAGGATGCCTTGCCAGGCGTCGTGGAATGAGTTCTCCCACAGGTCGGCGGTCTTGTTCCACTGTGCGGCGGCGTCGACCAGATGCTGCACATCCCAATCGGTGATCTGTGCCAGCGTCGGCAATTCGAATTCGGGCATCGGAGGCTATTCCGCCAAAGCTGCCGAGGCCGAGCTGTCGGAGTCGGTATAGGCCCGACCCGCGCTGGTCAGCGACGCGGCTACCGACCACATGCGTTCGGCATGCGCGGAGGACGCGGCGTCGATGCGCGTCTGCATCTCGGCGACGACGTCAGCGGTGGATTGGCCGGCAGGCAGCGGCGCACCGCTGGTGATGTGTGCCGACAGAGCTTGGGCATGCTGCTCGAGTTGTCCGGCAATAGCGAACAGTCCATCCGCAGTGACTCGCAGTGCCCCCATGCGTGCAGTTTAGCGGCGAGCTTTGGTGCCCTCGGTGAGATTCGAACTCACACTGCACGGGTTTTGAATCCGTTTCCTCTGCCAGTTGGGATACGAGGGCGTTTCGCGGTGCGGTGTACCACCATAGTTGATGTGATTCTGGCGGCCGCGCCGCGCCCCGAGGTCGCCTCCGAGCGCGCCTCACGCGACAATGTGGTGATGACCGGTCCAACAACTGATGACGTCACACCGCGCCGTGTTCTCGTGGCCGAGGATGAGGCGCTCATCCGGCTGGACCTGGCGGAGATGCTCCGCGAGGAGGGTTACGAGATCGTCGGCGAGGCCGGCGACGGCCAGGAGGCGGTGGAACTCGCCGAGAAGCTCAAGCCGGACCTGGTGATCATGGACGTGAAGATGCCCCGCCGGGACGGCATCGACGCGGCCTCCGAGATCGCGGCCAAACGCATCGCGCCTATCGTGATCCTGACTGCGTTTTCGCAGCGTGAGCTGGTCGAGCGGGCCCGTGACGCGGGTGCCATGGCCTACCTGGTCAAGCCGTTCTCGATCACCGATCTGGTGCCGGCCATCGAGGTCGCCGTCAGCCGCTTCGGTGAGCTGACGGCGTTGGAGCAGGAAGTCCTCTCGCTCTCCGACCGGCTCGAGACGCGCAAGCTCGTCGAGCGCGCCAAAGGCATCCTGCAGACCAAACAGGGCATGACCGAGCCCGAGGCGTTCAAGTGGATCCAGCGGGCGGCGATGGACCGTCGCACCACGATGAAACGGGTGGCCGAGGTCGTCGTCGAAACGCTGGATCCGCCCGCCGCGGAAACGACGGAGCCGTCAGCCGGCTGAGTCACCGGGCTGCCGCCCGTTAACTCTGTGTTTCGCGTCCCAGCGTTTACACAGGTCCGCCCGACACAACGTCGGCGAGCATCGCTCAACAGCAGGTATCACCGCTCCCGGTTGGTTACTGTCTACGCGAAGTAGCGGACGTCGGGCCTCACCTGCGAAGAGTCAGAACGACGTCCGGTGTCACGTAACCATGACCCGGAGGTGAAGCGTGCGCAGTCGCGTAGCTCGGAATGCTCTTGCAGTCGGCAGTGCCGGTCTGATCGTGTTCGGTCTGGCGGGATGCAGTCAGTCTGATCCGAAACAGAGCGGCGCGGCAGGCTCGAATCTCAAGATCGTCGAGCAGGTGCAGATCGATGAGAACGGTGCGGAGATCAAGGCCGCCGGGGGCGCGACTGCCGCTGATCCGGCCGGCGACGGCAAGGCCACCTGCCCGCCGGTCTCGATCGCCATGGCCGGTGCGCTCAACGGTCCGGATGCCGCACTGGGCATCAACATCAAGGACGGCGTGCAGCTGGCCATCGACAAACACAATGCCGCCAACCCGGGCTGCCAGGTGACGCTCAAGACCTTCGACACCGAAGGTGACCCGCAGAAGGCGACGGCCATCGCACCGCAGATCGTCGACGACAAGTTCACCATCGGCCTGGTCGGCCCGGCCTTCTCGGGCGAGACGAAAGCCACCGGCACCGTCTTCGACCAGGCCGGCCTCGTCGCCGCCACCGCCTCGGCCACCAATGTGACGCTCAGCGAGAACGGTTGGAAGACCTTCTTCCGCGGACTGGCCAACGACGGCGTGCAAGGGCCGTCCGTCGCGAACTACCTGAAGAACACGCTCAAGTACAAGAAGGTCTGCGTCGTCGACGACAGCACCGACTACGGCCTGGGCCTGGCCACCGCCGTGCGCACCACGCTGGGACCGGTCGCGGATTCGGCGTGCAACATCTCGGTCAAGAAGGGCGACAAGGACTTCTCGGCCGCCGTCACCCAGATCAAGGGCGCGGCCCCGGATGCGATCTTCTACAGCGGGTACTACGCCGAAGCCGCGACGTTCGTCCAGCAGCTCAAGGACGGTGGTGTGACCGCGACGTTCGTCAGCGCCGACGGCACCAAGGACCCCGAGTTCGTCAAGCAGGCCGGCGAGTCCTCCAAGGGCGCCATCCTGTCGTGCCCGTGCGGCCCGGCGAGCAAGCAGTTCGCCGAGGAGTACACCAAGAAGTTCGGCCAGGAGCCCGGCACCTACAGCACCGAGGGTTACGACCTGGGCACCATCCTGGTCAAGGGCATCGATTCGGGTGCGGTCACCCGGCCGGCGCTGCTGGACTTCGTCACCAAGTACGACGGTCAGGGTGTGGCCCGTAAGTACCAGTGGAACAACAAGGGTGAGCTGACCACCAACCTGATCTGGGTCTACAAGGTCCAGTAGGAACCTGCAGACGACGACGCGTCCGGACCCCGTGCCGGGCGCGTCGTTTGTTCGCAGACAGTCACCACCGCGATAACCGAGGAGCCGCCACCCGATGACCCCCGATTGCGTCGGCCACTACGTGTGCACCGCGGCCAATATCAATTTCAACGTAGACAACCTGCTGAACGGGTTCTGGCAGTTGACGATTGACGGTTTGTCGTGGGGTGCGATCTATGCCCTGGTCGCCGTCGGCTACACCCTGGTCTTCGGCGTGCTGCGGCTGATCAACTTCGCACACTCGGAAATCTTCATGCTCGGCATGTTCGGCGCGTACTTCGCGCTGGAGATGATTCTCGGTTTCAAGCCCAGCGGTAATGCGTACAACCTGGGTATCGGGCTGACGATCTTCTATCTGGGTGTCGCCTTGGTGGTCGCGATGGCGGTTTCCGGTGCCGCCGCCGTCGGGTTGGAGGTCGTGGCCTACCGGCCGCTGCGCCGCCGCAATGCGCGTGGGCTGACGTTCCTCATCACCGCGATCGGCATGTCGTTCGTCCTGCAGGAGTTCGTGCACTTCGTGCTGCCGAAGATCCTCAAGGGATTCGGCGGCAGCAATGCCCAGCAGCCGATCATCCTGGTGCAGCCCAAAACTCAGTTCACGCTGTTCAGCGCGAACATCTCGAACGTCACAGTCGTCATCGTGGTGGCCGCGGTTGTGCTGGCGCTGCTCACCGATATCGCACTCAATCGCACCAAATTCGGCCGCGGTATCCGAGCCGTCGCCCAGGACCCGGCAACAGCCACCCTCATGGGCGTGTCCCGCGAGCGCATCATCATGACGACGTTCCTCATCGGCGGCCTGCTGGCCGGCGCGGCCGCGCTGCTCTACACCTTGAAGGTGCCGCAGGGCATCATCTACTCAGGTGGATTCTTGTTGGGGATCAAGGCATTTTCGGCCGCGGTGCTCGGCGGCATCGGCAACCTTCGGGGTGCGCTGCTGGGCGGGCTGATCCTCGGCATCATGGAGAACTACGGGCAGGCATTCTTCGGTACCCAGTGGCGCGACGTGGTGGCCTTCGTGCTGCTGGTGCTGGTGCTGCTGATCCGTCCCACCGGGATACTCGGTGAAAGTCTCGGGAAGGCACGAGCATGAGCGGGCAGCATCGAAGCGAGGGCTGGGCCCGGTACGTGCTGGCGCCCGGCGACCGGTTGCGCCAGTGGTGGGATCAGCAGAACCGACCCGCGAAATGGGCCGTCGGCATCGTCGTGTTCGCTGCGGTGGCGTTGCTGCCGCTGTACACCCCGCCGTTCCTCAACACGCCCGGCATCAGCTTCGGCGGCACCATGGCGCAGTTCGCGATGGTGGCGATCATCGCGATCGGCCTCAACGTCGTTGTGGGCCAAGCCGGATTGCTCGACCTCGGCTATGTCGGGTTCTACGCCGTCGGCGCGTACACCGTCGCGCTGCTGACCAGCCCCGACAGCCCGTGGAACCAGGTGGGGGCGGGCGGGTTCCTCGACAAGGACTGGGCCTGGCTGGCGTGTGTGCCGCTGGCCATGGCCGTCACGGCGTTGGCCGGCCTGGTGCTGGGTATCCCGACGCTGCGGCTGCGCGGGGATTACCTGGCCATCGTCACCCTGGGATTCGGCGAGATCATCCGGCTCCTGGCCGACAACCTTTCCGATCTGACCAACGGCGCCCGCGGCCTCAACCAGATCGCGTATCCGCGGTTGGGGGAGACCGACAAGCTGCCCACCGGTGTGTTCTCCAGCGGTAACTCCACCGGGCATGCCAACTACGGCACCTGGTGGTTCTGGCTGGGGCTGGCGCTCATGGTCGGCATCCTGCTGCTCGTCGGCAACCTCGAGCGCAGCCGCGTCGGACGGGCCTGGGTCGCCATCCGGGAAGACGAGGACGCCGCAGAAGTCATGGGCGTCAACACTTTCAAGTTCAAGCTATGGGCATTCGTCATCGGCGCGGGCATCGGCGGCCTGTCGGGCGCGTTGTATGCCGGACAGGTGCAGTACGTAGCACCCCCGACCTTCAACATCATCAACTCGATGCTGTTCCTGTGCGCCGTGGTCCTCGGCGGGCAGGGCAACAAGCTCGGCGTGATCTTCGGCGCGTTCATCATCGTCTACCTGCCGAACCGGCTGCTCGGAGTGCACGTGCTCGGCATCAACCTCGGTGACCTCAAATACCTGTTCTTCGGCCTGGCCCTGGTGGTGCTGATGATCTTCCGGCCGCAGGGACTGTTCCCGGTGCGCCAGCAGCTGCTGGCGTACAGCCAGGCGGCGCGTCGGTTGCTGCGCAACGCGGACGATTCGAAGGCGGCGGCATGAGCGACTCACCAGAGCTCACACCCGACGAGGAACTCGCCGCACTGCACCGTGACGTGCAGGTCGCCGAGGGCGAGAAGCTCTTGGCGACAACCGATCTCACCGTCAAGTTCGGTGGGCTCACCGCGCTCGACTCCGTGACGTTCGATATCCGCCGCGGCGAGATTCTCGGCCTCATCGGTCCCAATGGGGCCGGCAAGACCACCTGCTTCAACGCAATCACCGGTGTGTACCGGCCGTCGTCGGGTTCGGTGATGTTCGACGGCGCGCCGCTCGGCAAGATCAAGCGCCACGAGATCACCCGGCGCGGCATCGCGCGCACCTTCCAGAACATCCGGCTGTGGGGCGAGATGACGGCGCTCGAAAACGTCGTCGTCGGCACCGACGCCCGGCACAAGACGTCGGTCCCCGGTGCGCTGCTGCGTTCCGCGCGACACCGGCGCGAGGAACGCGACGCCATCGAACGCGCTGCCGCGCTACTGCAATTCGTGGGGATCGCGCACCGCGGCGAAGAGAAGGCCCGCAACCTGCCGTATGGCGACCAGCGCCGTCTGGAGATCGCCCGGGCCCTGGCCACCGAGCCGAAACTGCTCTGCCTGGACGAGCCGGCTGCCGGCTTCAACCCGAGCGAGAAGTCCGCGCTGATCGAACTGATCCAGGCCATCCGGGACGACGGCTACACCGTGCTGCTGATCGAACACGACATGCGGCTGGTCATGGGTGTCACCGACCGGATCGTGGTACTGGAGTTCGGGCGCAAGATCGCCGAAGGCCTGCCGGCCGAGATTCGCGAGGACCCGAAGGTCATCGCCGCTTACCTGGGGGTGCCCGATGACGAGCTCTGAATCCGTCGACCTCGACCTGCGGCCGGTACTACTGGAGGTTCGTGACGTCGTCGTCCAGTACGGCAGAATTCAAGCGCTGCATGGTGTTTCGCTGATCGTGCGGGAGGGCGAACTGGTCACCCTGCTCGGCTCCAACGGCGCGGGTAAGACGACCATGATGCGGGCCATCTCCGGCCTGTTGCCGCTGTCGTCGGGTTCGGTGTGGTTCGACGGCGAGGACGTATCGAAGATGAAAGCGCATCGTCGGGTGACCGCGGGCCTGATCCAGGCGCCGGAGGGGCGCGGCATCTTCCCGGGGATGACCATCATCGAGAACCTCGAGATGGGTTGCTATGGGCGAAAATTCGAGTCCAAGCACGACCACGACGAGCGTCTCGACTGGGTGCTGACGACATTCCCGCGGCTGGCCGAACGGCGGTCGCAGGCCGGCGGGACGCTCTCTGGAGGCGAGCAGCAGATGCTGGCGATCGGCCGTGCGCTGATGGCCCGGCCCAAGGTGCTGCTGCTGGACGAGCCGTCGATGGGTCTGGCACCCATGGTCATCTCGCAGATCTTCCGGATCATCTCCGAGATCAACACCCAGGGCACCACGGTGCTGCTGGTGGAGCAGAACGCCCAGCAGGCACTGAGCCGGTCCGATCGGGCCTACATCCTGGAGACCGGCGCCGTCACCCGCAGCGGCAATGCCCGTGACCTGCTGAAGGATGACAGCATCCGAGCCGCCTACCTCGGCGTCGCCTGAGCTGGCTTTCCGCCGAACGTGAGCTTGTGTTCGAAGTTCCTGCCAAACTTCGGACGTGAGCTCATGTTCGTCGCAGTTGAGCATCGATTCGGTTGACGATGTCCGCGTCGATCGCCACCAGACGGACGTCATCGACCTTCGTGGCGGCAGATGCAATCGTCTCGGCGGCGATCATGATTGCCTCATGGAGCGGCCAGCCGTAGATACCGGCGCTGATCAGCGGAAAGGCCATGCTCTGCGCGCCGAGTTCGTCGGCGACCTCGAGGGAACGGCGGTAGCAGGATCGCAACAACTCCGGATCACGTTGGCCTGCGCGGTAATTCGGGCCTACCGTATGAATCACCCACCGCGCCGGAAGGTTCCCGGCGGTCGTCCAGCCGGAGTCGCCGGTGGCCAGCCCATGAGGAAAGCGCTCGATGCAGTCGTGTAGCACGGCAGGCCCGCCGGCCCGGTGGATGGCGCCGTCCACGCCACCGCCGCCACGCATCCCACTGTTCGCGGCGTTGACGATCGCGTCGACGTCCTGCTGGGTGATGTCGCCGCGGACGGCGGTGATGCGAGGCATGACTGCAGTATTACCGCGCTACTCGACGATCCGGAACCGCTTGATCCGGGCCGCCGCGCCGGACACCAACTCCACCCGCGACTTCGGCACGCCGAAATGCTCGGCCAGTACCCGGATCACCGCGGTGTTGGCCTTGCCGTCCACCGCCTGCTCGCGGACGTACACCACCAGCGTGCCGTCGTCGTCGGTCTCGACGAGCGGCCCTTTGCGGCTCCCCGGCTTGACCCGGACTGAAATCATCACCGGCCCACTGTGCAGAAAATCCCGGGAAATCGGTAATTTCCCGGGATTTTCCGCACGTTGGGCGGCGGTATCAGCGCGCGACGATCACCGACGAGCCGTGGCCGAACAGGCCCTGGTTCGCGGTCACGCCCACGCGGGCGCCCTCGACCTGGCGGCCGATGGCCTGGCCCTTCAGCTGCCAGGTCAGCTCACAAACCTGCGCGATGGCCTGAGCGGGAATGGCCTCACCGAAGCACGCCAGACCACCTGAGGGGTTGACCGGCACGCGGCCACCGATCGTGGTGGCGCCGGAGCGCAGCAGCTGCTCGCCTTCGCCCTTGGCGCACAGGCCCAGGTGCTCGTACCAGTCGAGCTCCAGAGCGGTCGACAGGTCGTACACCTCCGCCAGGTTGACGTCGTCGGGTCCGATGCCGGCCTCGGCGTACGCCGCATCGAGAATCTGGTCCTTGAACACCCGGTCCGGCCCGGGGATGGCTGCGGTGGAATCCGTTGCGATGTCCGGCAATTCGGGCAGGTGCTGCGGATACCGCGGCGTGACGGTGCTGATGGCACGCACCGACGGCACGCCGTCCAGCGAGCCCAGGTGCTTGCGCGCGAAGTCCGCGCTGGCCACGATCAGCGCGGCGGCGCCGTCCGAGGTGGCGCAGATGTCCAGCTGTCGCAGCGGGTCGGAGACGACCGGGCTGGCCAGCACGTCCTCGACCGACGCCTCCTTGTGGTAGCGGGCATTCGGGTTGTTCAGGCCGTGCTTGGAGTTCTTCACCTTGATCTGGGCGAAGTCCTCGGAGGTGGCGCCGTACAGGTCCATGCGGCGGCGGGCCAGCAGGGCGAAGTACACCGGGTTCATGGCACCCAGCAGGTGGAAGCGCTGCCAGTCGGGATCGTTCTTGCGCTCGCCGCCGACCGGCGCGAAGGCACCCTTGGGCGTGGTGTCGGCGCCGATGACCAGCGCGACGTCGCAGAAACCGGCCAGGATGTGGGCGCGGGCGCTCTGCAGCGCCTGCGAACCCGAGGCGCAGGCGGCGTACGACGACGACACCGGCACGCCGTTCCAGCCCAGCTTCTGGGCGAACGTCGACCCGGCGATGAAGCCCGGGTAACCGTTACGGATGGTGTCGGCACCGGCGACCAACTGGATCTGGCGCCAGTCGAGGCCGGCTTCGGCCAGTGCGGCGCGCGCGGCGACGACGCCGTACTCGGTGAAGTCACGGCCCCACTTGCCCCACGGGTGCATGCCCGCACCGAGGATGTACAACGGATCTGGGGTGCTCATTCTGCTGAATCCTCCATGCTCCTCGCGTCCGCTATCGCCCAGGCGTAGGTGGTCCGCTCGACACCGTCGGCGTCGGTGTACAGCGGCATGGTCGTCAGTTCCATCTCCATGCCGACCTTCAGGTCCGCGGCGAGCGTGCCCTCGACGACCTTGCCCAGCACGATGAGACCTTCGGCCTCGAGTTGGACGGCGGCGATGGCGAACGGCTCGAACGGATCGGTCGCCGGGTACGGCGCCGGCGGGGGATAGCGGTTCTCGGTGTAACTCCACACGGTGCCGCGGCGCGACAACGCGACGGGCTCAAGCACGTCGCTGTCACACGCCGGGCTGGGGCAGTTGTTTTCGCGGGGCGGGAAAACATAGGTTCCGCACTGCGGGCATTTTGCCCCGATCAGGTGCGGCGCACCGCTTTCGTCGGTGTCCCACCAACCTTCAATGGCCGGCTGACTACCGGCGTCCGTCACTCCTGGCACCAGCTCAGAGTAACCGGCGGCCGGGGAAAACTGAAACGTGTTGCAGTTCTGTCCCGGACACCGGGAAAGCGCCTTGAATGGTCGCGGGTCAACCCATTCATGACCGGGTGCTTGTCGCCGTCTCGGTCCGGTACCGGGCGGTGACCCGGGCCAGCTGCTCCGGGGTCCGGGACGCCCCGGCGACGTGCATCTCGCGGTTGGCGGCGATGACGTCCGCGGTCTCGGCGCGCCGGGCTGTCTCGTAAGTGCGAAGACCGGAGAAGCCGTGGGCAGCGAGTTCGTCGGCGAGTACGCGGGCATCCACGATCGATTGCGACGCGCCGTTGGCCCCGACGGGGTACATCGGGTGGGCGGCGTCGCCGAGCAGCGTCACCAGTCCGTCGCCCCAATGGGGCAACGGGTCCTTGTCGACCATGGGGTAGCTGAACAGCGCGGGGCTCCGGCCGATCAGCGCGTCCATGTCGAGCCAGTCGAGGTCCCAGTCGGCCACGTGCGGCAAGACGTCGTCGGGCGCCGCGGGCGCGTTCCATTCGGCGTCGCCCTGCAGCGGGCCGGGCTGCCCGCTGGGGACCTGGAGCACCCAGTTGACCCGAGCGCCGCCGATGGGATAGGTGATCAGGTCAACTCCGTTGTCGGCCTTGATGATTGCCATGGTGCGCCCGTCCAGGAACGGCGTGATCTCGCTCGCCCCGCGGTACATCGTGATGCCCGACGACAGCAACAGGTCATGGTCAGGATGCAACGCGGCACGCACGATCGAATTGATGCCGTCGGCGCCGATCAACGCGGCACCGGTAACCGGGCCTGCGGCGGTACCGACGGTGACACCGTCGGTGCTCTGCTGGAAGCCGGTAACCCCACTGCCGGTGCGGACAGCGTCGGCGCCCAGACGTTTCCGTACGGCGTCGAGCAACATCATCTGTAGCCGTCCGCGGTGCACCGACAGTTGCGGATAGGCGTCGCCCGCGTCCAGACCCCGAGGTTCGGTGAACAGCAGCTCGCCGCGATGGGTGTAGAAGCGAATCGCTGACGGGGCCACCGCCATGGCGTTCAGCTCGTCACCGAGGCCGAGCTCGGTGAGTTCGCGCACGGCGTGCGGCAACAGGTTGATGCCGACACCGAAGGGCTGCAGGTCGTGCGCACGCTCGAGAACGAGGGCGTCGAATCCGCGGGCGTGCAGCGTCAGTGCGGTGGTGAGGCCGCCGATACCGCCGCCGGCGATGAGTAGCTGTGTCATGTGTCCAGCCTCGGCGCGACGGAACTATAAGTCCAATACCGATGAAGTCAACAAACTATAATTAATGCTTATGGAACTACGGCAGCTCGAGTACTTCGTCGCGGTTGCCGAGGAAGCCAATTTCACCCGTGCCGCCGAGCGCATCCACGTCGCACAGCCCGCGGTCAGTGCGCAGATCGCCCGGCTGGAGCGTGAGCTGGGGGAGCCGTTGTTCGATCGCGGCCGACGCGAGATTCGGTTGACCGCTGCCGGGCAGGCAGTGCTGCCGCACGCCCGCGCCGCCCTGGCCGCCGTTCTCGATGCGCGCACCGCGGTGGCCGAATTGAGCGATCTGGTGCGAGGGTCGGTGACCATCGGCACCGTCACCGCGCACGACGTCGACATGCCGAGCCTGCTGGCGCAGTTCCACGAGGCGCACCCGCACGTCGACATCACTCTCGGCACCGCGAACTCGGACGAACTGATCGAGGGCATACGCACGGGACGGTTGGATGCCGCCATCGTGTCCGTCGGTACCGAGCTGCCGTCGGGTGTCGCTGGTGTGGTCGTCACCGATCAGCCGATCGTCGTTGCGGTCGGCCGCGACGATCGGTGGTCCGGCCGGCGCAACGCCCGGTTGGAGGAGTTGGCCGACCGTCCCGTCATCGCGCTGCCGGTCGGCACCGGCATTCGTCACCAGTTCGACCGGGCGTGCGCCGACCTCGGCGTCGACGTGCACGTCGCGTTCGAGGCCAGTACGCCGCACGCGCTGGCCGACCTCGCCGCGCGCGGTTTGGGGGTCGCCGTGTTGCCGCAGTCGTTGGTCGCCTCACGCACCGATCTGCACCTCGTCACGCTGATCCCGGCGCTGCGCGGACGGCTCGTGTTCGCCTGGCGGTCCGGCGGGCCGGTGAGTCCGGCGGCGCGCGAGTTGGCGAACATGGCGCGGCGGTTACTGGCTGTCGGTGGGGCTGAATAGAGTTAGGGCCGTGAGCCCCACCGCAACGGATGCCCCGCCTACCACCAAGCCCACATTGATGCTGCTGGACGGCAACTCACTGGCGTTCCGAGCGTTCTACGCGCTGCCCGCCGAGAACTTCAAGACCCGGGGTGGGCTCACCACCAATGCGGTGTACGGGTTCACCGCCATGCTGATCAACTTGCTGCGCGACGAGAAGCCGTCGCACGTCGCCGCCGCATTCGACGTGTCCCGCCAGACCTTCCGCAAGGAGAAGTACCCGGAGTACAAAGAGGGCCGGGCCGCCACGCCCGACGAGTTCCGCGGCCAGATCGACATCACCAAAGAGGTGCTGGGCGCGCTCGGCATCACGGTCTTGGCCGAGGACGGTTTCGAGGCAGACGACCTGATCGCGACGCTGGCCACCCAGGCCGAGGCGGAGGACTTCCGGGTCCTGGTGGTCACCGGCGACCGCGACTCGCTGCAGCTGGTGACCGACGACGTCACGGTGCTGTACCCCAAGAAGGGCGTCAGCGACCTGCACCGCTTCACCCCCGATGCGGTCGTCGAGAAGTACGGCCTCACCCCGGCGCAGTACCCGGATTTCGCCGCCCTGCGTGGTGACCCGAGCGACAACCTGCCCGGCATCCCCGGCGTGGGCGAGAAGACCGCGTCCAAGTGGATCAACCAGTACGGCTCGCTGCAGGGGCTGGTCGATCATGTCGACGAGGTCAAGGGGAAGGTCGGCGACTCACTGCGAGCCAACCTCTCCAGCGTCATCCTCAATCGTGAGCTGACCGACCTGGTCAAGAACGTGCCGCTGGCGCATACCCCGGACGCGCTGCGGGTGCAGCCCTGGGACCGCGACCGCATCCATCAACTGTTCGACGACCTGGAGTTCCGGGTTCTCCGGGACCGGCTGTTCGATACGTTGTCGCCGGTCGAGCCCGAGGTCGAGCTCGGCTTCGACGTCCGCGGCGGTCTGCTGGAGCCGGGCACGCTCGCGGCCTGGCTCGCCGAGCACAGCAACGGCAGCCGCTTCGGGATGGCCGTTGCCGGCACTCACAAGGCATTCGATGCCGATGCCACCGCGGTGGCCATCGTGTCGGCCAGCGGTGAAGGCGTCTACATCGACACCGCCCGGCTGGATGCCGAGGATGAAGCGGCGCTGGCGTCCTGGCTCGCTGATCCCGGCCCGCCCAAGGCGCTGCACGAGGCCAAGCTCGCATGGCACGACTTGCTGGGCCGTGGCTGGCCGCTCGCCGGCGTCACCTCCGACACCGCGCTGGCCGCCTACCTGGTCCGTCCCGGGCAGCGCAGCTTCGCGCTCGACGACTTGTCGGTGCGCTATCTGGGCCGCGAACTGCGCGCGGAAAGCGCGGAGCAGCAACAGCTTTCGCTGCTCGACGATCCTGATGAGGTCGATGACGCGGCGATTCAGGCCCTGATCGTGCGGGCCGCGGCCGTCGGCGATCTGGCCGACGCGCTGGACGTCCAACTCGCGGGGATCGACTCGCTGGCGCTGCTCGGCCAGATGGAATTGCCGGTGCAGCGGGCGCTCGCCGAGATGGAGAACGCGGGCATCGCCGTCGACATCGAACTGCTCGGCCGGTTGCAGAGCCAGTTCGCCGACCAGATCCGGGACGCGGCAGAGGCGGCCTACGCGGCCATTGGTGAGCAGATCAATCTGGGTTCGCCCAAGCAGCTGCAGGTGGTGCTGTTCGACAAGCTCGAGATGCCGAAGACCAAGCGCACCAAGACCGGCTACACGACGGATGCCGATGCGCTGCAATCGCTTCTGGACAAGACGGGGCATCCATTCCTGCAGCATCTGCTGGCGCACCGAGATGCCACCCGGCTCAAGGTCACGGTCGACGGTCTCCTGAACGCCGTGGCATCCGACGGGCGGATTCACACCACCTTCAACCAGACCATCGCGGCCACCGGGCGGCTGTCGTCGACCGAGCCGAACCTGCAGAACATCCCGATCCGCACCGAGGCGGGCCGGCTGATCCGCGAGGCGTTCGTGGTGGGCAAGGGTTTCACCGAGCTCATGACGGCCGACTACAGCCAGATCGAGATGCGCATCATGGCGCACCTGTCCAAAGACGAAGGCCTACTGAACGCTTTTAATACCGGCGAGGACCTCCATACTTTCGTCGCGTCGCGGGCGTTCGGCGTGCCGAGCGAAGACGTGACGGTCGAACTGCGCCGCCGGGTCAAGGCCATGTCCTATGGCTTGGCCTACGGGCTGTCGGCGTACGGCCTGGCCTCGCAGCTGAAGATCTCGACCGAAGAAGCCAAGCAGCAGATGGACCAGTACTTCGATCGGTTCGGCGGGGTGCGCGACTACCTGCACTCGGTCGTCGAACAGGCCCGCAAGGACGGGTACACCTCGACGGTGCTCGGGCGGCGGCGTTATCTGCCGGAACTCGACAGCAGCAACCGCAACGTCCGGGAGGCCGCGGAGCGGGCCGCGCTCAACGCGCCCATCCAGGGCAGCGCCGCCGACATCATCAAGGTCGCGATGATCAACGTCGACCGCGCCATGAAGGACGCCGGGCTGAAGTCACGCATCCTGCTCCAGGTGCACGACGAATTGCTGTTCGAGGTCGCCGAAGGCGAGCGGGATGCTCTCGAGAAGCTGGTCCGCGAACAAATGGGCAGTGCCTACCCGCTGGACGTGCCGCTTGAGGTTTCGGTGGGCTACGGCCCCAGTTGGGATGCCGCCGCGCACTGACTAGGCGTCAGCCGCCAGGCCGAGACCGAGCGCAACGAGGATCGCGCCCATGGCGCGCTCGATGCGCTGACGAATGTGGGTACGGCTCAAGACATTTCGCGCCTTGTCCGCAGCCAGAACCACGCCGACGCACCACGACGTGTCGACGACGAGCTGGATGCCGGCGAGCACCAGGAGCGTCGGCAGCACCGGGCCGGTGCCCGGCAGGAATTGGGGGAGCACCACGATTCCGAAGGCCGCGGCCTTCGGATTGGCAGCGATGGACACCAGTGCCGCACGGAACGCTGCGGCCGGGGTCCGTCCCCGCGGCGGCAGGGCGACGGCCATGTCGGTGGGGTGCTTCGCGCTGCGCCAGGCACTGATGCCGAGCCAGATCATGATCGCGGCCCCGACGATGTGCAGCGCCAGCGACAGCCAGTGGTTGGCCGTCAGCAGGATCGACAGCCCGCCGCCGCCGGCCAGCGTCCACCCGCAGATGCCGATCTCATTGCCGACGACGGCCGCCAGGCCGGCCTTGCGACCATCGCGCACCGCACGGTGCAGGAATAGCGCCGTCGCGGGACCGGGCAGCGCCGCCAGGATCACCGACGCGACCAGAAACGCCGGCAGGACGTCGAGAAGGTGCGCGAGCACGCCAGTCACGCCGCCCGGTAGTTGGTCAGCCACTGCAGCACCGGCGCTTGTGCCCGGGTGGCGGTGAGCCAGTACGCCTCCTCGGCATGCAGCTGATAGGTCCGCTGGTCAGCCAGTCCCCGGTCGATGCGGTCCCGGACGAATGCCAACTCGACGACCTGCACGGCGAATTCCTTCACCGATTTCCCGGCCGGGGCGCCGCCGATCCGCGTCGCCGTCGCAATCGCCGCCTTCCGGGTGCGCATGGAGCCGAGCCACGTCGCCTCGTTCGGGGTGATGAGGCCGGAGGCCACGAGCCCCGGCAGCTTGTCGGCGACCACCCGCTGTTCGCGGCGGCGGCCCAGCACGCCGGTGACGATGGCGAGGGTGAAGATGGGCACCATCCAGAACAGGTAGACGGCGAAGTACGCCCCGGCGCCGACGACGGTCGAGCCGTTCCACAACATGTGCATGACCACCGCGGCGAGGTAGCCGAGTCCGATGTACAGCACCTTGGCCGCGGCGCCGCGGTGCTGCAGCGCGAGGTACACACCGATGCCGGTCATGCTGGTGAACAGCGGATGCGCGAACGGGCCCATGATCAGCCGCAGCGCGGCGGTGAGCAGGGAATGTGCGATGGTCTCGCCCATCGCGATGTAGAAGATGTTCTCCAGCCACGCGAAACCCGCGGCCACGAAGCCGGCATAGACCAGGCAGTCGGTCAGCGAGTTGAGTTCGTTGCGGCGCCGGCCGGTCATCATCAGCAGCAGGAACGCGCCCTTGGCGGCCTCTTCGATGACCGGTGCACCGATGGCCATGGCCGCGAAGCCGTCCTTGCCGAGCAGCGGCGTCGACATCGTCTCCAGGACCACCGAGATGACGACGCTGATCGAGGCGCCCCAGATGAACGCGAAGATCAGCAGCCGCGCCGGCTCGGGCTCCCAGCGGTCGAACCACAGGTAGGTCAGCAGCACCACGGCGGTGGCGATGCTGGCCAGCACGAACCCGATGGTCATGCCGATCGGGTTGGTGAGGGTGGTCAGGATCAGGACGCAGCCGATCAGCACACCCAGCCCGATGATCACGCCCAGTGGCGCACCGACCTTGCGGATTCGCCGCGGCATCGGCGCCAGGTACGGGTACGGCGGCGGTACGGGCGACGGGGCGGGATACACGTCACGCAGGATATCGGCCCGGAACGACATTCCCCTGCAGTGGAGTAGACCGCGTTTGGCCTGCGTCTACGGGTCTAGTACCCTCAACAAGTACCTGTGTCCACATGGGCTATGGGTGCGCGTGAGACGTCAGGCGGCAACGCCGCGACGCGTCACGGAAAACAACCAATTTGTCCCTACGATTTAACCTGTCCGGAGCATCCCACCACATGCCAAGTCCCTCCATCACCTCGCCGCAAGTAGCCATCAACGACATTGGCTCGGCAGAGGACTTTCTCGCCGCTATCGACAAGACCATCAAGTACTTCAACGATGGCGACATCGTCGAAGGGACCATCGTCAAGGTGGACCGCGATGAGGTCCTGCTCGACATCGGCTACAAGACCGAAGGTGTCATTCCTTCTCGCGAACTTTCCATCAAGCACGACGTCGACCCCAACGAGGTCGTTTCCGTGGGCGATGAGGTCGAAGCCCTCGTTCTCACCAAGGAGGACAAGGAAGGCCGCCTGATCCTGTCCAAGAAGCGGGCTCAGTACGAGCGCGCCTGGGGCACCATCGAGGAGCTCAAGGAAAAGGACGAGGCCGTCAAGGGCACCGTCATCGAGGTCGTCAAGGGCGGCCTGATCCTCGACATCGGCCTGCGCGGCTTCCTGCCCGCATCGCTCGTCGAGATGCGCCGGGTGCGCGATCTGCAGCCGTACATCGGCAAGGAGATCGAGGCCAAGATCATCGAGCTCGACAAGAACCGCAACAACGTGGTCCTGTCGCGTCGTGCCTGGCTCGAGCAGACCCAGTCCGAGGTCCGCAGCGAGTTCCTCAACCAGCTCACCAAGGGCGCCATCCGCAAGGGTGTCGTTTCGTCGATCGTCAACTTCGGTGCGTTCGTCGACCTGGGCGGCGTGGACGGCCTGGTGCACGTCTCGGAGCTGTCCTGGAAGCACATCGATCACCCGTCCGAGGTGGTTCAGGTGGGCGACGAGGTCACCGTCGAGGTGCTGGACGTCGACATGGACCGCGAGCGGGTTTCGCTGTCGCTCAAGGCAACTCAGGAAGACCCGTGGCGCCACTTCGCCCGCACCCACGCGATCGGTCAGATCGTTCCGGGCAAGGTCACCAAGCTGGTTCCGTTCGGTGCGTTCGTCCGCGTCGAAGAGGGCATCGAGGGCCTGGTGCACATCTCGGAGCTGTCCGAGCGCCACGTCGAGGTCCCGGACCAGGTGGTCCAGGTCGGCGACGACGCGATGGTCAAGGTCATCGACATCGACCTGGAGCGTCGCCGCATCTCGCTGAGCCTCAAGCAGGCCAACGAGGACTACACCGAAGAGTTCGACCCGTCGAAGTACGGCATGGCCGACAGCTACGACGAGCAGGGCAACTACATCTTCCCCGAGGGCTTCGACGCCGACAGCAACGAATGGCTGGAAGGCTTCGAGAAGCAGCGTGACGAGTGGGAGGCCCGGTACGCCGAGGCCGAGCGTCGCCACAAGATGCACACCGCCCAGATGGAGAAGTTCGCCGCGGCCGACGCCGAAGCAGCTGCCCGTCCGGCGACCAGCGGTTCCTCGCGTTCCGAGGAGTCGACCGGTGGCACCCTGGCCAGCGACGCCCAGTTGGCAGCGCTGCGCGAGAAGCTCGCCGGCAACGCCTGATTAGGTCGTCCTAGCAGGACATAGACAAATGCCCCGGCCCATTGGGCCGGGGCATTTGTTGTCGGTGGGCTCCCGATAGGGTGTCCTGCGTGCTTCGTATCGGACTGAGCGGCGGCATCGGCGCCGGAAAATCCACTGTGTCATCGACCTTCGCCGCGGAAGGCGGCATCATCGTCGACGGAGACGTGATCGCCCGCGAGGTGGTCGAGCCGGGCACCGAGGGGCTGGCCGCCTTGGTGGAGGCGTTCGGCAGGGACATCTTGCTGCCCGACGGTTCGCTCGACCGTCCCGCGCTGGCTGCGGTCGCGTTCAGCGACGAGGAGAAGCGCAAGACTCTCAACGGCATCGTGCACCCGCTGGTCGGCAAACGCCGCGCCGAGCTCATCGACGCCGCGCCGGTGGGTTCGGTTGTGGTGGAAGACATTCCGCTGCTGGTCGAGTCGCAGATGGCGCCGCTGTTCCCGTTGGTCGTCATGGTGCACGCTGACGAGGACGTGCGCGTCGCGCGGCTGATCAAGTACCGCGGCTTCTCGGAGGAGGACGCCCGTGCCCGGATCGCGGCGCAGGCGACCATCGAACAGCGTCAGGCCGTTGCGGATGTCTGGCTGGACAACCACGGCAGCGCCGACGAACTGGCCGCCAAGGCTCGCGAGCTGTGGGAGCAGCGGATCGTGCCCTTCGCACGCAACGTGCAGGCGGGCGTGCCGGCCACCGTCGTGCCGGCGGTGGTGTCCTACGACGAGACGTGGCATCAGCAGGCCCGCCGCATCGTGGCCCGGCTGGGCACCACATGCGGGCACCGGGCGGTGCGGGTCGACCACATCGGGTCGACGGCAGTGCCCGACATGGACGCCAAGGACGTCATCGACATCCAGATCACCGTGACGTCGCTCGAGGTGGCCGACGAACTCGCCGGCCTGTTGCTGACCGCCGGTTACCCGCGGATCGCGGACATCACCGAAGACGTCGCGAAGGACGCTGCGCGCAGCACCGTTGCCGAGTTCGACCAATCCGACGACAAGGCACTGTGGCAGAAGCGTTTTCACGCTTCGGCCGATCCGGGCCGGCCCACCAACGTGCACATCCGCGTCGACGGCTGGCCCGGCCAGCAGTTCGCTTTGCTCTTCCCGGCCTGGATCGCTGCCAACCCCGACGAGCGGGTGGAGTATCTGACCCTCAAACGCGATGCGATCGCTGCCGCGCCGGCCACCAGTGGTCAATACGCCGACGCCAAGGAGCCCTGGCTCGCCGGTGCGTACCGACGCGCCTGGGCCTGGGCCGACGAAACCGGTTGGCGCCCTTAGTGCGCTGCCGGGGTGCCTGGCGGTTCGGCGCTGTACTGCTGGCTTGGATCGAAATCGGTCACCGAACCGCAGCTGAGTACCCCGTACCCGGGGTCCTGGCGCTGCGGCGTCAGCCGCGGGGCGACGAACTGGTCGGCCTGGGCGACCATCTCGTCGTCGACGAGAATCTCGCAGTGCAGGCTCGCCGAGTACGGCCACTGGATCGACACCTGCATGCCGGCGTTCGCCGCGTTGTTGAGGACGGCCGAGGCTTCGAACATCTCGCCGGGCAGCAAGCTCGGCGTCGCCGAGTTGAGCTGGTTGTCGGTGAGCCGGTACGTGACGAGCGTGCCGCGTGACACCCCGTCGACCCGGGCCCGGTAGGTGACGTTGTGGGGCCCCGCGCTGGGCGGCGCGGTGTCCGCGGCCGGGACGGCCGGCGGCGCCGGCGGTGCGGGCGGTGCCGGATCGGCCACCGCCGTCGCGGCGAACAGTAGGGAGGTGCTCGTGGCCACTGCGGCGCCGCACGCCAGCGATGCCGCGGCCACGCGTCCGCGCCTGATCGATGTCATGGTCGTTGACATTACCTGTCTCGCCAGGTCAGTGGCATACCGAGACTGGCTAGCCAATCTCCCAGCTGGTATTTGTTCTGGGCCAGGCCGTCGATCGCGGTGGTCGCCGTAGCGATCGCGCGTTCGCCGTCGTCGGTGCTCATTAGGTGGTGACGTACCGCGTCCAGTAGCTCGTCGACGTCCTCCAGTTCGACGCCCACGCCCGACCGCACGACCAGGTCCAGGTAGTGGTCCTCCGACGTCCATACCTGTTCACCCGCGGTGAACCGGCCGACATCGAGATAGAAGTCCTGCTCGCGTTCATGTCCCGGATTGAAATGGAAGATGCTGGCGCGTAGTCCGATGGTGGGCAGCAGCCATGACTCGAGGTAGTGGAACTGCGGTCGGCCAGGTGTGGGGCGTGCCATGTAGAGGCCCCACGGCTCGACTCGGTACGCATCGACGGCCCGCACGATGCCCTTGGGGTCGGTGTTCGTGCGGTCGGCCAGGTTGAACGTCTCGTGCTTGGGTGCGTGGATGGCGTCAGCGTACGCGCCCGACGCGCAGCCGGCAGCGCCTGTCGGTGGCCGCCTCTACCCTGGTACCCATGGCCTTCGCGACTGAACACCCCGTCCTCGCGCACTCGGAATACCGGCCGGTTGACGCCATGGTGCGGGCCGGCGGCAAGTTCGAAGTGGTCAGTGAGTACGAGCCGGCGGGTGACCAGCCGGCGGCCATCGACGAACTCGAGCGCCGCATCACTGCGGGGGAGCGCGACGTGGTGCTGCTCGGCGCCACCGGTACCGGTAAGTCGGCGACCACCGCGTGGCTCATCGAGCGGCTACAGCGCCCCACGCTGGTGATGGCGCCCAACAAGACCCTGGCCGCTCAGCTGGCCAACGAGTTGCGGGAGATGTTGCCGCACAATGCTGTTGAGTACTTCGTCTCGTACTACGACTACTACCAGCCCGAGGCGTACATCGCCCAGACGGACACCTACATCGAGAAGGACAGCTCGATCAACGACGATGTCGAGCGGCTGCGGCACTCGGCGACGTCCAGCCTGCTGTCGCGTCGCGATGTCGTCGTGGTGGCGTCGGTGTCGTGCATCTACGGCCTCGGTACCCCGCAGTCGTACATGGACCGGTCCGTCGAGCTGAAGGTCGGCGACGACGTGCCACGAGACGGATTGTTGCGCCTGCTCGTCGATATCCAATACAACCGCAACGACGTGGCTTTCACCCGCGGCTCGTTCCGGGTGCGCGGCGACACCGTCGAGATCATTCCGTCCTACGAGGAATTGGCGGTCCGCATCGAATTCTTCGGTGACGAGGTCGAGGCGCTGTACTACCTGCACCCGCTGACCGGTGACGTGGTGCGCAAGGTCGACTCGCTGCGGATCTTCCCGGCCACTCACTACGTGGCCGGCCCGGAACGCATGGCCATGGCGATCTCGACCATCGAGCAGGAACTGGAAGAGCGGCTGGCGCAGCTGGAAGGCCAGGGCAAGCTGCTGGAGGCGCAACGGCTGCGGATGCGCACCAACTACGACGTCGAGATGATGAAGCAGGTCGGATTCTGCTCCGGCATCGAGAACTACTCGCGCCACATCGACGGCCGCGCCGCCGGCTCGGCCCCCGCCACGCTGCTGGACTATTTCCCCGAGGACTTCCTGCTCGTCATCGACGAGTCACATGTCACGGTGCCGCAGATCGGCGCCATGTACGAGGGCGACATGTCCCGCAAGCGCAACCTGGTCGACTTCGGCTTCCGGTTGCCGTCAGCCGTCGACAACCGGCCGCTGACCTGGGAGGAGTTCGCCGATCGCATCGGTCAGACGGTGTATCTGTCGGCGACGCCCGGGTCGTATGAGATGGCGCAATCCGGCGGCGAGTTCGTCGAGCAGGTCATCCGGCCGACGGGCCTGGTCGACCCCGAGATCGTCGTCAAACCGACCAAGGGCCAGATCGACGATCTCATCGGGGAAATCCGCAAGCGCACCGAACGCGACGAGCGCGTGCTGGTGACCACCCTGACCAAGAAGATGGCCGAGGACCTCACCGATTACCTTCTCGAGACCGGTATCCGGGTCCGGTACCTGCACTCCGAGGTGGACACCTTGCGCCGCGTGGAGCTGCTGCGGCAGCTGCGGTTGGGCGACTACGACGTCCTGGTCGGCATCAACTTGCTGCGCGAGGGCCTGGACCTGCCCGAGGTGTCACTGGTCGCGATCCTGGACGCCGACAAGGAAGGCTTCCTCCGGTCCACGCGAAGCCTCATCCAGACCATCGGCCGCGCGGCGCGCAACGTGTCCGGCGAGGTGCACATGTACGCCGACAAGATCACCGACTCCATGCAGGCGGCCATCGAGGAGACCGAGCGCCGCCGCGCCAAGCAGATCGCCTACAACGAGGAGAACGGCATCGATCCGCAGCCGTTGCGGAAGAAGATCGCCGACATCCTCGACCAGGTGTATCGCGAGGCGGAAGACACCGAGACCGTCGATATCGGCGGTTCGGGCCGCAACGCCTCACGGGGCCGGCGGGCCCAGGGCGAGCCGGGCCGGGCGGTCAGCGCCGGCATCGTGGAAGGCCGTGACACCGCGAACATGCCGCGTGCCGAGTTGGCGGACCTGATCAAGGACCTCACCGAGCAGATGATGAACGCGGCGCGGGATCTGCAGTTCGAGCTGGCGGCCCGCATCCGTGACGAGGTGGCGGACCTGAAGAAGGAATTGCGCGGCATGGATGCGGCCGGGCTGAAATGAGTGCTCCTTGACCTCAACCGCGGCCCCGCCCCTAGCGTCGCGGGCGTGACCGAGATGCGCGCCGAAACCGTGACGATCGGCAGCTGGCGGGAACTCCTAGGTCCCAAGTATCTGGGTGCGTCGACGGTGCTGGCCGGTGGCGTTGCGCTGTACGCGACCAACGAATTCCTGACCATCAGCCTCCTGCCGAGTGCCGTGAACGACATCGGCGGCGGACGGCTCTATGCCTGGGTCACCACGGTGTACCTGGTCGCATCGGTGATGGCGGCGACGACGGTCAGCGGCATGGTGGCCCGCTTCGGTCCACGGCAGGCATATCTGTTGGGGTTCACCGTCTTTGCGCTAGGTAGCGTCGTATGTGCCCTGGCGCCGACCATGGAACTGATGCTCGCCGGGCGCGTGGTGCAGGGAGCTGCGGGCGGCACGCTGGCGGGCCTGGGCTATGCCGTGATCAATACGGCTCTGCCGCAATCGCTTTGGCCCAAGGCGTCGGCCCTGGTCTCGGCGATGTGGGGCGTCGGGACGTTGCTCGGCCCGTCGTCCGGCGGCTTGTTCGCCCAATTGGGCGTGTGGCGCTGGGCGTTCGGCGCGCTGGCCATCCTCACCGTGGCGGTGATGATCCTGGTGCCGTTGAGCCTGCCGGGCAGGTCCGCCGGCCACGAACGTGAACCGTTGCGGATTCCGCTGTGGTCGTTGGTGATTCTCGGGTCTGCGGCCATGGCCATCAGCGTGGCGGGCATCCAGCGCAGCGTGCCGCTCATGGTGGTGCTGTTGGCCGCGGGCGTGGCCCTGGTCGGCCTGTTCATCGTGGTGGACCGGCGGATGCCGGTGAGCGTGTTGCCGAAGACTGCCTACGAGCCGGGTCCGTTCAAGTGGATCTACGTGACCTTGGGTGTGTTGATGGCGGTCACGATGGCCAACATGTATGTGCCGCTGTACGGGCAGCGCCTGGCGGGCCTGGTCCCGTTGTCCGCAGGCTTCCTCGCCGTCGCGCTGAGTTTCGGCTGGACGGTGAGCGAGATCGCCAGTGCCTCGGTCACCTCGCCCGCCCGGGTGGTGCGCATCGTGGCGGTGGCGCCGCTGGTGATGGCGATCGGCTGGGGTGCGGCGGCAGCCAGCCAGGTCGACGGCGCCTCAGCGACTGCCGTGGCGGTCTGGGCGTTCTCGCTATTGGTGACCGGCGTCGGCGTCGGCATGGCATGGCCGCACTTATCAGTGTGGGCGATGGGCCGGGTCGACGATCCCGCGCAGGGCACGGTTGCCGCGGCCGCTATCAACACCGTGCAGCTGATCTGCGGAGCTTTCGGTGCCGGGCTGGCCGGCATCGTCGTCAACACGGTGGATCGGCCCGACGCGGTCGGCGCCAGTTGGTTGTTCGCGGTCTTCGCCGGGCTTGCCGCGCTGGGCTGTGTGGCGTCGTACCGGGCCAGTCGGGGGAGCCGGCAGCCCTCCGATGCCAGCGCGGGCTAGCCGACCACGGTGGGTTGAGGCTCTTCGCGTCGAACGGCTTCCCGTGCCAGCAGCCGGTCGCGTTGTTCCTCGAACCTGCTGGCTTGCTTCTCCATCGTCTCCAGATAGGCGGCCAGTTCCTCGCGGCGCTTTTCGCCGCGGGCGGTGAAATCGGTTCGATCGAAGATCTTCCACTGGCGCAGCGGCGGTAGGACGACTTCCTCCAGGTGCTGGCGCAGATCGTAAATGCCGTGCTTGGCCATCAAGACGCCATAGCGGCGGAAGTTCGGCATGCCGGTGCCAGGCATCCGGAACTTTTCGATCACCGAGGCAATCGAATGCAGGGTCTGGTCCGGCGCCAGATCGAGTGCGGCTGCACTCATCTGGCGGTAGAAGATCATGTGTAGGTTCTCATCGGCCGCCACCCGTTGCAGCAGACGGTCGGCCACCGGGTCGTGGCACACCTTGCCGGTGTTGCGATGACTGACCCTGGTGGCCAATTCCTGGAACGTCGGATACACGATGGCCATCAGCACCCCGGCGCCGATGGCGTCCTCCTCTTCGGCGGTCGGTGCAAACCCGTTGGTTACGTGCTCCATTCGGGCCTGCTCCAGCGCCACCGGGTCCACCCCGCGGTTCACCACCAGATAGTCGCGCAGGGCGATGCCGTGCCGGTTCTCTTCTGCGGTCCAGCGGTTGACCCACGTGCCCCACGCGCTGTCGAGCGACAAATGGGTCATGGCCTCGCGGTGGTACGACGGCAGGTTGTCCTCGGTAAGCAGGTTGGTGATCATCGCTGCCTTGGCGAGTTCACTCAGCTGAGACTGTTCCGGGTCCCAGTCCTGGCCGCCTGACGCCACGAAGTTCTTCCCGTTGCCCCAGGGCACATAGTCATGGGGATACCAGTGGACGGATCTCGACAGATGCTGGTTGAGCGCGTCGGCGGCTGCTGGCTCCAGCTCGGCTAGATATTCAGCATCTGTCAGGTCGCGCATTGTCCGTCCCATCTCGTTTTGGGGAACGTACAGGAACGGGAACTGACGATTGCGTCACACCACCCGTCAGTCGGGATCTTCTACGAGTTGTCTGACCCCGGTGACGCCCTCGACCTGGGCCAGCACAGACGCCGCCCGCATGACTCCGGAGCCGCCGAGCGTCAGCTGGACACCGACGTGACCGGGCGGTGCTTCGAGAGGTTCGCCCGGCGGGTCAGTCTCGAGGTCGGTGATTTGCCAGTCACGTCGACCGCACGCCTGCAACACGTCCCGTAGCACACCACGGTCATCGGCGTAGGTGATGTGGAGCCGGATGGTCGCTCCCAGGCGCGACGCCAGCCGTCGGGCCAGCGGCATGAACCCGACGATGATCAGCAGGTGCATCCCGGTCATCACGGTGGCCAGCAGGAGCAGTCCGGCCCCGGCGGCCATGCCGATCGCCGCTGACTCCCACACCGAGGCCGCAGTGGTCAGCCCGTGCACCGAACCCCGGCGCACGATGATGATGCCCGCGCCGAGAAAGCCGATGCCGGAGACGATCTGAGCCGCGACACGCGACGGGTCGACGATCACCAGTCCCGGGGTCAGCACGTCGCCGAAGCCGTACTTGCTCACCAGCATGATCAGCGCGGCAGCGGTGCCGACGATGGTCTGGGTGCGCAGACCGGCACTCTTGCCCTGGATTTCGCGTTCCAGGCCGATGAGCGCGGTAAGGCCGAACGCGACCGCCAGTTCGATGATCTGTCGCGAGCCCTGCCCGGGTCCGCCGAAAAAGACGGGATCTGCCAGCCACTCCATGAAGGACAAACTAACGCGCTCCGATCAGTTTTGGCGGCAGTCGAAGTCTGTCTTTCAGAAGGCCGATTTCCGATTAGGGGTGATGTCATGACTGCGCAACCAGCCGCCTATCCCGACGTCGTTTCGCGGGAGGAGTGGGTCCGGGCTCGCACGAAGCTCCTGGCCCGGGAACGCGAGGCGACGCATCTGCGCGACGCGGTCAACGCCGAGCGTCGCCGGCTGCCGATGGTGAAGGTCGAGAAGGACTACGTGTTCGACGGCGCCGACGGCGCAGTCAGGTTGCTCGACATGTTCGAGGGTCGCACGCAGCTCTACATCCACCACTTCATGTGGCTCGATGCGATCGATGCCGGCTGTCCGAGCTGCACCGCCGCGGCGGATCTGACGTTCACCGAAGGGGATCGAAAGCTGTTGCACGGCAAGGGGGTCACGTTCGCATGCGTGTCCCGGGCGCCGTACGAGAGCATCGCCCGATACCGAGACCGGCACGGCTGGACGTTTCCGTGGTACTCGTCGCGCGACGGGGACTTCACCTACGACTTTCATGTGACGCTCGACCCGGCACGGGCGCCCGTCGAATACAACTACAAGTCGCTCGACGAGCTGCACGCCGACGGCTGGACCGACGACGACCTACGCGGAGACTGGCCCGGCGCAAGCGTTTTCCTCCGCCGCGGCGACGAGGTGTTCCATACGTACTCGGCATATGCGCGCGGGCTCGACCATTCCGCGGTCGGGTACCCGTTCCTCGATCTGACCCCTTACGGCCGTCAGGAGCCGTGGGAAGAGTCGCCGGCCGGCTGGCCGCAGGGCGGCGCGGTGGTGGGCCGACCCGTGGGTGACTGCTGCGAGGGGTAGCAATCACCGCGATCAGAACCCTGGGCGGGCGGACGCTCGACTGGCACCGTGGTGATCAGTGCGGGTGTGGCTGAGTGGCTAGGCACCGGCCTGCAAAGCCGTTCACACGGGTTCGAATCCCGTCACTCGCTCCAATACTGGAAGCTCGGCAGGTGCCACCACCTGTCGAGCTTCCAGGTCAGCGTTTGTCTGCTGAAGGCCGCGCCCACGGGACGTCGAACCGTTCCATGAGGACGCCCTATGCGCGGTCTCCTCGACGTCATGGGTGAATACGTTGGTTGACGACCAGCGTCACGCCGCCATGAGTCACCTCGAGCAGCAGCCGCTCAGAATCGAGGTCCATGACCCGTTGGCTCTGTGAGGTGCGCGCCAACCGCGATAATTCGAATGAAATTCCGCCTGCGACTTCAGCTTCGGCTCCCACGACACGAGCTCCCGTCCCGTGCCGATTCAGCATCACATCATCTGCGCTCGACAAGGTTCTGACGTGGGGTGTAGCGATCAGCAACAGGGGTACGCTCCTCCTAGCGACGGAGACTGGCATGGTTGCCTGTATTCCTCCGCGCGCGAGGTGGTCAGCGGTGGCAACTTCGGTGTTGAGAAGCCAGCATGGAGCCGCTGATCCCCGTTTCGATCACAGGTGTCGGCGGCGGAAGACGTGCACCATCCGTTTTTGGTCGGCCCGCCTGCTAAGCGTGAGCCAGGTGGATCTGCCGCGCCGCAACAGTATTCGACGAGGATTGCGGAGAACCCGCGGGAAGTGAGCGCACTCGCCGAGGCCATCGGCACCACCGATCAAACGGGTCCGTAAACGCCTCAGGCAAGATGCCTCAGGTGACGTACAGTTCGCCGACCCTGTCTGATCTCGTCAGCACGCTGCTGGTGGATCAGACCGATGACCACCACTTCGTGGCCACCCAGCTCGACAACCCCAGCCACCACATCGCCGGCGGCCACCTCGCCGGTCAGGTGCTGGTGGCGGCGAGCCGGACCGCGCCGGGGCGTAGCGCACACAGCCTGCACGTCTACTACCTGCGCGCTGGTGACGCCCGGCATCCGGTCGAGGTCCAGGTCGACGCCGCGCGCGACGGTGGCACGCTCGCCACCCGCCGCATCACCGCCCGTCAGGACGGCGAGGTTCTGCTGGAGGCGTTGGCGTCTTTCAGCACCCCGGTCGACGCGCTCGATTACCAGAACGTCATTCCCGATGTGCCCGAACCGCTTTCGGTCCCGACCATGGCGGAGCAGCTCGCCGGCTACGCCGAGGAGTCCGGCGGGTTCTGGGTCCGTGACCAACCGTTCGAACTGCGGTACATCGACCCGCACCCGCGGCTGGCCAAGGATCGGCTGGGCAAGGACGCACCGGACCCGGCGCCGCATCTGCGGATGTGGTGGCGGCCGGCCGATGCCATCCCGGACGACCCGGCATTGCACGCTGGACTGCTCGCGTATCTGACCGGCACCACCATGCTGGAGGCGGCGATGATCCCGCGCGGTGCGCTGCCGGCCCACACTTTTTCGGCGCTGATCGACCATGCACTGTGGTTCCACCGGCCGGTCGATCTGAGCGATTGGGTGCTGTCCGATCAGACCTCGCCGAGCGGTATCGGCGGCCGCGGCCTTGCGAGCGGGACGATGTACAACCGCGCCGGACAGTTGGTGTGCGTCGCCACACAGGAGCTGTATTTCGGTCGTGGCTAACGATCTCGGGCCTGAAGCGGTCCCGCTCACTGGACGAAACACCCGACCGTTTCGTCACCATTAGCAAGACCGTTGCGGTGGCTGCCGCTAACATCGGTGCCGGTAAAACACATTTTTGACGGTGTCCCCGGCGAACTCGTGTGGTGAAACCGCACCACCGGCCGCACTTCAGCGGCTACTGTCTGCGGTGACGCCGGCAGGTACGCCGGATGCACAAACCTGGATAACGGGAGGCCATTGATGAGCGGCTACCAGACCGTGGTCGTCGGTACGGACGGATCGGATTCGTCACTGCGTGCTGTGGAGCGCGCTGCCCAGATCGCCGCGGGGGCCAACGCGAAGTTGGTCGTGGCAACCGCCTACTTCCCGCACGCCGATGATCAGCGTGCGGCCGACGTCCTGAAGGACGAGGGCTACAAGGTGCACGGCGATGCGCCGATCTACGCGATCCTGCGTGAAGCCCGCGACCGTGCCGAGGCAGCCGGGGCCACCCAGGTGGAGGAGAAGGCCATCGTCGGTGCTCCCGTCGACGCGCTCGTCGACCTGGCGGAGAGCACCAATGCCGACCTGCTGGTCGTCGGTAACGTCGGTCTGAGCACCATCGCAGGCCGTCTGCTCGGCTCTGTCCCGGCGAACGTGGCCCGCCGAGCCAAGATCGACGTGCTGATCGTCCACACCTCGTAAGTTCGGATTTCCCTGAGGCCCCGGCGTACTGCCGGGGCTTCAGTGTTTTTCGTGCCCGTAAAGTTTCCAGGCATGGCCCGAAGAAGTCTCGTCCTGACGTCGTGGACGGCGTTGTCGCTGACCGTCGCAACACTGGTCGCCGGCTGTGGTGCGAACGATCGGACTGCCGCACCGGTTACGACCTCCGCGCAATCGTCCGAGACCGCTTCGACGATTCCAGCCGTAGCCCCGCCGGACCCGAGCGTGGCGCAGCACCCCGCGGTGGTCGCGGCGCAGGCGAGTGTGGTGCGGGTCCACGGCGTCGCCCACAGCTGCCGAAAGCGGTTGGAGGGCACCGGGTTTGTGGTGGGACCCAAGCGGGTCATGACGACGGCGCACGGCGTCGCGGGAACCGACGCGGTCTCGGTCGAGGTGAACGGCACCAAGTACGACGGCCAAGTGGTGTCGTTCGACCCGAACATGGACATTTCGATCCTCGCGGTCCCGGACCTGCCGACGGCCCCGTTGATGTTCTCCGAGGCGCCTGCGGTCAGTGGCGCCGACGCCGCGGCCCTCGGGTTCCCGCATGGGGGCGCGTACGAGGCCAAACCGCTGCGCATCCGCCAGATCATCGAGCTACAGGGACCGGACATCTTTCGGACCGGCACCGTGACCCGCGAGGTGTATGCCCTCAGAGGTGCTGTGCAGCAAGGCAATTCAGGCGGTCCGGTGATCGATCTGGACGGCCGCGTGCGCGGTGTGATCTTCGGGGCGGCGCAGGACGATCCCGACACGAGTTTCGCGTTGACCGCGAAGGAAGTCGGACCCCAGTTGGCGCTGGTCGGCAACACCCAGCCCGTCCCGACGGGTCAGTGCGTGGGCTGACCGCTCCAGCGGCTACCAGCCGCGCGCGCGCCACTCCTCGAGGTGCGGCCGTTCGGCGCCGAGTGTGGTGTCGTCGCCGTGCCCGGGGTAGATGATCGTCGAGTCGGGGTAGACGTCGAAGACCTTGCGGGTGACGTCGCCGAGCAGCCGCTCGAAGTCGCCCTCTTGCCAGGTCTTGCCGACCCCGCCCGGAAACAGGCAGTCGCCGGTGAACAGGTGGGTGACCTCACCGTCGGCGCCGCGCAGCGCCAGCGCCACCGAGCCCTCGGTGTGCCCCTGCAGGTGGATGACATCAAAAGTCAGCTCACCGATGGTGATGGTGTCGCCGTCGGCCAGGATCCGGTCGGGTTTGACCGGCAGCGGCTCGGCGTCCAGGGCATGCGCGGCGGTGGGTGCACCTGTGGCTTCTGCCACTTCGGCCAGGGCCTGCCAGTGGTCGAAATGCTGGTGGCTGGTGACGATGAGTTCGACGTTCGGTGCCTGTGACCTGATCAGCTCGACGAGCGCCGGTCCGTCGTTCGCGGCGTCGATGAGCAGCGTCTTTCCGGTCGCGGAACAAGTGATGAGGTACACGTTGTTGTCCATCGGTCCGACGGATGCCTTGACGATCGTCGCGGCGGGCAGCGTGCGACGTGCCGCGGTGCCCGCCGCGACATGGCCGGTGTACGTGTCATTGACGACGATCATGACGCCACCGTATCCGGACTTGTCGGTGGGGACACATAGCATGGCGCTGTGGTGTCTGGATTGCCCAGACTGGTGAAGGGATACGTGTGTCGGACCGTCTGATCGTCAAAGGTGCGCGCGAGCACAACCTGCGGGGAATCGACCTTGACCTGCCCAGAGACTCGTTGATCGTGTTCACGGGCCTGTCGGGTTCGGGTAAGAGCTCGCTGGCGTTCGACACCATCTTCGCCGAGGGGCAGCGCCGCTACGTCGAGTCGCTATCGGCTTACGCCCGCCAGTTCCTGGGCCAGATGGACAAGCCGGACGTGGACTTCATCGAAGGCCTGTCACCGGCGGTGTCCATCGACCAGAAGTCGACCAACCGCAATCCGCGGTCGACCGTCGGCACCATCACCGAGGTCTACGACTATCTGCGTCTGCTCTACGCGCGCGCCGGCACGCCGCACTGCCCGGTGTGTGGGGAGCGCATCGCCCGGCAGACGCCGCAGCAGATCGTCGATCAGGTGCTCGCCATGGATGAGGGCATCCGCTTCCAGGTGCTGGCTCCCGTCGTCCGTACCCGCAAGGGCGAGTTCGTCGACCTCTTCGACAAGCTCAACGGCCAGGGTTACAGCCGCGTCCGGGTCGACGGCGTCGTGCACTCGCTGACCGATCCACCGAAGCTCAAGAAGCAGGAGAAGCACGACATCGAGGTGGTCGTCGACCGCCTCACCGTCAAGGCCAGTGCCAAGCAGCGGCTCACCGACTCGGTCGAGACCGCGCTGGGTCTGGCCGACGGCATCGTGGTGCTCGAGTTCGTCGACCGCGACGACAACCACCCGCAGCGCGAGCAGCGCTTCTCCGAGAAGCTGGCCTGCCCCAACGCGCACCCGCTGGCCGTCGACGACCTTGAGCCCCGGTCATTTTCGTTCAACTCCCCGTACGGCGCCTGCCCGGAGTGCACCGGTCTGGGCATCAAGAAGGAAGTCGACCCCGAGCTGGTCGTGCCGGACCCGGAGCTGACGCTCGCCGAGGGCGCCGTCGCGCCGTGGTCCATGGGCCACAACTCCGACTACTTCACCCGCATGATGGCCGGCCTCGGTGAAGAGCTGGGCTTCGACATCGACACCCCATGGAAGAAACTTCCGGCCAAGGCGCGCAAGGCGATCCTGGAAGGCTCCGACCACCAGGTGCACGTCCGGTACAAGAACCGGTACGGCCGTACCCGTTCCTACTACGCCGACTTCGAAGGCGTGCTGGCGTTCCTGCAGCGCCGCATGGAGCAGACGGAGTCCGAGCAGATGAAGGAGCGCTACGAGGGCTTCATGCGGGACATCCCGTGCCCCGAGTGCGCCGGCACGCGGCTCAAGCCCGAAATCCTGGCCGTCACCCTCTCCGCCGACGACGATGCGAAATCCATTGCGCAGGTGTGTGATCTGTCCATCGCCGACTGCTCGGCGTTCCTGAACGCACTGACCCTCGGCTCGCGCGAGCAGGCCATCGCCGGCCAGGTGCTCAAAGAGGTTCAATCACGGCTGGGCTTCCTGCTCGACGTCGGTCTCGACTACCTGACGCTGTCTCGGGCCGCGGGCACACTGTCCGGTGGTGAGGCGCAACGTATTCGGCTCGCCACCCAGATCGGTTCGGGTCTGGTCGGTGTGCTCTACGTGCTCGACGAGCCGTCCATCGGTTTGCACCAGCGGGACAACCGCCGCCTCATCGACACCCTGGTCCGGCTGCGCGACCTCGGCAACACGCTGATCGTGGTCGAGCACGACCTCGACACCATCGCGCACGCCGACTGGGTCGTCGACATCGGTCCGGCGGCCGGCGAGCACGGTGGCCAGATCGTGCACAGCGGCACCTACAAGGAGCTGCTGAAGAACACCAGATCGCTTACCGGTGCCTACCTTTCGGGCCGCGAGCAGATCGAGGTGCCGGCCATCCGCCGGCCCGTCGACCGTAAGCGGCAGATCACGGTGGTCGGCGCGCGTGAGCACAACCTCAAAGAGGTCGACGTGGCGTTCCCGTTGGGTGTGCTGACGTCGGTCACCGGTGTCTCGGGTTCGGGCAAGTCGACGTTGGTCAACGACATCCTCGCGACCGTCATGGCCAACAAGCTCAACGGCGCCCGGCAGGTGCCGGGCCGGCACACCCGGATCAACGGGCTCGACCAGCTGGACAAGCTGGTGCGCGTCGACCAGTCACCGATCGGTCGCACCCCGCGGTCCAACCCCGCGACCTACACCGGCGTGTTCGACAAGATCCGCACCCTGTTCGCGGCGACGACCGAGGCCAAGGTCCGCGGCTACCAGCCGGGCCGGTTCTCGTTCAACGTGAAAGGTGGCCGCTGCGAGGCATGTTCGGGTGACGGCACCATCAAGATCGAGATGAACTTCCTGCCGGATGTGTACGTGCCGTGCGAGGTGTGCCAGGGCGCCCGCTACAACCGGGAGACCCTGGAGGTGCACTACAAGGGCAAGACCATCTCGGAGGTCCTCGACATGCCCATCGAGGAGGCCACCGAGTTCTTCGAGCCCATCAGCTCGATCCACCGGTACCTCAAGACGCTCGTCGACGTCGGTCTGGGCTACGTCCGGCTGGGCCAGCCCGCGCCGACGCTGTCCGGCGGTGAGGCGCAGCGCGTCAAGCTCGCCGCCGAACTGCAGAAGCGGTCCACCGGGCGCACCGTGTACATCCTCGACGAGCCGACCACGGGCCTGCATTTCGAGGACATCCGCAAGCTGCTCAAGGTGATCAACGGTCTGGTCGACAAGGGCAACACGGTCATCGTCATCGAGCACAACCTCGACGTGATCAAGACGTCGGACTGGATCGTGGACATGGGACCGGAAGGCGGCGCCGGTGGCGGCACGGTCGTGGTGTCCGGCACACCGGAGGACGTCGCGGCCGACCCCGACAGCTACACCGGGCAGTTTTTGGCCGAGTTGTTGCCGACTCCCGTGCTGCCTGCCGCGCCCGCGAAGCGACGCCGCAAGGCGGCGCTCTAGCCGGTGCCGATCAACCGGCCGTGTGAGATCAGTGAGCCGACCTGCTTGAGGCGGCCGCCGCGAATGCTGACGTCGAACGCCTGGATGTGATCGACCGTGGCCAACTGCTCGGCGAGATAGCGGTAGAGATGTCGTTCGTCGCGGCAGATCACCACGGCCATCAGGTTGGCGGGGCCGCTGACTGCGGCGACCGAGGCGATCTCGTCATGGCACGTGATCCGTTCGGCCACCGACGCGAGGTGTCGCGGCATCGTGGAAATCCAGATCATCGCGTTCAGCGTGAATCCCAGGCGCTCCGGCAACACGTCGAGGTCGTAGGCCAGGGTGTCGGACGCCACCAGCGCGGCCAGGCGGCGTTTGACCCGGGCCGGTGACCAGCCGGTGAGTGCCGCCAGTGCACTGTCGGCGATTCGACCGTCGTCGGCAAGTGCGTCCAGCAGTGGTCGGTCATCGGCCGTTGGCGCGGCCGGCTGCTCTGGGCGGGCAGGTTCGAGTGGTCGCAGCCTGGCGATCTGGTCGGGGGCCAACGCATGCCCGTAGCCGGTCCAGTGCCCTCCGGCTACTGAGCCGAACACGTTGAGTACCAATTCGATTCGCATGTCGAGGACCGCCGATGTACGCGGCAGTCGCTGTAGCAGTCCGTCGCCGGCATCACCGATCGGGGCGCGGGCAACGCAGACCAGTTCGGTGCCACCCGACAACGCGTTGACGTGCGTGACGTCTGGCCGGCGGACCAGCGCCTCGGCGAGCCGAGGGAGATCAGCGGGCTTGGCGCGGACGCGGACTATCCACTGGCATTCGCCGTAGACCCGCGGGTTCACCACGCCGACTACACGGAGCACTCCGTCGCGTCGCAGGGCTCGGTAGCGGCGCGCCACGGTCTGCTCACCGACGCCGATGACTTCGGCGATGTGCCGAAAGGATGCTCGCGGTGCCACTTGCAATGCGTGCAGAATATGACGGTCTACTGCCTCCATAGTGAGGAAAATCTACCGAGTAGCGGCGTCAGATGCCTGTTTTTGACGCTCAGACCCAAATTTGTTGTCGAATTTCGTCGTGTTGTCGAAGCTGGAGTCCGGTCAGGTGACGTCAACCGAAGGATGCATGATGGAACTGGGAATCGGTCTGCCAAACCACATCGCCGGGGTCTCCGGTGCGACCGTGATCGGTTGGGCCCGCCGCGCCGAACAGCGCGGGTTCGAATCGGTCACCGCGATCGACAGGATGCTGTACCCGGGAATCGACCCGCTGACCACCCTCGCGGCGGCCGCCGGTGCGACCGAAGGACTGACATTGGTGACCAATGTTCTTCTGGCGCCGTTGTATCCGGTTGTTCCGCTCGCCAAACAGCTCGCCGGCGTGGATCAGATGTGCGGTGGCCGGCTGGTCGTCGGCCTCGGCGTCGGCAATCGGCCTGCCGACTACGCCAGTGCCGGCTCGGATTTCGCAGGGCGTGGCCGGATTCTTGACGAGCAGGTCGAGCGGATGCGTCGGCTGTGGGCCGGCGATCCGGTCGCCGAGGGCGCTGCGTTATGCCCTGCGCCCGTAAGTATTCCGCTGCTGTTCGGCGGACGGTCGGCGGCCACGGTGCGGCGGGTCATCACCGTCGGCGACGGGTGGGCAGCCGGTGCTGTGCGCCATTACGACGCCCAGTCAGAACTGGCCGAGCAGATCCGCGCCGGCTGGCAGGCCGCGGAGCGAACCGGCCGCCCGTACCTGCAGGCATCGGTGAACTTCGGCCTCGGGCCGGCTGATGCCGTCGCGGCGGGGCGGGATCACCTGGCTCGCTACTACGGCTTCGCTCCGGAGTACGCGCAGGTGAACGTCGACGACATGGTCTGTTCCGCGGAGGACGCCCGCCAAACGGTGCGCCGGTATCGCGAACTCGGTTTCGACCGGCTGCTGTTCCATCCGACCGGCGCGGCCGTCGAACAGCTGGACCGCCTGGCCGACGCGATTCTCTAGCGCGCGTTCCTATCAGGCGCTTCTCGTGACAGAACCTGTGCGAGTGGCGAGGGAAACCGCGGCTTGACCCGTACCCCATCGAGCCAGTCCGTCAGCTCGGAGGCCTTGCGCTGCAGCGCCTTCCGCGCTGACGCGCCGACGTCCTCTACGTACTCCAGCTGCACCCGACCGTCGACGTCCTGACCCCAGGCGCCGACGAGGCGGCCGTCCCACCAGATCGTGGGCCCGGCGTTGCCGGAGCGGTCGAACAGCTGCCCGGCGTGTGGGCCGAGGTACCAGGATCGGGCCTGCCAGCCCATGACGGTCGGGTCGAGGCCGGGCAGCAGTGCACCCCAGGGGGAAACCGGGGGAGTGGCGTCGAGATCGTCCGGCAGGACGAACCCGGTGTCGTCGGACCCTTCCAGCGCGACTTCGGCGGCCTCGATCGAGCGCAACCCCTCACGGGCCCACGTCAGGGTGTGACCGAACCACCACTTGATGTCGGTGGCAGTGGCGGGGCCGAAGGTGCGCAGCCAGGTGCGCAACAGGACGGCGCGGGCGGCGTCAGGGTCCAGGGCAGCGGCCGGTTCAGGTAACCAGTGCGCCGCCGCGCTCCACAGCGGGCGCGCCGTCGTCCACATGCCGTCGTTGGGGCCGCGCAGTACATGGCCCTGTGCGGACAGCACGGTCATGACCCGCGGCGCAATGGGCGTACTTCCGCCCCAGGTTTTCCCGGGCGCCGGATCTCGGCTGCCCGCCAGCTCGGGCAAGGCAGCTCGCAGCGCAGCGGTGCCGGCCACCAAACCCGCTTCCAAGTGCCCGCGGACCGCGGCGGACGCGCGCTCCAGCCAGACCTCGCCATCGGCCGCGATACCCGATTTCTCGACGTCCCCGATCAGCCGTTTGCGCTCGGTGGCCGCCACCCGATCGCTGGCCGCGGCCTGCACCGCGGGCAGGTCCGCCGTGTGCACGACCCACAGCGTCCGGCGCATGGCCATGTGTTTGACCAGACTGCGGTCGCGGTAGAGGGCGCTGTCCAGATCCGTGACGGTGAAACCGGGCAGCCGCGCCCACAGTGACAGGTACGGCGTGGCGGGGTCGGTGCCGTGCAGCCCGACGAGGGACCGGGTCACTTCGTCCAGGCTCGACGCCTCACCGTTGAGGAAGTGCCGTTGCGCCAAGCGGTTACGCCGCTCGGCGATGCTGAAGGTGCGCAAGTCAGCTGTCGTGCATCGAGCGACGAATCTGCTCGAGCCGTTCCGCTGCGGCCTTCTGCCGGGCCTCGTACTGTTCCTCGACCGCCCGGCCCTCTGGTGTCTCCGCGGCCAGCTCGGCCGAGCCGATCGCCGTGCCGTACCGGTGCTCGATCTTCTCCCGTACCGACTCGAACGTAGGAACTCCGTCGGGGGTGTAGCCGGGATCTGTCGGAGCGGTCGGCGGGACGGCGACGGGTGCCGAATCCACCGGCACGATCTCGGCGTCGATCGGCTGGTTCGGGTCGCTCGATGGCTGCTCGGCGGCGGTTTCGTCGGCCATGGCTTCACGGTACCGCGCTGCAAAGTTGGGATCGGTAGCCGCGACGTCTGCGTGTACTTACGGCACGACGACGCCACCGGGGCGGCGTACAAGGAAGGGAAACCCTCTGACATGAACATCAATCGCACTCTGGCCGCTGGTATCGGCATGCTGGCCGTGGGCGCCACCTTGATCGGCTGCTCTACCGACAAGGGGGACGGTCCGAAGGCGTCCGGCCCGGGTTCGGTGACGGGCGGCGGCAACACCGTGGTGAAGGTGGAGGGCCAGGACCTGGCCGGCCTGGACCTGAAGTCGGTGACCTGTGTGAAGCAGGGCGGCACCATCAACATCGCCAGCGCCCCGATCGGTGGTGGCGCGCAGGGCCTCGGCGTCGTGATGACCGACGCGGCACCGCCCAAGGTGCAGTCCCTGGGCCTGGTGGTCGACGGCAACGCTCTTGCGGTGTCGGAGATGGGCGGCATGAAGACCGGGTCGGCTGACGTCAAGGTCGACGGCAGCACGTACACCATCACCGGGCAGGCCGCGGGTGCTGACATGAAGAACCCGATGGCCGGGATGATCTCGAAGAACTTCGAGATCAAGGTGTCCTGCGGCTGACATGCCCAAGGCTGGCCGGGCGGCGGGTGTATTGAAGCAATCGGATGCACCCGCTGCTCGTCGCCCCGTCACTTCGCTCGCCGGCCTTATGATGCGGCCGTGTCGATCACCGGCGAACTCGCTCGCGCCCGCGCGCTGATGTTCGCCGCCGACGAGGTGACAGCCAAAGAACTGCTGCTGTCACTGATGCCAGCCATCGAAGCCGCCGACCGCGATGATCACATGCTCGAGGTCTGCGCCCAGCTCGGCGAGATCTATCTGATCCGCAGCGCTCTGGACGGCGTGCGCGAATGCATCCGGCGGATCGATGACTGCCTCGACATCTACGCGTCGATCCTGGCCGGCCGCGCACCGGCCGAGATCGTCGCGCAGATGACCATGACCCCCGAGGACGCGGATCACATGCTCAGCCGCTATCGCCGCCGGGCCACGTTTCTGCGGACCGGCCTGGCCGCCGCCATCGGCGACCACGAGGGCGCGGCGCAGTCCCTGACCGCGCTGGACAACCGGTCCCCGTACGTCGATCTTGAGGACGAACACACCTACCTCCTCAGCCACGCCCGCATTCTGTGCGCGCTCGCGCTCTGCGACGACGACCTGCACGTCCATTCGGTGCCGTTGTGGGATCAGGTGCTGGCCACGCTCGCAACACCGGCCGACGAGCCCCAGCGTGAGTACCTGTGGGTGACCGGTGCGCTGGGCTACGCGCGATTCTGTATCGAAACCGGCAAGGTCGACGAGGCGCTGCCGTGGCTGCGCCGGGCCGAGGCGCGGGCACAGGCGCGAGGCTGGGAATTGGCCACGGCCCGAGCACAATTGGAGCGGGCGGCGGTGAGTTGGCTGGCCGGTGACCAACAGTCCACAGAGGCACTCGTCACCGCTGCGTATCCCGAGATCGCACGGCAGGCGCGGGCCCACGAGGTATCCCGATGCTGGCTGTACTTCGGGCTGACCCGGCTGGCGGTCGGTGCGCTGCAGGCCGCCGAGGAATGCTGGGGCCATGCCGAGCGGCACTGGCGAGAACTCGGCAAGCCGCTGCACGTGCACCGCATCCTGCTGCAGCGCAGCTGGATTGCCATCTTTCGTGGCCAATATGACGAGGCGCGGGCGCTCGTCGGTCAGGCCCGCGCCTGCCTGGATTCCTCGCCGCGCAGCAGCTGGCTGCAGTACGCCCGGTTGGACGACCAGCTGGGTACGGTCTGGCGCGCAGAGGGACTCGCGGACCTCGGCTTCGATGCCGCGGGGGATCCCACCGACACGTGGGCACAGGCCGAAGCGCGCTACCGCGGTGCACTCGGCACGTGGTCCGCTGAACCGGACACCGACGAATACCGGGCCGGCATGGCCAAACTGGCCAGCGCCGCCGACCTGAAGTTGCCTGCGGCCCTTGCCGTCGACTCGGTGCGCTACTCGATCACCGATGCCGAGGCCCGCGCACGCTGGGCCACCGGGGTCGCCGCGCCGCTGCTCGCCGGAGCGTTCGCGGTCGCGTGGGAATCGCAGAATCCGGTCCTGGTCGGCGAACTGATCGAATATCACAGCGCCCGCGGCGCGTTCAGCGTCAGCGCTGCGAAGGACGCGACGAGGGAATGGGCCCGGGCCACCACGGCGGCGACGCCGGTAATCGATGTCGAGCAGCTGGCCTCGGTCGCCTCCGGACCGGTCGCAGTCGGCGCTGCCGGCCTGATCCGCCTCGGGCCGCTGCCGCCGCTGCAGATGGAACCGGACGGTGCGCCGGTGCTGGCGCGCTACCGTGAACTGGCCGAGGCCCGGTACGGCCGCGCCGTCACCGCGGATCAGGACGCGTGGTCGACATGTCCGTAACCGACACCACCACAACGACGTTGGTCCTGCGCTTCGCCGATATCGGGATCGCGACGTACGTCAGCCTACGAGTGGTCGGCTCGCCCGGGCGGCTGGTCACCTGGACGGTGGCAGAGGATGTTCTCCTCGCGGTGACCTCGGCGCTGGCCGAGGCGTTGCCGGATCCGCTTGACGGTGAACACATTTCCGCGGCGCTGGTCCGGTCTCTCGCCACCGGCCCGTTCGCGACCGTCGGGCGGGAGCGCGAACTCGCCCGGCTTCTGGGTGCACTGCTACCCGATGAGGCCTGGGACTTGGTACGGCGGTACACGGACGAGCCGGAGCCGCCGGTGCTGTTCGTGTCACCGAGCGCCCGCCTGAGCCGCGTGCCGTGGGGCCTGCTCGCCCAGCCCACCGGCAACGACGACCGGCGCCTGATCGAACTGGCCGACCTTCTGCTCGCGGCACCGCCGAACATCGCGAATGCGCCCCGTCGCCAAGCGAATCCGGCCGGGCCGCCACTTCTGCTGCTGGACCCGAAGGTGCCGGGCCAGCGGCCGGATTCGGCACTCGGCTCGGTGCTGGGGAGACCCTCGCCGGACACCGTGCTGGCCCGGCACTTCGCGGGGCGCCCCGCACTGCCGGCCGTCGCGGCACCGGTGGAACTCTTCCGGCGCGCTGACGCCGACCGGCACTGGCTGGCCGATCAGCTGGCTCAGCAGCCGGCGCGGCTGGTGTACGTCGGCCACGCCAGCGCGGCCCCCGACCGTGATGGCTCGGCCGACCAGGCCGCACTGCATATCGCCGAGTCCGAGCCGCTGACCGCTGCCGACATCATGGTGATGGGATTGGCAGTCCCGCCCCGGGTCGCGTTGTTGGCATGCGCATCGGCCGCCGACTACCGGTTCGACGAAGCCACCGGACTGGTGGCGGCGATGATTCTCGGTGGCGCGCAGGTGGTTACCGCGACCCTGTGGTCCCTGCCGACGACGGCCGGGTACCGCACTGCCACATCCGGGGACTCGGATCCGATGTCCGAGGTGATCATCGCCGTCGATACGGCACACGAGGCGACGACGCCGGCCCGTGCCGTGAACCGCTGGCAGCGAGACTGCTTGCACCGTTGGCGAACCGGCGACGCGGCGCTCAGCCCCGTCTACTGGGCGGCCCTGATGACGTTCACCGTCGACGGCGCGCGCTGACCATGCCGCCGACCGCCTATCCTGAGCCGATGACCAGCGGGCCGCAGCCGCGTCGCGCCGTCATCGACGCCGCGTGGCGCGAGATCGGGCCCGGGCTCGAGTTGCTCAGCAGTCCCGACGGCGGTCCGCTGAGCCGCGCGGTGAAGCGGATCATCGACCCGCTGGTGCTCCGGCTCCGGGTGCATCCCGAATATTCGGCACCCGTGGTCGCCGCCGATATCGCGGACGAGATGCGCGGGGTGATCATCGACCATTCGGCTCAGTTGCGCGCTGCGGCAATGTGGTTCGCGCTACTCAAGGCGCAGCGCCGGCGCGAGCGAATCACCACCGGCAACGCCCAAGAACTCTATTTCCCGGTGTGTTTCGAGCTGGCTGCCACCAGAGGCGAACCGGGACAGGATGATTCACACGTCGTGGCAGAAGCGCTGCGCGACGTGCACGGCGACCGAGACCGCACCGCGGTGGAGCGGCTGCACGAGTATCTCGCCGATCCCGCAGTGTTGGAGACGCTGTCGCGCCAACTCGACGCCTGCTGGAGTGACGTCCGGGCGGGAGGCGAGCCCGCCGCGCCTTTTCTCGCCGGGTTGACGACGGTGCTCGGTCCGTCGGGCGGACACAACGCCGATGCCGCACGGCAGCGCGTCTGGACCGCATTGATCGGCGACAGCACGCCGTACAACTTCGGCGCCAGGATGCGCGACGCCTCGGCCGCCGTGCCGTGGACGGTCGACCAGATCGGATTGTCCGCTGCGGCACCACAGTCGAAGCCGACGGTCGCCGGTTCCCGCACCGCCGAACGCCCACTCGATCGCAGCGTCGTCGACCGGGTCCGGGCGACGCTGCGCCGCGCTCTCGACCGCGACGAGCTGCCCGACCTGCCGACCCTGTGCGCCGAAGAGGCGGACCGCGCGGCCTCCCCGTGGGGCCTGCTGGCCGAGGACAATCAGGCCACGCTGGTCGCCGGCATCGAGATCGGGATGGACCTGGCGCCACTGGAGGTGCACCACCGGTCGCGCTACCACCTGGCAGGACAAATCCAGGCCCGGCTCCGCAAGGAAGCGTATGTGCTGCACGCCCGCCGATACCTGACCGGGGGCGGCCCCGTCCACCCACGACAGCAGCACGTCGTGGACGACCTCGCGGCGTTCGTCCGTCCCTACGTCGCCCGGCTGTGGGCCCGGCTGCACGGCCGCGACGTCTGGCAAGAATCCTGCGGTGATGCCGGCGAGGTGCGTGGCCTCTTGGACGGGGTCGCCAGATCGGTCAGCCTCGATCACCGCCAGCGCATCAAGGCGATGCTCGAATTGGAGGCGACAGGATGAAACTGACTGTCGATTCCGGGTTGTGGGCCTTGGGCTCCGAGGTCGAGGCACCACCGGAGGTGGCGGTGCTCGAAGTCAGCGGCGCCGTCCTCGCATGGACGATCCACGACGCGGCGCAGGCAGTCCGGATCACGTTCACGGACCTGCCTGCGGCCGACTGGTTGTGGCGGCTGGTCGGGGAGGCCGGGCACGTGGCGGTGGCCGCCGCCGCGGAAACAGCCGCGACAGCCGGCAGTGTCGACCTCGCCGACGTGCTGCCGCGGCCCGAACCCCTTGCCGCACTCCGGCGTCTGGCCGTCGGGCACTGGCTGCGGCGATGGTGGCCCGCCAGTGCGCGCGACGGCATCACCCCGCTCGACGCCGCGGTGCTCGACGCCGAGGTCGCCCTGGCGACGGCGGCGTTGGAGGACTACTTCAGCCAGGACACGCTGGACTCGGATATCACCGGACTGCTGACCCCGCACCGAGAGGCGTTGACGCGTCTCGCGGCCTCCGGTGATTCGCGGGTGCTCGGCCTGGTCAACAGCTGTATCGGCCTCGCCGACGACACCGGGCTGGGGGACTGGTCGGAAGTCCTTGGGGCGCGGGCACAGTCGCGGCGGGATGACTATGCGCTCGCCGCCGGGCAACCCGGTGCGGGGGACACCGGCGCCATCGCGGGCGGCGTCGCATCGGTCTCATGGACCGCGGTGCCGGCGCGGATGTTCGACGCCGCCGAGCACACCATCGACTGGTCCGTGCAGGCGCGCGACGGTGCCGTCGTCGCCGATATCCGCGTCGCCACAATGGGTCCAGCCGACGGGATACCGGTACGCCTGGACTCGGGGGCGATCACCGGTGGCGGCACGCTCGACGTCGACGGCAATGCCACTTTGCCGTTGTCGGTCACCGAAACCCAAGCGTGGGGCCATGATTGGACCGATACCACGGTGACCGTCGGTGCGCAGAACAGCGAGACGGAGTCAGTTCGGGACCGGGTCCGGCGCTACGTGCGGGCCCGGCTCGCGGCGCCCGGCCCCGATGCCTTCCTTGCCGAGATTCTGGCTGCTGAAGCCGATTACTAGGCCGTCACCGGCGCGCGGCCTGAACCGGAACGGGCGGCGCTGTCGCACCGGGCAATGGCAGCCGGGGCACACCCGGCGTTCCGACCTCCCCGGCCAGCCACGGCAGCCCCGCGGCGAATGCCTGCGCGGCAAAAGGCCAGTCGTGCTTGCCCGGTCGCTCGACGACTGCGCACCGGATGCCACGGGTGCTGCCGGCGCCGCACAGCGAATGTGCCGCCACGGTCTGCGCGGGCAGCGACCCGCGGGAGAGCTCGGGCCCGCTGATGTCGTACCAGGCCGCGATGTCGTTGTAGGTACGGCGGGACATCACCGTCATCGGGTCCCAGTCGGCGTACGTGGCGGTGCTGCCACCGAATAGTCGCTGCACCGTCTGCCGCCGGTCGCCCGCGTTGGGCGCGATGTCCCCGGCGATGTCCTGGAATGCGCTGAACAGGTCCGGATGCATCACGGTCAGGTCCACCGCGCAGGTGCCGCCCATCGACCAGCCGACGATGCCGCGGTTGCGACGGTCGGCACTCACGCCGTAGTTGGCGGTCATGAAGGGCAGCACGTCCTTGATCAGGTGGTCGGCGGAGTTGCCGCGGGGGCCGTTGACGCACTCGGTGTCGTTGTTGAACGAACCGCCGGGATCGACGAACACCAGCACCGGGGCGTTGCCCTGATGTGCGGTGGCGAAGTCGTCGACCGTCTTGATCGCGTTGCCGGCCCGCAGCCAGTCAGCGGGCGTGTTGAACTCGCCGCCGATCATCATCAGCATCGGTAGCCGGGGCGGGGGGTTGCTGGCGAACCACGCGGGCGGCAGGTAAACGTACTCGTCGCGGTGTGTGAATCCTGATGCCGCCGAGCCTGTTTGGACCTCGACGACGCTGCCCCTGCTGGGTATCTGTCGTGCCTTCTGCATCGCGACGACGGTCTCGGGTCGCGTCTGGCCCGGCACCGGCGCCGACCGGGCCTGCTCCCACGCGGTATCGAGATTGGGGAAGTACCCGACCCAGGTGTTCAGCGTCAGTGCCGTGCACAGCACGCACAGCGGCACTGACACGACGGCGAGCCCGCGGCGCCACCAGCGGGTGGCACGCCATCCGACGATCACCAGTACCGCTGCGGTGCCGGTCACTGCCGTCCACACCCACAGCCGCGTCGGCGCGGGATCGTCGGACCAGCCCTGCGTCGCGACGACCCAGCGTGCGGTGGCGGTCAACAGCACCCCGGCACCGGCGGCTACGGGCAGCCAAACGGTGCGCCACCGGCGGTTGCGCCAGCCGACCGCGAGGATCAGGACCGCCACGGCGACGGCCTGGACGGTGAGGGGCAGCCAGCCGTGCGTCAACGAAATGTGTTGCTCGCCATAAAGGCCGGCGGTCGCTGCCTCGGACGTCACCATGCCAGCGTGACGCGGAAAGCTGGGAGGTGCCTGTGTGCTACCTGGGCTTCGCGAGGGGGAATGGGAGCGTCTCGCGGATGCTGCGACCGGTGATCAGCATGACCACGCGGTCGACGCCCATACCCATTCCGCCCGTCGGCGGCATGGCGTACTCCATGGCCTGCAGGAAGTCCTCGTCGAGCTCCATGGCCTCGTGATCGCCGCCGGAGGCCAGCAGAGACTGTTCCTCGAGGCGCCGGCGCTGTTCCACCGGATCGGTCAGCTCGCTGTAGGCGGTGCCGAGTTCGACACCCCAGGCCACCAGGTCCCAGCGTTCGGCAACGCCCGGGACGCTGCGGTGCGGCCGGGTCAGCGGCGACACCGAAGTGGGGAAGTCCTTGTAGAACGTTGGTGCCTCGGTGCGGTCTTCGACCAGGTGCTCGTACAGCTCCAGCACGATGGCCCCGGCATCCCAGTGGGTCCGATAGGGGATCGTCGCGGCGTCGCACAGCTTGCGCAGCGTCGCCACGTCGGTCTCCGCAGTGACGTGCTCGCCCAGTGCCTCGGACACCGCGTCGTGCACCGTCTTGACGGGCCACACCCCCGAGATGTCGACGGGTGTCAGGCCCCCGTCGGGACCCGGCCGCATGACGACCTGGGCGCCGTTGGCCGCCGCGGCGGCGTTCTGGATGATCTCGCGGCAGCCGTCGATCCAGACGTTGTAGTCGGCGTGTGCCTGGTAGGCCTCGAGCAGGGTGAATTCGGGGTTGTGGCTGAAGTCCACACCCTCGTTGCGGAAGGCGCGGCCCAGCTCGAAGACGCGCTCGACGCCGCCCACGCACAGCCGCTTGAGGTACAGCTCGGGTGCGATGCGCAAATACAGGTCGAGGTCGTAGGCGTTGATGTGGGTCTCGAACGGCCGGGCGTTCGCCCCGCCGTGGATCTGCTGCAGAATCGGGGTCTCGACCTCCAGGAAGCCCTTGCCCACCAACGTTTCCCGGATGGAGTGCAGCACCCGGCTGCGTGCGGTGATCAGCTCCCGCGACTCGGTGTTGATCGCCAGATCCAGGTAGCGCGTGCGGACCCGGGCCTCGGGGTCGGTCAGGCCCTTCCACTTGTCGGGCAGCGGGCGCAGGCACTTGCCGATCAAGCGCCAGTTGTGTGTCAGGACCGACACCGTGCCGTTGCGGCTGGCGCCCATGACGCCGGAAACCTCGATCAGGTCACCCAGGTCGATCGCTGCGGTGAAATCAGTGACGGTGCCCTCGGTGAGCAGCGAATTGTCCAGCAGCAGTTGGACTTCGCCGGACCAGTCGCGCAGTTGGGCGAACAGCACGCCGCCATAGTCACGCAGCCGCAACACCCGTCCGGCGATGCAGACCGCGGTGTCGGCGCCGGCCTCCAGTGCTTCGGCGATCGTGTGACTGGGTGCCTGGCCGACGGGGTAGGCGTCAATGCCGTCCGCCTGCAACGCCCGTAGCTTCGCCATCCGGACCCGCACCTGATCGGGCAGGCGGCGCGCCTCGGTGGTCTCGGACGCCCCCGCCGCCAGATCGGCGACATCGGGAGCGCTGCCGTCGGCATGCAACCGGCCCGACTCGATCAGATTCTTGGGGGCCGCGGTGTGGTGGCCGGTATGGGGTTGTTCGTCGCGCCGGGAGAACGGCAGCACCAGGAAGCCCTCCGCGATTACCGACGCCACGCCGACGCGCGGGATCAGGCGCGCATCCTCGTAGCAGGCATAGCGGGGCACCCATTCGGGCAGGTACTTCATGTTCGAGCGGTACAGCGTCTCCAGCTGCCACCAGCGGGAGAAGAAGATCAGCAGTGCGCGCCACAGCCGCAGAATCGGGCCCGCACCGAGCTGCGACCCCTGCTCGAATGCCGACCGGAACATTGCGAAGTTCAGCGAAATCCGGGTGACGCCAATCTCTTCCGCGCGCTGGCACAGCTCGCTGACCATCAGTTCGATGGTGCCGTTGGGCGAGGCGGGGGAGCGCCGCATCAGGTCCAGCGACACCCCGTTGGTGCCCCACGGCACCAAGGAGAGCATCGCCACGACGGCTGCGTTCTCGCCGCCGTCGCCCTGCACGGCTTCCACCAGCAGGCAGTCCCCGTCGGCGGCGTCCCCGAGTCGTCCCAGCGCCATCGAGAAGCCGCGTTCGGTCTCCGTGTCGCGCCATGCGTCGGCATGCTTGATCACCTGGGCCATCTCGTCGGCCGCGATGTCGCGGTGCCGGCGCATCCGAACCGTCAGCCCGGCCCGGCGGGCGCGGGTGACGGCTTGCCGCACGGCGCGCATCTCGGGCCCGGACAGCTTGAACTGGTCGGGATGCAGGATGGCCTCGTCGCCCAGTTGCAACGCATTCAGGCCGCCTTGTCGATAGGCCTCGGCGCCGGCCGAACTGGCGCCCATGACTCCCGGTGCCCAACCGTAGGTCTGGCACAGGGCCAGCCAGGCGTCGATGGCTGCCGACCAGGCCCGTGGGTCGCCGACAGGATCACCGCTGGCCAGGCAGACGCCGACCTCGACGCGGTAGGTGATGGCCGCGCGGCCGTTGGGCGCGAAGACCACCGCCTTGTCGCGGCGGGTGGCGAAGTAGCCCAGCGAGTCGGTCTTGCCCCACAGCTCCAGCAGCCCGCGGATGGCGGACTCGTCCTCACCGGTGAGGGCGTTCTCGGCGCGCTGGGACTGGAACAGCACGATCGCAGCCACGATCAGCGCCACGGCTCCGAACAGACCGAACAGCGCGTTGAGGAACGCGTGCGGGTGGCCGCCCTCGAACGCTTCTTTGCCCACCGCGGCGAAGCCGCTGACCCGGTTCACCGCGTAGGCCAACCGGTAGTCCGGGTCCAGCGGGGGACGGCCGGGGAACATCTCCAACAAGCCCCAGGCCAGCAGGATGCCGACGGCCATGCCGGCCGCGAGCGTCAGGGCCGCTTTCAGCAGTGCCCCGCGGCGGACCTTGGCCCAGAACTGATTCCGCGACAGCAGCAGCACGACGATGACGCCGATGTGGAACGCCAGACCCAGTGCCTCGCCGAGGTCCTCCATGACGGTCAGGTCGACGACCGGGCGGTTGCCGGACAGCAGTCCGTAGACGTTCCAGCCGATGGCGCCGACCATGTAGACCAGCAGGATCCACCAGGCGATCCGCTTGCGCGCGGCCAACGCCGCGGCCAGCAGGACCAGCACGAACGACCACGCGAAGCTGGTGTCCGGGAAGTTGAACAGGTAGTCGTTGACGAACTCGCGCGGGATGCGGATGATCCACCGGATCAGCGGCGACAGGCTGGCGAACAGCGACAGCGTCGCGACGACACCGACGGCCCAGCCGGCCGCGGCCGGAACCCACCCCAATGTCGTCGGGCGCTGCTGCGGTCTGCTCGGCGTCAACGTCATAAGTTCGGACAATATTCGGTGAAACCTGGAAGTGTCTGCAGGGCCCCGGGCTACCAGACCGGGCCCGTGTACTTCTCGCCCGGACCCTGGCCGGGCTCGTCCGGCGCGACGCTCGCCTCGCGGAAGGCCAGTTGCAGGCTCTTGAGGGCGTCCCGGACCGGGCCGGCATGCAGTCCCAGATACTCCGCCGAGGCCTGCACCAAACCGGCCAGCGCGGTGATGAGGCGACGGGCCTCGTCGAGGTCGCGGTGCGGGCTCTCGTCGGGATCCGCGTCGGCCAGCCCGAGCTTTTCGGCGGCGGCACTCATCAGCATGACGGCGGCGCGGGTGATCACCTCGACCGCAGGGATCTCGGCCAGCTCCCGCACCTGGGCTTCATCAGCCGCAGTCCCTGAGTGTGTGGTGGGGTCGCTGGTTATGTTCGGGTCGGTCATGACTGCTAGAGTGTCATGCGCGACCGTCCTGGCTTACGTCAGGACAGCAAGTGGAGTCCCACTCCCACCGTCGGCCTTGCGGCTTGACGGTCCGGTCACAGGCACATTGTGCCTGTTCTGCGTTGTGCGCAGGCGGCGTGAGCCGTGATCGGTCGGCAATGGGCCCTGCTATATGCAGGGCTTTTCTGTTCGTACGAACAGATGGCTGAGCCGGGTGTGACCTCTACTGAACAAGTAATGGAACAACCCGGGAGGCCCCATCAGCACTGAGACACGCGTCAACGAGCGCATTCGAGTACCTGAAGTTCGGTTGATCGGACCGAATGGCGAGCAGGTAGGCATCGTGCGCATCGAAGATGCTCTCCGCGTCGCCGCTGACGCCGATCTCGACCTTGTCGAAGTTGCGCCAGGCGCCAAGCCGCCGGTCTGCAAGATCATGGACTACGGCAAGTTCAAATATGAGACGGCTCTCAAGGAGCGCGAGTCTCGCAAGAACCAGCAGCAGACCGTCGTCAAGGAACAGAAGCTGCGACCCAAGATCGACGACCACGACTACGAGACCAAGAAGGGTCACGTCGTCCGCTTCCTCGAAGCAGGGTCGAAGGTCAAGGTGACCATCATGTTCCGCGGACGTGAGCAGTCGCGGCCCGAACTGGGCTACCGACTCCTGCAGCGGCTGGGCGCCGACGTCGCCGAATACGGCTTCATCGAGACGTCCGCCAAGCAGGACGGCCGCAACATGACGATGGTGCTGGCACCGCACCGCGGCGCGAAGACTCGCGCCAAGGCAGCGCACGACGCCGACGCACCGGCCGGACGGCCGGCGCCCGCGGCACCCGAATCTGACGCAACCGCGTAACAGCAGTCGCGATCGCCCGCAGCGGCCCCCAGCCGCCGCGAGTGACCGCATGGAAAGAAACTGAGGACACATGCCCAAGGCCAAGACCCACAGTGGCGCATCGAAGCGGTTCCGCAAGACCGGAACCGGCAAGATCGTGCGCCAGAAGGCCAACCGCCGCCACCTGATGGAGCACAAGGCCACCAAGCGCACCCGTCGCCTCGACGGTCGCGCCGTGGTTGCTGCCAACGACACCGCGCGTGTCGCCAAGATGCTGGCCGGCTAGTACCGCCCGCTCCCGAAGAACACCGAAGGATAAGGAACATCTCATGGCACGCGTGAAGCGCGCACTGAACGCTCAGAAGAAGCGGCGCACAGTACTGAAGGCCTCGAAGGGTTACCGCGGACAGCGCTCGCGGCTCTACCGCAAGGCCAAGGAGCAGCAGCTCCATTCGTTGACCTACGCCTACCGTGACCGTCGCGCCCGCAAGGGTGACTTCCGCAAGCTGTGGATCACGCGTATCAACGCTGCGGCCCGCGAGAACGGCGTCACCTACAACCGCCTGATCCAGGGTCTGAAGCTGGCCGGCGTCGAGGTGGACCGCAAGAACCTGTCGGAGATCGCGATCAGCGATCCCGCCGCGTTCACGGCGCTGGTCGAGGTGGCCAAGGCTGCTCTGCCCGCCGATGTCAATGCTCCGTCCGGAGAGGCTGCCTGAGTCTGACTACAGACTCAGCGCTCACCGAGCGATCTGCCCGGGTGGTCGCTGCCGCCAAGCTGCAGCGCCACGTCGGGCGCAAACGCGCCGGGCGCTTTCTTGCCGAGGGACCCAACCTCGTCGAGGCAGCGCTTCGGCGCGGTCTTGTTTCTGAGGTCTTTGCGACGGAAGCCGCGCTGGACCGGTTCGGCGCACTGCTGGCTGATGCTCCGGTGTCGGTGGTCACCGAGAAGGCCGCAAAGGTGTTGTCCGAGACCGTCACTCCGGTCGGGCTCGTCGCGGTGTGCACGCTGCCCGAGGCGACTCTCGAGTCCGTGCTGGCTGCGGAACCGCGGCTGCTGGCAGTCGCCGTCGGCATGTCCGAACCGGGTAACGCCGGCACGCTGATTCGCATCGCCGACGCCATGGGCGCCGACGCCGTGGTGTTCGCCGGGCACAGTGTGGATCCCTACAACGGCAAGTGCCTGCGGTCCTCGGCGGGCAGCATCTTCGCCCTGCCGGTCGTGGTGGATCCCGATGCGGCCGCGGTGGTTTCGGCCCTGCGCGACAGCGGCATCGAAGTGCTGGCCACCGCGCTCGATGCGTCCGTGGACATCCGCTCCGCCGATCTGTCGATGCGCACCGCGTGGCTGTTCGGCCCCGAAGCGCACGGTCTGCCCGACGACGTTGCGGCATTGGCGTCGCAGCGGGTGCATATCCCGATGCGAGGCAGTGCCGAGAGCCTCAATGTGGCTGCCGCGGCGTCGATCTGCCTGTACGAGAGCTCCCGCGCACAGTCGTGACCGGCCCGCGTCAAGCGGATGTAGAGGCTTCCGTGGGTGCCCCCCAGCCTCGATAGCCGAGGACGACACTGACGACGGTATACACCGCTGCTTCGGTCCACATGTAGCCCACGCCCCAGCGTTTACCGAGAAACACCGGCTCGCTGATGATTCCGCGGGATGTCGCGATGGCGTAAGCGCCGTGCGCGTAGGCCAACGCGGCAAAGGCCCCGGAGAAGAACTTGCAGACTTCGCGATTCATGAGGGTTCTCCTTTGCTGTCGAGGGATTCGATGGCGGCTCGGAGCTTGGTGCCGACATCGTCGGCCAGTTCGGCGAGCTGTGGTTCGCCGGTGACGTCGACCAGCATCTGGGGGTTGATGGCCTCGATGAGGATGCGACCGGCTGTGGCCGGGTCGGCGCGCACGACGACATTGCACGGCAGCAAGAGCCCGATCTGGCGGTCAACGTTCAGGGCGCGGTGCGCCAGTGCCGGGTTGCAGGCGCCCAGGATGACGTAGTCCTCGAACTCCTCGCCGAGCTTCGCCTTCAGGGTGGCCTTGACGTCGATTTCGGTGAGCACGCCAAATCCCTGTTGAGCCAGAGCCTGCCGGGTGCGCGCGACCGCGTCGGCGAAAGTCGTCTGCAGGTCGGTGGACAATCCGATGGTCATGAGGCACCCTTCATCGCCTGACTCCTGGTTCGAGAACCCCTGGTGTCTCGACGATGCCCGACCCTTCGCCCGGCGGCCCAGAGACCAAAGTACGAAGGCGAAGGGACCAGAGTCCCTCGGTGCGCCGGCGTGGCCGTGCTCCGTTAAGCCAACAGTCCCTTGGCGACGTGGGTGATCTGCACTTCGTTGCTGCCGGCGTAGATCATCAGTGACTTGGCGTCACGCGCCAGCTGCTCGACGCGGTACTCGGTCATGTAGCCGTTGCCGCCGAAAAGCTGGATGGCGTCCATCGCGACGTCGGTGGCGGCCTGCGAGCAGTACCACTTCATCGCCGAGGCCTCGGCCAGCGGAATCTGGCGACCGGCCTGGCCGGACTCGATCACACGGAACAACATGTTGCGCACGTTCATTCGCGCGACCTCCATACTGGCCAGCTTGAGCTGGATCAGCTGGAACTGGCCGATCTCCTTGCCCCACAGCGTGCGGGTCTTGGCGTAGTCGATGCACAGCCTCAGGCATTCCTCGATGATGCCCAGCGACATGGACACCACGCCGATGCGTTCGGCCGAGAAGCTGGACCGGGCGCTGTCGCGGCCGTCGCCGGCCTTGTTCTCCTCGCTTTCGCCGAGCAGCCTGTCGCGGCCCAGCCGGACGTTGTTGAAGAACAGCTCGCCGGTACGCGACGAGTGAATTCCCATCTTGCGGAACGGCTTCGACTGTACGAAGCCTTCCATGCCGCGGTCGAGGACGAACGTCAGCACCTTGCGGTCACGCTTGTCAGCCCCATCGCCCTCGTCCAGCTTGGCGTAGACGACCACGACGTCGGCGTCGGGGCCGTTGGTGATGAACGTCTTCTGGCCGTTGAGGATGTAGTCGTCACCGTCACGCACGACATAGGACTTCATGCCACCGAAAGCGTCGGAGCCGGAGTCGGGTTCGGTGATGGCCCAGGCGCCGATCTTCTCGTAGGTCACCAGGCCGGGCAGCCAGCGTTCCTGTTGGGCGAGCGTGCCGCGGCTCTGGATGGTGGGCACCGTCAGGCCCAGGCTGACGCCCACGCCGGTCACCAGACCCGAACTGACGCGGCACAATTCGCTGATCAGCACCATGCCATGCCGGCCTGGTCGGGCCCGCCACCGAACATCCCGCCCGACGCGCGCTGCTTGCCGTCCGACGCTTCACCGGAGCGCAGGCGGGACAGCCGCCGCTCCAGCGACTCGCGGGCCATCACGTCGATTCCGAAGGTGGCGAACAGCTTTCGGATGATGGGGTACGGCTCCATGTCGCCGCCCTCGAGTTCATCGAGGTGCGGCCGGATTTCCTTGTCCACGAACTCGCGCACCGCGTCGCGCACGGCAATGTCGACGTCGGACCAATCAAGCATGTGTTCAGGCAGCCTTTCCGGGGACAGCACGGTCGCGCGCGGGACGCAGACCGGCCAAGGAGAACGTGGTGTGTACCAGTGACCCAGCACGCTCCATCAACGATTTATGACGTGGCACATAATGCATCGGCAGGCCCCAGCGATCTTTCGGCGGGGCCATGAAACCGGGCGCCTCGACCAGTGGCGCGTCCGCAGGCACCTGGCCGGCGGCCCGGCGGTAGGCGGCCAATGCCCTTGGATGCAAACGGATTTCCTCTGGTACCGCGAGGAAGGCGAGCTCGACGGCCTTGCCCAGTAGCCGCAGCACGACCTCGTCACCGGGTGTCCAGCGCATGCCGGCGCGCTCGCGCACCGCGGGGTCGAAGACACCGGCGGCGACCCAGCGCTGCCCGGCCACCAGCGGCTTGAACATCTGATCCCACACCGGCGTCGGCATCAGCACGAACCGCGGCTTGGGAATTCTGATGGTGAAGATGTCGAGCGTCGCCCGGTTGATCTCCAGTTCCTCGGAACACTTGTGCTCCCAATAGGTTTGGAAATCTTCCCAGGTCTCCGGGACCGGCCGCATGCTCATGCCGTACATGCGGTACCACTGCACGTGCTCGTCGAACAGCTGACGCTTCTCGGCTTCGGTCAGCCCGCCGCAGAAGTATTCGGCGGTCTTGAGAATCAGCATGAAGAACGTCGCATGCGCCCAGTAGAACGTCTCGGGGTTCAGAGCGTGGTACCTGCGACCGTCGTGATCGATGCCCTTGATGGTCTCGTGATAGCCCCTGATCTGCGCCCCGGTGTCGGCGGCGCGGTCGCCGTCGTAGACCACGCCCATGATCGGGTACACCGAGCGTGCCACCCGCTGCAGCGGTTCCCGCAACAGGATCGAGTGGTCCTCCACGCCGGCGCCCAGCTCGGGATACATGTTCTGGATCGCGCCGATCCACACGCCGAGGATGCCGGTGCGTAAGTCGCCGAAGTACTTCCAGGTCAGGGAATCCGGGCCCAGCGGCTCGGCCGGCTTGGTCGCGGGTGTCGTTCGTGGGGCCATGTTGTCCTCGCTCAGCGTTGATACCGAGGGTTCTGTGTCGTCACGATAATCGTGACAACGCATGTTGTCCACGATTTGCGGCCAGTGTCGGCGGGACCGTTATGGAGCGGCTATCGGCCTGCCACGACTCGGTGACCAGCCACTTTTTCGAAGGGTCTCGCAGTGTGCGGCGAGTCGACGCCGACGCTCCGGTCGCGATCATTGCCGGTGCCACGGACCGCCACCTAGGGTGGCGTCGTGGAAGTCGAATCGTTCGAAGAACGATCCGACGGTGTGGGAGAGATCGGCCCGGCGTCACACGCGGGGCCAGGATCAAGTGGACCGTTGGGCTGGTTGCAGAACACCAATCACAGTCCGGCTGTAATCGGATTCATCAGGCGGGCCCGGCGCGCGCTGCCGGGTGACCCGGACTTCGGTGACCCGCTGTCGGTGGCCGGCGTCGGCGGGCCCAGCGCGGCCGCTCGTGCCGCCGATCGGTTGTTGTCACGCGGCGGGGCATCCCACGAGGTGAGCCTGGCAGGGCTGCAGGTGTGGCAGGCGCTCACCGAAAGGGTCTCCGGGCGGCCTGCGAACCCCGAAGTGACCATCGTGTTCACCGATCTGGTCGGCTTCTCGAAGTGGTCGCTGAGCGTCGGTGATGAGACGACACTCCGATTGCTGCGCCGGGTGGCCCAGGTATTCGAACCGCCGCTACTGGAATCCGGCGGGCACATCGTCAAACGTATGGGCGACGGGTCCATGGCTGTGTTCAGCAACCCGGTCACCGCGCTCCGGTCGGTCATCCGGGCGCTCGACGCGCTCAAAGAGGTCGAGATCGACGGCTACCGGCCCAAGATGCGGGCGGGTGTCCACACGGGGCACCCGCAACGCATCGGGTCGGACCTGCTCGGCGTCGACGTCAACATCGCGGCGCGGGTCATGGAGCGGGCCACCAAGGGCGGGCTGATCATTTCGCAGGCGACGCTCGACCGGATCGACCAGCAGTACCTCGATGCCCTCGGTGTCACGCCCAAGAAGGTGCGCAAGCAATTGTTCGCCGCGAAATCCTCGGGCGTGCCCGAGGATTTGTCCATGTACTGGATCAGGCCGCGTAAGGACGCGGGCGCCGAGCCCGATGACGGGGAGCTCGCTGAGGCTTAGGGTCGGCCCGGTGTGGCGCCACCTGCACCGCGTCCCGGTCACCGTCGTCTACGCCATCGTGCTGGTCGCCGTCACAGTCGCCTTGGCGGCGCTGGGTCCTGCCGTCCATGACCGGGTGATCGGGTACGCCAGTACCAATCTGCACAACCTGGCCCACGGCCGCTTCGGCACCTTGCTCAGCAGTGCGTTCATCGCCGATGACGACTTGTTCTACTTCTGGCTGCCCGGCCTGATCTGCCTGCTCGCGGCAGTTGAACTGCGCTGGCGGAGCCACCGGCTGGTGGTGATGTTCTTCGTGGGCCACGTCGTCACCACGCTCGTCGTCGCCGCGGGGTTGGTGGTCGCGGTCGAGCTCGGATGGTTGCCGCGATCCATCAGCCGAGTTGCCGATGTCGGGGTCAGCTACGGGGTGCTGACGGTGGTCGGAGCACTGACCGCGGTGATTCCCACGCGGCTGAAACCGGTGTGGCTCGGCTGGTGGCTGGCGGGCGCCGTCGCGGTTGTGGTGGTCAGCAGCGACTTCACCGAGGCCGGTCACGCGATCGCGTTCGCAGTCGGTTTGTTGATGTCGACCCGGCTGGAACCACCACCGCACTGGACGCGTGGCGAAGCCGTCGTGTTCGGCGTGGGCGTGTGCTTCGGGTACGCCGTGTTGGTCCACACACCCGAGCTGGCGCTGGTCGGACTGCCGGCAAGTTTGCTTTGTGCCGCCGTCACCGCCGTGGTGTCCCGGCGTCTTCAGACAAAATGGTCGGCGCGGGACACGGCCCAGTCGGCGCGCCAGGACTCGGGTGGATGAGTCAGCAGCTCACCCGGAGTGAGCCATTGGTGGATCTCGGCATAGCTGAAGGTGTGCTGACCGTCCACGCGCCGGTTCAGCATTGCCGGTGACAGCTGATGAAAGCCGTCCAATCCCATCGACGCGACGATCTGTGCCGCGCTGGACACCGTCGCGCGCTGGAAGTTGTAGACCCGGCCGGCCTTGTTCGGAACGTCGAGCGCGTGCGCCCGTCCGGGATCTTGGGTGGCCACTCCCGTCGGGCAGCGGTTGGTGTGGCAGGCACGGGCCTGGATACAGCCGACGGCGAACATCATCGCCCGGGCCGCCAAGGTGAAATCCGCGCCCTGGCAGATCCGGCTGACGATGTCCACGCCGCTGGCGACCTTGCCCGAGGCGCCCACGCGGATCCGGTCGCGCAGCCCGGTTCCGACCAGCGCGTTGTGCACCAGCATCAGGCCCGCAGTAAGTGGCATGCCGACGTGGTCCTCGAACTCCTGCGGCGCCGCGCCGGTGCCGCCTTCGGAGCCGTCCACGATGATGAAGTCGGGTGTGATGCCGGTGGCCAGCATCGCCTTGCAGACGGACAAGAACTCGGTCCTGGCGCCCACGCACAGTTTGAATCCGACCGGCTTGCCGCCGGACAGTCGGCGCAGCGTCGCGATGAACTCCATCAACTCGGTCGGCGTGTGAAATGCGCTGTGCGACGGCGGAGACACCACGGTGCGTCCCGCCGGGACTCCGCGGGTGGCAGCGATCTCCGGGCTGACTTTCGCGCCGGGCAGTACACCACCCAGGCCGGGCTTGGCGCCCTGCGACAGCTTGATCGAGATGGCCTTGACCGTCGGCAGCGCTGACTTCTCGGCGAAGGCCTCCGCATCGAAACGACCTTCGGCGTCCCGACAGCCGAAATACCCCGAGCCGATTTCCCAGATCAGGTCACCGCCGTGCAGGTGGTAGGGACTGATGCCGCCTTCACCGGTGTCGTGGGCGAATCCGCCGAGTGCCGCGCCACGGTTGAGTGCCTCGATGGCGTTCGCCGACAACGCACCGAAACTCATTGCCGAAACGTTCAGTAGGGCGATGTCGTACGGCTGGGAACAGTCCGGCCCGCCGAGCCGTACCCGTGGGTTGAAGTCGTCAGCGGCGCGGGCCCGCAGCGAATGCCGGAGAAACTCGTATCCGACCGCGTTGACATCACGGGGAGTGCCGAACGGTTCGTCGCCTTTGGTGCCTTTGGCCCGCTCGTAGACCAGATCGCGCGTCTCGCGGTCGAAAGGTGTGGCGTCGGTGTCGGACTCGATGAAGTACTGCCGCACCTCTGGGCGGAGGAGCTCCATCAGAAACCGGATGTGGCCCAGCACGGGGTACGCCCGCAGGATCGAATGTCGTTTCTGCACCAGATCCGAGGTGCCGACAACTGCCGGGGCGACGATCAATGCCGCAGGCACCGCCCATCGCGCATCGACGAGCACCGCCGCGACGGCGGTGAGCGCCACGCACAACCACAGACCCGCGATGAGAACCGGCCGCAAGAGCACTGAGTGAGGGTATCTCGGCCGGTCGGGTGTGCGTCGCTATGATCTCGGGGTGGCTGAGCAGGGTGAAGAACTATCCGATGTAGCACTGACCGCGGCGGTCGGCGCCGCCCGGCTCGCCTTCGACCAGGCCGCTGACCTCGACGCCCTGGCCCGCGCCAAGACCGAGCACCTCGGCGACAAGGCGCCCATCGCACTGGCCCGTCAGGCACTGGGCACGCTGCCCAAGGAAGCGCGGTCCGACGCCGGCAAGCGTGTCAACGTCGCCCGCACCGCCGCGCAGCAGGCGTACGACGACCGCATCGTGGTGCTGCGCGCCGAGCGCGATGCCGCCGCACTGGTGGCCGAGCGCATCGACGTCACGTTGCCGACCACCCGGCAGCCCATCGGCGCCCGCCACCCGATCACGATCCTCGCCGAGAACGTCGCCGACACCTTCGTGGCGATGGGTTGGGAGCTGGCCGAGGGTCCCGAGGTCGAGACCGAACAGTTCAACTTCGACGCGCTGAACTTCCCGCCCGACCACCCGGCCCGCAGCGAGCAGGACACGTTCCACGTCGCGCCCGAGGGGTCGCGGCAGGTGCTGCGCACTCATACGTCCCCGGTGCAGATCCGCGCCCTGCTCGATCGCGAACTGCCCGTCTACATCGTGTCGATCGGCCGCACCTTCCGCACCGACGAACTCGACGCCACCCATACCCCGGTGTTCCACCAGGTGGAGGGTCTGGCCGTGGACAAGGGCCTGACCATGGCCAACCTGCGCGGCACCCTGGATGCGCTGGCGCGTGCCCAGTTCGGCCCCGAGGGGCGCACGCGGTTCCGTCCGCACTTCTTCCCGTTCACCGAGCCGTCGGCCGAGGTCGACGTCTGGTTCCCGGACAAGAAGGGCGGCCCCGGTTGGGTGGAATGGGGCGGCTGCGGCATGGTCAACCCGAATGTGTTGCGGGCCTGCGGCATTGACCCCGATGAATACTCCGGATTTGCCTTCGGTATGGGATTGGAGCGAACCCTGCAGTTCCGCAATGGAATTCCCGACATGCGCGACATGGTGGAGGGCGACGTGCGCTTCTCCCTGCCGTTCGGGGTGGGTGCCTGATGCGTATTCCCTATAGCTGGCTGCGGGAAGCGGTCCAGGCCGGAGCGCCTGGTTGGGACGTGTCACCGGAAGAGCTGGAAGCGGCCTTCATCCGGATCGGCCACGAGGTCGAGGACGTCATCGCCGCCGGGCCGGTCACCGGCCCCCTGACGGTCGGCCGCGTCGTCGAGATCGAGGAACTGACCGAGTTCAAGAAGCCCATCCGGGCCTGCAAGGTCGACGTGGGTGAACCGCAGCCGCGTGACATCGTGTGCGGTGCACGAAACTTCGCGGTCGGCGACCTGGTCGTCGCGGCCCTGCCCGGCACCGTGCTGCCCGGCGAGTTCAAGATCGCCACCCGCAAGACTTATGGCCGGGTGTCCGACGGCATGATCTGCTCGGCCGCCGAATTGAACTTCGGCGCCGACCATTCCGGCATCATCGTGCTGCCGCCCGGTACCGCGGAGCCGGGTGCCTCGGGCGCCGAGGTGCTTGGTTTGGACGACGTGGTGTTCGACCTCGCCATCACCCCAGACCGCGGCTACTGCCTGTCGATCCGCGGTATGGCCCGCGAAATCGCGTGCGCCTTCGACCTCGATTTCGTCGACCCCGCCGACGTACCGGCGCTGCCCGCTGAGGGCGAGGCCTGGCCGCTGAAGGTCCAGCCCGGCACCGGCGTGCAGCGTTTCGGGCTGCGCCCGGTCGTCGGCATCGACCCGACCGCGGTATCGCCATGGTGGTTGCAGCGCCGGCTGTTGCTGTCGGGCATCAGGGCCATCTCGCCGGCCGTCGACGTCACCAACTACGTGATGCTCGAACTCGGGCACCCGATGCACGCCCACGATCGCAAGCTGATCACCGGCGGCTTGGACGTGCGTTTCGCGAAGCCGGGGGAGACGGTCGTCACCCTCGACGACGTTGAACGCAAACTGGATCCGGGCGACGTGCTGATCGTCGACGAGGTGGCGACTGCCGCCATCGGCGGGGTGATGGGCGCCGGCACCACCGAGGTCCGCGACACGACGACCGACGTGCTGCTGGAAGCGGCGGTCTGGGATCCGGCCGCGGTGTCGCGCACCCAGCGTCGCCTGCACCTGGTCAGTGAGGCCAGCCGCCGGTATGAGCGCAGCGTCGATCCGGCGATCTCCCGGGCCGCGTTGGACCGCTGTGCCGCGCTGCTGGCGGAAATCGCCGGTGGTGCAGTCGAACCCACGCTCACGGACTGGCGCAGCGAGGATGCGACGCCGGACTGGTCGCAGCCGCCGGTGACCATCCCCGTCGACCTGCCCGACCGGATTGCCGGCGTCAGCTACCCGAGCGGCACCACGGCCCGCCGCCTCACGCAGATCGGTGCGGACGTCACGGTGTCTGGTGTTACGGCCACCGTGGTGCCGCCGAGCTGGCGGCCCGATATGAAGCAGCCTGCCGACCTGGTCGAGGAAGTGCTGCGCCTCGAAGGACTCGACGCGATTCCGTCGGTGCTGCCGCAGGCGCCCGCCGGCCGCGGGCTGACCGCGACGCAGCAGCGTCGTCGTGCCATCGGGAAGTCGTTGGCGCTGGGTGGTTTCGTCGAGGTGTTGCCGACGCCGTTCCTGCCGGCCGGTGTGCTGGACGCCTGGGATCTGCCGGCCGACGACCCGCGACGTGCCACCATCTCGGTGCTCAACCCGCTCGAAGCCGACCGGCCCGCGCTGGCCACCACGCTGCTGCCGGGCCTGCTGGAGGCATTGGTACGCAACGTGTCTCGCGGCGCGGCCGACGTCGCACTCTTCGGTATCGAGCAGGTCGTCCAGGCGACGCCGAACACCAAGGCCGTGGCGCCGATCCCGGTGGACCGTCGTCCGACCGAGGCCGAGCTGGCCGCGATCAACCAGGCCCTGCCGTATCAGCCGCTGTATGTCGCCGCGGTGCTCGCCGGCCTGCGCGAGCCGGCCGGTCCATGGGGTCCCGGCCGGGCGGTCGAGGCCACCGACGCTTTGGAGACCGTGCGGATCATCGCCCGGGCGTGCGGTGTGGAGGTGACGCTGCGCGCCGCGCAGGAACTGCCGTGGCATCCGGGACGCTGTGCCGAGGTGCTGCTGGGTGACACCGTGGTCGGCTACGCCGGCCAGTTGCACCCGGCGGTCATCGAGCGCACGGGTCTGCCGAAGGGCACCTGCGCCGTCGAGTTGAACCTGGACGCCATCCCGGTCATCGAGCGCGCCATCGTGCCATCGGTGTCGGCGTATCCGGCGGTGTTCCAGGACGTCAGCCTGATCGTCGCCGACGACGTGGCGGCCCAGGCCGTGGTCGACGTCGTACGCGCGGGCGCCGGCGGGCTCCTCGAGGACGCGCGGTTGTTCGACGTCTACACCGGCCCGCAGATCGGGGAAGGGCGCAAGTCGCTGACCCTGGCCCTGCGGTTCCGGGCGCCCGACCGCACGCTGACAGAGGACGAGGCCAGTGCGGCCCGCGACGCGGCAGTGGCCCTGGCCGCCGAGCGGCTGGGCGCGGTTCAGCGCGCCTGAGCGGCCCGCACCAACTCGACACCGTCACCGCGTAGCTGCGGTAGTGCGGCGACGGCACGTCCGGTAGCCAGTAGGAGCAGCGCGGAGACCGGTGCTTCGATGGGGAGCCCGTCGCCGGCCGTCCATCCGGTGTCGACCGCATGCAGTCGCAGGCCGGACAGCCGGGTGGTGGCACGAAACGGGAAGCGGGCGGTCCAGATTCGTTCGATCGCCAGTTGCGCCGCTGCGGGCGGCATCGCGTGATGAATGCCGAGCGGAATCGCGATGTCCTGCCCGTGCACCAGCAGATCCATCAGCCGGTCGGCCGGCGTGGTGCCGAACGGGGTGAACCGTGACCCGACGGTGCTGCGGAGTTCGTCCAGCAACTGGAAGTCAGTGCGGCCACGGGCGTGGCGGGTCGCGGTTTCGCAGGCCATGCGGTTGATATCGCCGCGGGCCCGGATCAAACCGAGTGCCAACTGCGACGGGGTGGCGCGGGCGGACAGCACGATGTGTGCGACCACGTCCCGGACCCGCCACCGGTCGCACAGGCTGGGCCGGCTCCACTGCACGGCGCTCAACTGCGCCAGGAGTCCCTGCAGGCTGTCCCTTTCGGCGTCGACAGCCCGCCAGATGTCTTCGGCGTTCACGGTTGCTCCTTTCGGGTCTGCGCCTACGCTAGAAACTCCAGTCGGGTGGAGGTTCAAGTGGCTGTGACACACCGCACAACCATCGGGGAGTTGTCGCAGGCGACGGGTGTGCCGGTGCGGACAATCCGGTTCTACTGCGACGAGGGTCTGCTCGATTTCCACCGCAGCTCGGGTGGACACCGCGTGTTCGACGCCGCTGCGGTTGACGCGCTGTTGTTGATCCGGCGATTGCGCGCCCTGGGTCTCGGCTTGGAGGTGATCGGCGACATCCAGGCAGCGCGGATCTCCATTGACGAGGCTGTACGCGTCGAGCAGGCAGCGGTGGACGCCGGTCTCGCCGCGCTGGCCGGCCGCCAGGCAGCCCTGGCCACCGTTCAGTCGGTGATCCAGAACGGCCCAGGCGCGCAGCACGGACTTGTGGAGTTCTGGCGGCAGTTGTTTGCCGGGGCGTCTCCGCCGGGGACGTTCGACGACTTTGTGGAAATGACCGTGCCGCCGGCGCCGGCGCACCCGGACTTAGCATGTGCCCTCGCCTACGCGGAACTCGTTGCGCTGGCGCGGCAACCGGACTTCGGTGTGGTGATGGCCCGGCAGTTGTGGCGCTTCGATCCGTCGAGGATCAGCGATCGTCGTGGGCTGGTCACTGGCGTGGCGCAGGCATGCGATCTGGCGCTGCCGTTGGTGCGTGCCGGCCGGCCACCGGCTGCCGGGCCGGCTGTCGACAGGTTCGTCGACGCGCATGCCAGGTCGCGCCGTGAGGCAGATACGCCACAGTTTCGGCAGGCGCTGATAGCCAACGCCGGTGCCGACCGGGATCCGCGGGTTCGGACATACTGGGATCGGGTCACCGAGATCACCGGTGAGACCACCACCGTCGGCGCTCTGCAGCGGTGGCTGTATGAGGCGCTTCGGCAGACCGCCTAGCCCTAATGGGTTTGCAAGTTGATGCATAACCATGCAGAATCGGGCTATGACTTCTGTGGCGGTGGCCGGTGCCAGTGGGTACGCCGGCGGCGAGATTCTGCGGCTTCTGCTGGGCCATCCGGCCTACGCGGACGGTCGTCTCACCATCGGTGCACTGACCGCCGCGGGTAATGCCGGAACCACGGTCGGTGACCACCACCCGCACCTGCTGCCCATCGCGCAGCAGGTGCTGCAGCCCACCGAGGTCGACGTCCTCGCCGGGCATGATGTCGTGTTTCTGGGTCTGCCGCACGGGCATTCGGCCGCGCTCGCGCAGCAACTCGGTCCGGACACGCTGATTGTCGACTGCGGCGCCGACTTCCGGCTCACCGATGCTGCCGCCTGGGAGAAGTTCTACGGGTCCGAGCACGCCGGTAGCTGGCCCTACGGCCTGCCCGAACTGCCCGGCGGCCGGGACAAGCTCGTCGGCACGAAACGTATTGCGGTACCGGGCTGTTACCCGACCTCGGCGCTGCTGGCCCTGGTGCCTGCTGTCGCCGCTGGGCTCGTCGAACCCAACGTGACCGTGGTGGCGGTCAGTGGCACGTCGGGCGCCGGCAAGTCGGGCAAGGTCGACCTGTCGGCCGCCGAGGTCATCGGCTCGGCCCGGGCCTACAACGTCGGCGGCGCGCACCGGCACACCCCGGAGATCGCGCAGGGGCTGCGGGCCGTCACCGACAAGGACGTGACGGTGTCGTTCACCCCGGTCCTGATCCCGACCTCGCGCGGCATCCTGGCCACCTGCACCGCGCGCACCACGGCGACGGTCGAGGAGATCCGGGCTGCGTACGAAAAGGCTTACGCCAGTGAGCCGTTCATCCACCTGCTGCCGGAAGGGCAGCTGCCCAAGACCGGTTCGGTCGTCGGCAGCAACGCCGCGCAGATCGCCGTCGCCGTCGACGAGGATGCGAAGACTCTCGTCGTCTTGTGCGCCATCGACAACCTGACCAAGGGCACCGGCGGCGCGGCAGTACAGTCCATGAACATCGCGCTCGGCTGGCCGGAAACCGAAGGACTATCCACCGTGGGAGTAGCACCGTGACCGAGACTCCGTCCCTGCATCGCAACCAGGGCGTCACCGCACCCGAAGGCTTCCGGGCAGCCGGAATCGCCGCCGGCATCAAGGCTTCCGGGAAACCGGACCTGGCCCTGGTCTTCAACGAGGGGCCCGACCTGGCGGCCGCCGGGGTGTTCACCCGCAACAAGGTGCGGGCCGCTCCTGTGCAGTGGAGTGAACAGGTGCTCAAGACCGGCCGGTTGCGGACGGTGATCCTGAATTCCGGCGGCGCCAACGCGTGTACCGGCCCGGGCGGTTTCCAGGACACGCACCAGACCGCGGAAGCCCTGGCCGCGGCGCTCAGCGACTGGGGTACCGAGACCGGCGCCATCGAGGTCGCGGTGTGCTCGACCGGGCTGATCGGCGACAGGCTCCCGATGGACAAGGTGCTGGCCGGCGTCACCGAGATCGTGCACGAGATGGCCGGTGGCCTGTCCGGCGGCGAGGAAGCGGCGCGGGCCATCATGACCACCGACACCGTGCCGAAACAGGTTGCGCTGCACCACCCGGGCAAGTGGACCGTCGGGGCCATGGCCAAGGGCGCCGGCATGATGGCCCCGTCGTTGGCGACCATGCTGGTGGTCATCACCACCGACGCCGTCGCGGACGCCGAGGCGCTCAACCTTGCGCTCAAGAACGCCGCTGCGAAGACCTTCGACCGGCTCGACATCGACGGCAGCTGCTCCACCAACGACACCGTGCTGCTGCTGTCGTCCGGCGCCAGCGAAATCCGGCCCAGCCAAGAAGAATTGGACGAGGCCGTCCTCACTGTCTGCGACGACCTATGCGCGCAGCTGCAGGCCGACGCCGAAGGCGTCACCAAGCGCATCGCGATCACCGTCAAGGGCGCGGCCAGTGAGGACGACGCCCTCGTGGGCGCGCGGGCCCTGGCGCGCGACAGCCTCGTCAAGACCGCGCTGTTCGGGTCCGACCCCAACTGGGGCCGGGTGCTGGCCGCCATCGGCATCGCGCCGATCGACCTCGTGGCCGACCGGATCAGTGTGTCGTTCAACGGTTACGCGGTGTGCATCGACGGTGCGGGTGCGCCGGGTGCCCGCGACGTCGACCTGTCGGGCGCCGATATCGAGGTCATCGTCGATCTGAAGATCGGCGCGCACGAGGCGACCATCCGGACGACCGACCTGTCGCACGCGTACGTCGAAGAGAACTCGGCGTACAGCTCATGAGTGCAGATGGACTCTCCGCGGGGACACTTTCGACCAAGACCAAGGCTGCGGTCCTCGCCGAGGCGCTGCCGTGGCTCAAGCAGCTGCACGGGAAGATCGTCGTGGTCAAGTACGGCGGCAACGCCATGACCGACGACACGCTCAAGGCAGCCTTCGCCGCGGACATGGCGTTCCTGCGCAACTGCGGCATCCAGCCCGTCGTTGTGCACGGTGGCGGCCCGCAGATCAGCGCGATGCTGAAACGCCTTGGTATCGAGGGTGATTTCAAGGGTGGCTTCCGGGTCACCACGCCCGAGGTTCTCGAGGTCGCGCGCATGGTGCTGTTCGGGCAGGTCGGCCGCGAGCTGGTCGGCCTGATCAACGCCCACGGCCCGTACGCGGTCGGCATCACCGGTGAGGACGCGCAGCTGTTCACCGCGGTGCGGCGCAGCGTGACGGTCGACGGGGTGCCCACCGACATCGGCCTGGTCGGCGACGTCGAGCACGTCAATGCTGCCGCCATCCTGGATCTCATTGCCGCGGGCCGGATTCCGGTGGTGTCCACCATCGCTCCCGACGCCGAAGGCGTGGTGCACAACATCAACGCCGACACCGCCGCGGCCGCAGTGGCGGAGGCGCTCGGCGCCGAGAAGTTGCTGATGCTCACCGACGTCGAAGGTCTGTATACCGACTGGCCCGACCGCAACTCGCTGGTCACCGAAATCGACACGGCCGCACTGGCCCAGCTGTTGCCAAGGCTCGAATCCGGCATGGTGCCCAAGATCGAGGCCTGCCTGCGGGCCGTGGAGAACGGCGTCCCGAGCGCGCACGTCATCGACGGTCGTGTTGAACACTGTGTCCTGGTGGAGCTGTTCACCGATGAGGGCACCGGGACGAAGGTGGTAGCAGCATGACCGCTGATAAGAGCGAAACCGAAGCACTGCAAGCCCGTTGGCAGGCAGTGATGACCAACAACTACGGCACGCCGCCGGTCGCGCTGGTCAGCGGCGACGGTGCCGTGGTCACCGACGCCGACGGCAAGAGCTATGTCGACTTCCTGGCCGGCATCGCGGTGAACGTGCTGGGGCATCGCCATCCGGCGGTGATCGAGGCCGTCACCACCCAGCTGAACACGCTGGGCCACACGTCGAATCTGTATGCCACCGAACCGGGGATCGCCCTGGCTGAAGCCCTCGTCGCGCAACTGGGTGCCCCGGCCCGGGTGTTCTTCTGCAACTCCGGCGCCGAGGCCAACGAAGCCGCGTTCAAGATCAGCCGGCTCACCGGCCGCACCAAAATCGTTGCGGCCCAAGGTGCTTTCCACGGCCGCACCATGGGATCACTGGCGCTGACCGGCCAGCCCGGCAAGCAGGAGCCGTTCCTGCCGCTGCCCGGCGAGGTGACCCATGTGCCGTACGGCGACGCCGACGCTCTCGAAGCGGCCGTGACCGACGAGACCGCCGCGGTCTTCCTGGAACCGATCATGGGTGAGGGTGGCGTCGTCACCCCGCCCGCCGGCTACCTGGCCAAGGCACGAGAGCTCACCACGAAACATGGTGCGCTGCTGGTGCTGGACGAGGTGCAGACGGGGATCGGGCGTACTGGAGCCTTCTATGCCCACCAGCACGACGGCATCACGCCCGACGTCATCACGCTGGCCAAGGGCCTCGGCGGCGGCCTGCCCATCGGCGCTTGCATCGCCATCGGACCCGCGGCGGACCTGCTGCAGCCGGGCATGCACGGCAGCACTTTCGGCGGCAACCCGGTGTGCACGGCCGCGGGCCTCGCGGTTGTCAAGACCCTGGCCGAGGACGACCTCGTGCACCGCGCCGACGCTGCCGGCAAGACGCTGGCGCACGGCATCGAAGAGCTGGGCCACCCGCTGGTCGACCACGTCCGGGGCCGCGGGCTGCTGCTCGGCGTCGTACTGACCGCGCCGCAGGCCAAGGCCGTCGAAAACGCCGCGCGCGACGCGGGTTTCCTCGTCAATGCCGCAGCGGCAGACGTTGTGCGGCTCGCGCCGCCGCTGATCATCACCGACGCGCAGATCGACGCGTTTCTGACCGCACTACCCACCGTTCTCGACACCGCAGCAGGGGAGTCCCAGTGATCCGCCATTTCCTCCGTGACGACGACCTGACTCCCGAGGAGCAGGCCGAGGTCCTGGCGCTGGCCGCCGAACTCAAGAAAGCCCCGTTCAGCCGGCGTCCGCTCGAGGGGCCGCGGGGCATCGCCGTCATCTTCGAGAAGAACTCCACCCGCACCCGGTTCTCGTTCGAGATGGGCATCGCCCAGCTCGGCGGGCACGCCGTCGTCGTCGACGGTCGCAGCACCCAGCTGGGTCGCGAGGAGACCCTCGAGGACACCGGCGCCGTGCTGTCCCGCTACGTCGACGGCATCGTCTGGCGCACCTTTGCGCAGGAACGCCTCACCGCCATGGCGAGTGGTTCCTCCGTCCCCATCATCAATGCCCTGTCCGACGAGTTTCACCCCTGCCAGGTGCTCGCCGACCTGCAGACCATCGCCGAGCGCAAGGGCAAGCTGGCCGGGCTCAACATGGCCTACCTCGGCGACGGCGCCAACAACATGGCGCACTCGCTGATGGTCGGCGGCGTCACGGCCGGCGTCAACGTGACCATCGCCGCGCCGAAGGGCTTCGCACCTGACCCGCAGTTCGTCGAGGCCGCCAAGAAGCGCGCCGCCGAAACCGGCGCCACCGTCACGGTCACCACCGACCCGCAGGCCGCGGCTGACGGTGCCGACGTCCTCGTCACCGACACCTGGACCTCCATGGGGCAGGAAAACGACGGCCTGGACCGCGTCCGGCCGTTCCGTCCGTTCCAGGTCAACGCCGCACTGCTCGGCCGGGCGGCAGACGAAGCCGTCGTGCTGCACTGCCTGCCGGCGCACCGCGGGGACGAGATCACCGATGAGGTGATGGACGGCCCGCAGAGCGCGGTGTTCGACGAGGCCGAGAACCGGCTGCACGCCCAGAAGGCCATGTTGGTGTGGCTGCTGGAGCGCAACGCGCGATGAGGCTGCGATGACAGCACCGACCCGGGCCGGACGGCAGTCGCGCATCGTGGCGCTGCTGTCGTCGAACCCCGTGCGCAGCCAGACCGAGCTCGCGGCCCTGCTCGCCGAGGAGGGCATCGACGTCACCCAGGCCACGCTGTCGCGGGACCTGGAGGAACTCGGCGCGATCAAGCTGCGTGGCGCCGACGGCGGTACCGGCGTCTACGTCGTCCCCGAGGACGGCAGTCCCGTCAAAGGTGTCTCCGGCGGCACCGAGCGGTTGTCCCGGCTGCTCGGCGAGCTGCTGGTGTCCACGGACGCCAGCGCCAACCTGGCGGTGTTACGTACGCCACCTGGGGCAGCGCAGTACCTGGCCAGTGCAATAGATCGGGCGGCTCTGCCTTATGTTGTGGGCACGATCGCCGGTGACGACACCCTTTTGGTTGTTGCCCGCGAACCGATGAGTGGCGCCGAACTCGCCACCACCTTCGAGAACCTGTAGCAGTACTAGACAAGGAGATTGACACATGTCCGAGCGCGTCATCCTGGCGTATTCCGGCGGTCTGGACACCTCGGTCGCGATCAGCTGGATCGGCAAGGAGACCGGCAAGGAAGTAGTGGCGGTCGCCATTGACCTCGGCCAGGGCGGCGAGGACATGGAGGTTGTGCGCCAACGGGCTCTGGATTGCGGCGCGGTGGAAGCCGTGGTGGTGGACGCCCGCGACGAGTTCGCCGACGAGTACTGCCTGCCCACCATCAAGGCCAACGCCCTCTACATGGATCGGTACCCACTGATGTCGGCCATCTCGCGGCCGCTGATCGTCAAGCATCTGGTGGATGCGGCCCGCAGCCATGGCGGCACCGTCGTCGCGCACGGGTGCACCGGCAAGGGCAACGACCAGGTCCGTTTCGAGGTCGGCTTCAACACCCTGGCCCCCGAGCTCGAGGTCATTGCCCCGGTCCGCGACTACGCCTGGACCCGCGAGAAGGCCATCGCCTTCGCGCAGGAGAACGACATCCCGATCAACGTCACCAAGAAGTCGCCGTTCTCCATCGACCAGAACGTGTGGGGCCGCGCCGTCGAGACCGGCTTCCTCGAGGACCTGTGGAACGCGCCGACCAAGGACGTCTACGACTACACCGAGGACCCGACGGTCCATTTCAACACCCCCGACGAGCTGATCATCAGCTTCGACAAGGGCCGCCCCGTCGCCGTCGACGGCCGCCCGCTGAGCGTGTTGCAGATCATCCAGGAGCTCAACTCCCGCGCCGGTGCGCAGGGCGTCGGCCGCCTGGACGTCGTCGAGGACCGCCTGGTCGGTATCAAGTCCCGCGAGATCTACGAGGCCCCGGGCGCCATGGTGCTGATCACGGCGCACACCGAGCTCGAGCACGTCTGCCTGGAGCGTGAGCTCGGCCGCTACAAGCGCGGCGTCGACCGCAAGTGGGGTGAGCTGACCTACGACGGCCTCTGGTACAGCCCGCTGAAGGCCTCGCTGGAGGCGTTCGTCGAGCACACCCAGCAGCACGTTTCGGGCGATATCCGCCTCGTCCTGCACGGCGGCCACATCTCCGTCAACGGCCGTCGCTCGAACGAGTCGCTGTACGACTTCAACCTCGCCACGTACGACGAGGGCGACAGCTTCGACCAGAGCTCCGCCAAGGGCTTCGTCCAGCTGCACGGCCTGAGCTCCAAGATCTCCGCCAAGCGCGATCTGGGCCTGTAACAACCACTTCCCGCGAGCGTGCGTGTCTGCACCCGACACACCGCGTTTAGGTGTGCAGCACCGCACGCTCGCGCTCGACGAGGGGCACGTTTATGAGCACCGGTGGCACCAACGAAGGCTCGCTGTGGGGCGGACGGTTCGCCTCCGGCCCGTCTGAAGCGCTTGCCGCACTGAGCAAGTCGACGCATTTCGACTGGGCGCTGGCGCCATATGACGTCACGGCGTCCAAGGCGCACGCGCGCGTGCTGCACAACGCCGGCCTGCTCACCGATGAGCAGCGCGACGGTCTGTTGGCCGGGCTGGACAGCCTGGGCAACGACGTCGCCGACGGGTCTTTCGGGCCGCTGCCGACGGACGAGGACGTGCACGGCGCGCTGGAGCGCGGGCTGATCGACCGGGTCGGTGACGACCTGGGTGGACGGCTGCGTGCGGGCCGGTCCCGCAACGATCAGGTGGCCACGCTGTTCCGCATGTGGTTGCGCGACGCCATCAAGGTCATCGGCAACGGCGTGCTCGACGTCGTGGCGGCGTTGGCAACCCAGGCTGCGACGCACCCGACGGCGATCATGCCCGGCAAGACGCACCTGCAGTCCGCTCAGCCGGTCTTGCTGGCGCACCACCTGCTCGCGCATGCGCACCCGCTGCTGCGTGACGCCGACCGGCTGCTCGACCTGGACAAGCGTGCGGCGGTGTCGCCCTACGGATCCGGTGCATTGGCCGGCAGTTCGCTGGGCCTGAATCCCGACGCCATCGCCGCCGACCTTGGTTTCACGTCGGCGGCCGACAACTCGATCGACGCGACGTCTTCACGCGACTTCGCCGCCGAGGCCGCTTTCGTGTTCGCGATGATCGCAGTGGATCTGTCCAGGCTTTCCGAGGACATCATCCTCTGGAGCACAACGGAATTCGGCTACGTTCGGCTGCATGACTCGTGGTCCACCGGCAGCTCGATCATGCCGCAGAAGAAGAACCCCGACATCGCCGAACTGGCCCGCGGCAAGTCCGGCCGGCTGATCGGCAACCTCGCCGGCCTGCTGGCCACCCTCAAGGCGCAGCCGCTGGCCTACAACCGGGATCTGCAGGAGGACAAGGAGCCGGTCTTCGACTCCGTCACCCAGCTCGAGTTGCTGCTGCCCGCGATGGCCGGACTGGTCGGCACCCTGACGTTCGACACCGACCGGATGGCCGCGCTGGCGCCGCTCGGTTACACGCTTGCCACCGACATCGCGGAATGGATGGTGCGCCAAGGCATTCCGTTCCGGGTCGCCCATGAAGCAGCCGGCGCGGCGGTCAAGGCCGCCGAGGCCAGGGGAGTGGGACTGGAAGAACTCGCCGACGACGAGCTCGCCGGCATCCATCCTGGTCTCACCGCGGAAGTGCGGGACGTGCTGACCATCGCCGGTTCGGTGGATTCGCGGGACGCCCGCGGCGGTACCTCGCCGGTCCGGGTCGCCGAGCAGCTCGTCACGGTGCGCGACACCGCCGATCGGTTGCGGGCCCGCCTGCAGGACTGAGCCCGGTTGCGGCCGTAGGCTCAGGCGGTGCCAGCTCGCAGCCGCGCCGCGGTGTACGCCAGACGACGCAAGCGTCGGATGGCAAAGGTCGACCACGACCTGACGACCCAGCAGTGGGCTGCCCTGCAAGCGATTTGGGGTGGCTGCGCCTACTGCGGTGCGGACGACACCGATCTGCAGAAGGACTGCGTGCAGCCCATCTCGCGAGGTGGGCGCTACACGCTCGACAACGTGGTGCCCGCGTGCCGGTCGTGCAACGCGAGCAAGTGCAACGCCGAGGTCACCGGCTGGCTCCGGCGAAAGAAGTTGGACGAAGGCAGGTTCCTGCTCAGGAAGGCCACCATCGCCGGAGAACTGGCGGTCCATGAGATGTCCGTGGACGGGGCCTGTGATGGCGATTTCAGCGTCTGAGGCCCCAGCCGGCCACCACGTTCAGCTACTGACTTCCTCGGAAAGTTCCATCCAGCGGTCCTCCTGCTGGGTCACCTCGGCTTCGAGCTCGCGCAGCGACGCCGTAAGACGTTGCAGTCCTTCGTAATCGCCCTGGTCATGCTCGGCCAGACGCTGGTGCGCGGTGTCGATCTGGCCGGCGAGCTTCTCCAGTCGTCGCTCGATCGCCGTGATCTCCTTCTGCGCCGCGCGCAGTTCGGCACCTGACAAACCCTCGGCTATCGCTGCAGCCGGTTTGGCTGCGGCGGTACCGGTTTGAGCTGCATGGGAAGCCCGCAGCCGCAGGTACTCGTCGACACCGCCGGGGAGGTGCCGTAACCGGCCGCCGAGGATGCCGAACTGCTGATCGGTGACGCGCTCCAGGAAGTACCGGTCGTGGCTGACGACGATCAACGTGCCCGGCCAGGAATCCAGCAGGTCCTCCATGGCGGCCAGCATGTCGGTGTCGAGGTCGTTGGTGGGCTCGTCGAGGATCAGCACGTTGGGCTGTTCCAGCAGGATGAGCAGCAGCTGCAACCGGCGCTGCTGCCCACCGGACAAATCCTGCACCGGAGTGGACAGCTGTGCGCTGGCGAAGCCGAGGCGCTCCAACAGCTGGCTCGGAGTGAGTTCGGTTGCCTTGGAACCGGATCCGAACGAGTAGGTCGTGGCCAGCCGGCTCAGTACCACCCGCACCGGCTCGTCGAGATGGTCCGCCAACTTCTCCACGCCCTGGGTCAGCGTGGCGATCTGCACTGTCTTGCCGTGCTTCACCCGGCCGCTGGTCGGCTCGACCGACCCGTCGATCAATCCGAGCAGCGTCGACTTGCCGGCGCCGTTGACGCCGAGGATTCCGGTGCGCTCGCCCGGGGCGATCCGCCATTCGATGTCCTGCAGCACCTCGCGCTCGCCGTAGGTCACCGATGCGTCCAGAATGTCGACGACCTGCTTGCCCAGTCGCGTCACGGCCAGCGACTGTAGCGCCACCTTGTCGCGGATCTCGGGGACGTCGGCGATCAGCGCGTTGGCGGCATCGATGCGGAATTTCGGTTTCGACGTCCGCGCGGGTGCGCCGCGGCGCAACCACGCGAGTTCCTTGCGGGCCAGGTTCTGCCGCCGCGCCTCGCTGGCGGCCGCTTGGCGGTCCCGCTCCACGCGCTGGAGGATGTACGCCGCGTAGCCACCCTCGAAAGGCTCGACGATGCGGTCGTGCACCTCCCACGTGGCGGTGCACACCTCGTCGAGGAACCAGCGGTCGTGGGTGACGACCAGCAGCCCACCGGCGTTGGGGGCCCAGCGCTTCTTGAGATGCGCGGCCAGCCAGGTGATCGCTTCGACGTCGAGGTGGTTGGTCGGCTCGTCGAGGATGAGCACGTCGTAGTCACCGGCCAGCAGTTGCGCGAGCGCCACCCGGCGGCGCTGGCCACCCGACAGGGTGCCGATCACCGCGTTCCAGTCGAGGTCGCCGAGCAGGCCGGCGATGACGTCGCGGCCGCGGGGATCGCCCGCCCATTCATGCTCGGGGACGTCGCCGACGACGGTGTGCCCGACGGTATCGGTGTGGTCGAGGGTGTCGGCCTGGTCGAGCATCCCGATGCGGACGCCGCCCCGTACCGTCACCCGGCCGGAGTCGGGTTTCAGTCGGCCGCCCAGCATCGCCAGCAAACTGGATTTGCCATCGCCGTTGCGGCCGACGATGCCGATCCGGTCACCCTCCTCGATACCGACCGTCAGCGAATCGAAAACCACACGGGTCGGAAATTCGAGATGCAGGGCTTCGGCCCCCAATAGATGCGCCATCAGGCGCCGATCATATGCGGCGGCCGTAGGTGCCCGCGTCACGCCACTTCACCGGGGTCACCAGCGCGTTGTGCCATGATGGCGTCGTATTCAGGGAATTTGTTCTGATATGACCAAAAAGGGGTGCCCGGTGGTGGACTTTTCAGCGATCACCGCGCCGGTGGAGCGGTTGGTGGCTACCGCTCAGAACGGCCTCGAAGTGCTGCGCTACGGCGGCCTCGAGACCGGTGCCGTGCCGTCGCCGTTCCAGATCGTGGAGAGCGTGCCGATGTACCGGCTCCGGCGCTACTTTCCGCCCGACGCCCGTCCCGGCGCTGCCCAGGCCGGCTCGCCGGTGCTGATGGTGCATCCGATGATGATGTCGGCGGACATGTGGGACGTGACGCGTGACGCCGGCGCCGTCGGCATCTTGCACGCCGCCGGCCTGGACCCGTGGGTCATCGACTTCGGCTCGCCGGATCAGGTCGAGGGCGGCATGGACCGCAATCTGGCGGACCACGTGGTGGCGCTGTCGGAGGCCATCGACACCGTCAAGGCGACGACCGGCAAAGACGTCCACCTGGCCGGCTACTCGCAGGGAGGCATGTTCGCCTACCAGACGGCCGCCTACCGCCGGTCCCGCGACCTGGCGAGCATCGTGGCCTTCGGGTCGCCGGTGGATACCCTGGCCGCTTTGCCGATGAACATGCCGGCGAACCTGGCGTCGGGTGTCGCCGACTTCATGGCCGACCATGTCTTCAGCCGCCTCAACATCCCGGGTTGGTTGGCGCGCAACGGTTTCCAGATGCTGGACCCGATCAAGACGGCGCAGTCACGGCTCGACTTCCTGCGGCAGCTGCACGACCGTGAAGCCCTGTTGCCGCGCGAACAGCAGCGCCGATTCCTGGCCAGCGAAGGCTGGATCGCCTGGTCCGGCCCGGCCATCGCCGAGCTGCTCAAGCAGTTCATCGCACACAACCGCATGATGACCGGCGGCTTCGCCATCCACGGCAACCTGGTGACGCTGTCGGACATCACCTGCCCGGTGCTCGCCGTCGTCGGCGAGGTCGACGACATCGGCCAGCCCGCCGCGGTGCGCGGCATCAAGCGGGCCGCCCCGGAGGCCGACGTCTACGAATACCTGATCCGCGTCGGGCATTTCGGTCTCGTCGTGGGTTCGAAGGCGGCCAGCCAGAGCTGGCCGACCGTGGCGTCGTGGGTCAAGTGGCTCGACGCCGGCGGCCCCATGCCGGCGGACGTGGTGCCCATGCCGTTGCAGTCCGAGCTGCCGCGCGAGTCGGTGCCGTTGGCGACGCGCGTGGCGCACGGTGCCGCGGCCGCCACCGAGATGGCCTTCACCTTGGCCAGCACCGCGGCCGACGCCGTGGTGTCGGCCGGCAAGTCCACGCGGGCGCTGGCCATCGAGACGGTCCGTACCCTGCCGCGCCTGGCCCGTCTGGGGCAGATCAACGACCACACGCGAATCTCGTTGGGGCGCATCATCTGTGAGCAGGCCCAGGGCGCGCCGGACGGTGAGTTTCTGCTGTTCGACGGCCGGGTGCACACGTATGAGGCGGTGGACCGCCGCATCAACAACGTCGTCCGGGGCCTGATCGAAGTCGGCGTCCGGCAGGGCGTTCGGGTCGGCGTGCTGATGGAGACCCGACCCAGTGCGCTGGTCGCCATCGCCGCGCTGTCGCGCCTGGGCGCGGTGGCGGTGCTGATGCCACCCGACGCCGACCTGGCCGTGGCGGTCCGCCTCGGTGGCGTCACCGACATCATCTCGGACCCGGCCAATCTCGATGCGGCACGCCGGCTGCGGACCCGTGTGCTGGTGCTCGGTGGCGGCGAGAACCGCGACCTGCATGTTCCCGAGGATGCGGACGTCGTGGACATGGAGCAGATCGACCCCGACGTCGTCGAGCTGCCCGGCTGGTACCGGCCCAACCCGGGCTACGCGCAGGACCTGGCCTACGTCGCGTTCGCCAATGTCGGCGGCGAGTTGGTGGCCCGCCAGATCACCAACTTCCGTTGGGCCCTTTCGGCTTTCGGCACCGCCTCGGCGGCCAACCTGGGCCGCGGCGACACCGTCTACTGCCTGACTCCGCTGCATCACCAGTCCGGACTGCTGGTGTCGCTGGGCGGCGCGGTCGTCGGCGGTGCCCGCATCGCCCTGTCCCGCGGTGTGCGGTACGACCGGTTCGTGCACGAACTACGGCAGTACGGCGTCACCGTGGTGTCCTACACCTGGGCCATGCTGCGCGACGTCATCGACGATCCGTCGTTCGTACTCAACGGGACTCACCCGGTGCGCCTGTTCATCGGGTCGGGCATGCCGGCCGGGCTGTGGCGCCGCGTCGAAGAGGCGTTCCAGCCCGCTCACGTCCTCGAGTTCTTCACGACCACCGACGGTCAGGCCGTGCTGGCCAACGTGTCGGGCCTCAAGATCGGCAGTGAGGGCCGGCCGCTGCCGGGCGGCGGCCAGGTCGCGTTGGCTGCTTACGATGTCGACGACGACCTCATTCTCGAAGGCGAGGACGGTTTCGTGGTGCGCGCCGAACCCAACGAGGTCGGCGTGCTGCTGGCCAAGCCGCGTGGACCCGTCGACCCGACGGCGTCGGTCAAGCGCGGCGTCTTCGCACCCGGCGACACTTGGGTCTCCACCGAGTTCCTGTTCCGCCGGGATGACGACGGCGATTACTGGATGGTCGACAACCGCCGTTCGGTCATCCGCACCCCGCGCGGCGCGGTGTTCGGCAAGGAGGTCGGCAACGCTCTCGGCCGCCTCGACGCGGTCGACATCGCCGTCACCTACCGGGTGCCCATCGGTGATCGCGAGCTGGCGGTCACCGCGCTGAGCCTGCGGCCGGGCGGCAGTGTGCTGCCCGCCGACCTCCGTGAGGCGTTCGTGGACCTGCCGGTCGGGGTGGTGCCGGACCTCATTCACGTGGTGCCGGAGATGACACTCAATTCGTCGTACCGCCCGGTACTCGCCGAGTTGCGGGCCGCCGGCGTGCCCGAATCGTCGGACAACTCGTGGCAGTTCGACGTCGACAGCGACTCGTTCGTGCCATACACGTCGGCCGCTTACGCAGAGCTGTCCGCGGAGGGCAGTCTGTCGTGACAACCCGCCCAACCTGGTCGGCGCTGTTAGGCTGCGGTTTGCCGGACGGAGCACGCGCCGTCTGCGCAGGTACCCGAATGGAGGACGCATGACGTCACACACCAGCCGTCGCCGGCGCGGTGTTGCCGGCGCGATTCTGGCGGGAGCTCTGGCTGCCGGTGTGATGATTACTCCCGCGGCTGCGCACGCCGACGTCCTCGACGACCTCGATGCCCAGTACGACATCGGTTCCAGTGGCGGTGACCTCTCGAACTTGCTTCGCACGGCGCTCAAGCTGCGTGCCCAGGGCTTCGGTCCCTCGAAAGGCAACCTCGCCGATATCGAGGCGGCGCTGGACCAGCGCCCCAACCAGGTGCCGCTGATCCACGCGTTGCAGGACACCGTCAAGTTCCAGAAACGCAACCAGGCACGGGCCGCCGGCGTGAAGCCGCAGAGCCCGATCGTCATCGGTGGCCCCGGTGGCCTGCCGCCCGGCATCGTGCCGGGTACCGGTGGCTCGCAGATTCCGTTGGGTGGCTGACGCACGATGATCGACGAAGCGTTGCGCGCGATCCTGGTGTGCCCGCAGGACCGGGGTGAACTGCTGCTGGTCGGGGAGGAATGCCTGTACAACCCGCGGTTGCGCCGGGCCTACCGGATCGACGGTGGGGTACCGGTGCTGCTGATCGACGAGGCGGTCGACGTCACCGACGACGCCGAACACGAGCGACTGATCGCCGCCGCCCGGAGCTAGCTCGGCGCCGGCAGATCGCCGGTCAGATAGCGCTGCAGATTCGGGCCGATCGTTTCGACGATCTGGTGCACCGGAAGCGATCTGAACGGCTCCAGTTCCAGGATGTAGCGGGCCATCACGACGCCGATCAGCTGGGATGCCACGAACTGCACCCTGACTCGTCCGGTGCCTGACGGATTATCAACGCGCGCACCGACTTCGGTGGTGATGACGTCTTCCAGGAAGATGCGCATGAGGTTGACCTCGTCGCCGGCCAGCATCGAGCGCAGCGCCGCGATGAATCCGATGCCGAGTTCTGAGTCCCAGATCGGCAGCAGCAGTGCCGGCAGCGTGTGGCCGAGTTCATCGATGGGGGTGCTTCGCAGGGGACCCAGCACCAGCTGTGGGTCGACGGGAATGTGCACCGCCGCGGCGAAGAGCTGCTGCTTGGTCCCGAAGTAGTGATGGACCAGCGCGGCGTCGACATTCGCCGCGGCGGCGATCGCGCGCACCGATGTGTTGTTGAAACCGTTGCAGGCGAACAGATTCCGCGCGCACGTCAGGATCGTGTCCTTGGTGTCGGACGGTCCGGTGGGACGGCCCGGCGGCTTGCGGCGGGGCCGCGGCTCCGTGGCAGTCATGGCGTCCGACGGCGCAGGGTCGCGGCGGCCAGGCACATGGTGACGACGGCGAACGCGATCACGATGACGATGTCGCGCATCGTCGTGCCGGTGATTTCGGCGTGGTCGGCCACCTCTTGGAGTGCCTCGAGCGCGTAGGTTGCGGGCAATGCGTCACTGATCCACCGTAGCCAGTCGGGCAGCACCTCGCGAGGAACGATGATGCCGCACAACAGTAATTGCGGCACGATCACCAGCGGCATGAACTGCACGGCCTGGAATTCGGTCCGCGCGAAGGCACTGCACAGCAGTCCCAGTCCGACACCGAGCACGGCGTTGATGATCGCGATCAGGAAGACCAGTGCGGGGCTGCCCGCGGTGTCGAATCCCAGGAACCAGAACGACACCAGGCAGGCCAGCGTCGCCTGGGCGGCAGCGGCGACGGAGAACGCCGAGCCGTAGGCGGCCAGCAGATCCAGCCGACGCAGGGGAGTGGTCAGAATCCGTTCCAAGGTCCCCGAAACCCGTTCGCGCTGCATGGTTATCGACGTGATCAAGAACATCACGATCAACGGGAAGAGGCCGAGCAGGATCAGGCAGGCGTTGTTGAACGGGGACAGTGTGCCGGGGCGGTGCGGCAGATCGTCGAACATGAAGTACATCAAGGTGATGACGGCGCTCGGCACCACCAGGATCATGGCCATGCTGCGATGATCGGCGCCGAGCTGGCGCAGGATGCGGGCGGTAGTGGCCAGGTAGGGCCGCAGAGTCAACCGGCTCTGCCTGCGGTGCTGCGCCGGATGATGGTCAGAAACGCTTCCTCCAGCGATGAACATCCGGTGTCCTCTCGTAGTCGGGTGGGCGTGGTGTGGTCCAGCAGCCGTCCTTCGCGCATCAGCAGCAGGTCGCCGCAGTGGTCGGCCTCGTCCATCACATGGCTGGAGACCAGCAGCGTGGTGCCGCCGCGGGCCAGTCGGTCGAATTGCTCCCATAGGTCGACACGCAGCACCGGGTCCAGGCCGACGGTCGGTTCGTCGAGGACCAGCAGGTCGGGTAGGGACACCAGCGCACAGGCCAACGACGCCCGCGTCCGCTGACCACCAGACATGTTGCCGCACAGCTCTTTTCGGTGGTCCTGCAGTCCAACGGCGGCGATCGCGTCGTCGGCGGCGGCCTTGCCGGCGCCCGTCAGTGCGGCGAAATACCGGACGTTGTCGATGACGCGCAGGTCGTTGTAGACCGTCGGGTCCTGGGTCACGTAGCCGACACGGCGGCGCAGTTCTGCTGAGCCGGCGGGCTTCCCGAGCACGGTGACCGCGCCCTTCGTGATGATCTGGGTGCCCACGACGGCGCGCATCAGAGTGGTCTTGCCGCAGCCTGACGGGCCGAGCAGTCCGGTGATGCTGCCGCGCCGTACCTGCAGTGATACATCGTCGATTGCGCCTCGCCTGCCGCGTACGACGGTCAGGTTCTCAACCCGAATCGCCACGTCAGAGGCGCGGTGCGTTAATTCATCATACGATGAACTCATGATGTGGTGAATAATCCGCTCGCGGCGGGGACATGTCAATGGCGGTCCCGGACCGGGCAGAATGGCGGGCCATGAGCGTCGAGCAACTCGCCGTCGATCCGGTCACCGCGGCCCGACGCCTGCTCGGCGCCACGTTGTATGGCCGCGACGTGATCGCCACCGTGGTGGAGGTCGAGGCCTACGGCGGGCCGCCGTCGGGGCCCTGGCCGGACGCGGCAGCGCACTCGTTCCGTGGTCCGACGCCCCGAAGTGCAGTGATGTTCGGTCCGGCCGGCCACCTGTACACCTACCGCAGTCACGGAATTCACGTGTGCGCCAACGTCGTCTGCGGCACCGACGGGGTGGCGGGTGCCGTGTTGCTCCGGGCGGCCCGCGTCGTCGACGGCGGTGTTGTCGCCGAGGGGCGCAGACGCGCGGGCGTCACGCCTGCCGCGCTCGCCCGTGGGCCGGGAAATCTGTGTGAAGCGCTCGGAATCACTCTGGCGGACAACGGTATTGACCTCATGGATCATCGATCTCCGGTCCGGCTGGAGTTGAATGCGCCGCAGGAGGGGAGCGCCGGGCCGCGAGTCGGCGTCAGCCAGGCTGCCGACCGGCCGTGGCGGTTCTGGTCGCCGGGCACCCCGGAGGTGTCCAACTATCGGCGCAGTCCCCGGGCGCCCGTATCGGGTGCCAGCGACTGATGACAGCGGGTGACCTGCAATAGGGGAAGATCAACGTCGTGAGTACTGGCATCCTCGATGAACTGGACTGGCGCGGGCTGATCGCGCAATCGACCGACCGCGAAGCGCTCGCCGCGGCGACCACGGATGGACCGCTCACCGTGTATGCCGGCTTCGATCCGACCGCGCCCAGCCTGCACGCCGGCCACCTGGTTCCCCTGCTCACGCTGCGGCGATTCCAGCAGGCCGGGCACCGTCCCATCGTGCTGGCCGGTGGCGCGACCGGCCTGATCGGCGATCCTCGGGACACCGGCGAGCGGACCATGAACACCGCCGATACCGTCGCCGACTGGGCTGACCGGATCCGTGGCCAGCTGGAGCGATTCGTCGAGTTCAACGACTCCGGCAACGGCGCGATCGTCGAGAACAACTTGTCCTGGACCGGGCCGATGTCGGCCATCGAATTCCTGCGTGACGTGGGCAAACACTTTTCGGTCAACGTCATGCTCGACCGCGACACCATCAGACGGAGGCTCGAGGGCGAGGGCATCTCGTACACCGAATTCAGCTACATGCTCTTGCAGGCCAACGACTTCGTCGAACTGCACAAGAAGCACGGTTGCAGCCTGCAGATCGGTGGCTCCGACCAGTGGGGAAACATCATCGCCGGCGTCCGTCTGGTGCGCCAGAAGTTGGGTGCGACCGCACATGCGCTGACGGTTCCGCTGGTCACCTCGGCCGACGGCAAGAAGTTCGGCAAGTCGACCGGTGGCGGCAATCTGTGGCTCGACCCGGAGCTGACCAGTCCATATGCCTGGTACCAGTACTTCGTGAACACGGCCGACGCCGATGTCACCAAGTACCTGCGCTGGTTCACCTTTCTGTCCGCCGACGAACTCACCGAGCTGGCGACCGCAACGGCGGAGCGTCCCCACGAACGAGCTGCCCAACGTCGGCTGGCCCGGGAATTGACCACGTTGGTGCATGGCCAGGCCGCGACCGACGCGGTCGAGTTGGCCAGTCAGGCCCTGTTCGGCCGCGCCGAACTTGCCGATCTCGATGAGTCGACGCTGTCGGCGGCACTGACCGAGGCCAGTAATGGCCAGGTCGCGGAGCTGGCGCCGGGTGGTCCCGACGGGATCACCGACCTGCTGGTTGCGACCGGACTGTCCAAGAGTCGTGGGGAAGCGCGCCGGACTGTCGCCGAAGGTGGCGTTTACGTGAACAACGCACGAGTGGAAAGCGACGAGTGGGTACCACAGCCGACGGACTTTCTCGGTGAGCGCTGGCTGGTGTTGCGGCGTGGCAAGCGCCACATCGCGGGGGTTCGGCGGGTTACCGGGTCTGGCCGGGAGTGATGACCCCCCTGACCAGGGGAAACGACCCGCTGACCTGGCGATTTGACTCGCTGTTAGCCCTGCCGTAACTTATTCCAGGTCAGAGCGACACGGACAAGCGCCGGAGAGCGAAGACCAAATCCGAGAGTAACACCCATTAAGTTGGGAGTTCCTCACTGCCCGCACTACGGACCGCGGCTTTTAGCCGCGGGTTTGTTGCGCGGTCAGGCCGGGCGTGTTGTTTGAGAACTCAATAGTGTGTTTGGTGGTTTTTGTTTGTTGTTTTTTGACTGCGCCTCGTGTTTTCCC
>NZ_JBYTCM010000019.1:0-130004 GCF_058790275.1 Mycobacterium sp. FW102-FHT13B02
ACAGTAGGACGTCCCGACAAACCTTGCAAAACCCAGCAACCGCGGAGCCAGACTGCGATGTTCAATGGGATCGGACAATTGCGATGTCGAACGCGGAGCTGCTCTTCTCGAGCGTTCGCTCGAACACCTTCATGGCCGGCGACCAGTTCGCGGCGATTGCGGCGTCGGCGCGGGCGTGCTCGGCCTCGGGCAGAATCCGCGCGATGCCCGCGACCGGCCGCCCCTTTGGCCGGCCCCGAAGATCGCACGGCACCACAACGACTCGCGGATCGTTACGAATCCGCTTGACCTTCCCCGTCGACGCATCGGTGCGCACGTACAGCTTGCCTTCGGCGACACCGTGATTGACGGGGCTGGGCATGGCCTCACCAGAGCGTTTGAACGTGACGAGGACGATCTGCCGGGCCCCGTCGAAGCCCGAGAAATCCGACCCTGTCGGCTCCCCGATGTCGAAGGCGTCGCGGTGACGCAACCTGTCCATGCCCCGAAACATCAACCGGCCCATGGCCGCAGCAAGGTTGTTCCCGGTCATGGCCGGAGCCTAGTCGGGAAGTTGAATTCATCGTGGGCACAACGGTCGATCACCGACGCCGACGCACATAACGTCGCCGGCGTGACTGCTTCCGCGACTTCCCTCAACGCGATCACCGACGCCACCCGGGCGGCCGTCGCCGATAACTCCGCCGCAGCTGCCGTGGTCTTCAGGGCCTCGGCTCAGCCTGAGGGCACAGTCGGTAGCGAGATCACGCTCGGCACTTACCGCGTCCACGTCGACGAGCCACCCGCACTCGGTGGGCAGCACACGGCGCCCAACCCCGTCGAGTACTACCTCGCCGCGCTGCTGTCCTGCCAGGTGGTGACCTACCGATTCTGGGCCGAGCGGCTCGGTGTCCAGGTCGACTCCCTCAGCGCGAGCGCCGAAGGCGACCTGGATGTGCGCGGCTTCTTCGGCCTGGACGACAACGTTCGCCCCGGCTTCCAGCAGATCCGGGTCACGGTCAATGTCTCCGGCCCGGAATCCCCGGAGCGCTACCTCGAACTCCAGGAAGCGGTGGATGCACACTGCCCGGTGCTGGATCTGACGACGGAGGCGACGCCGGTGCACACGCAGCTGCTCATCAGATGACACATCCGATCCGATCTGGCTGGACCGCCGCAGTCGCACCTGGCAGCCCCAGCTTGCGGGTCCGGGGCTGCCAGGTGCGCGGCGTTCTGACTACCTCGCAAGCGGGGTGAGCAGGTCTGAGAACGCGTCCAACATGCTGCTCTCGCCGTTGGGATACGTCGAGTCGATGAACCGATCGACGTTGGTCTCGAAGGCCCCGAGGAAATGCGTGGTCATCATGGTGGTGTGGTGTGGCCCGGGAACCACGGGTTTGGGTTTGGCCTGGGCCGTGCCGACGCCGAATCCGAGACCTGCGCCGGTGACCAGTGCCGCCATACCGGCGATACCGGCGATACCGGCATACGAACTCTTCATGACTACTCCTTGAGTGTGAGTACGTCCGATGGGTTGAGTTGGCCGGCCATCGGGTACACGAGAGACAGCTCGCGGTAGTTCAATCTCAGCAAAGTGACAACGGACGCCACATCGAGACAGCTCAACCGTCCTGACCCGCCAGCCGACGATTCGACGTCACCACCGATCTAGCCCTGAGTCGATGTCGGTCTGCTCAAAGTGCGCCCAGAACATCGTGCTTTCGCCGACGTGTCTATTCGGATCACTGCAGACCGAGTTCGGCCTCGGCCCGCACCGATGGTGGGCTTGGCCTACCACCGGTGTCGCACGCTCGGCCACGAGCTAATAATCGTCACGGCGCGCGATGTGCTCGAGAACAGGTCGTACTACCCGGCTGTGGCCAGCTGTGCGAATCGCCGATTGCCGATCGGGCACAGCGCGTAAAGCTCACAGGCCGATTGGACCCATCGTGAAGAGGTCCTTACCGGAAGGACACTGCCGAGAAACCGAATTTGGCCTGCGCCTTGCGATCGTGTGCCGATGGCAATCGATCTCACCGACGCGCTTCCCCGCACTCAGCTGGGTGCTGAGTCGCCCGTGACGACGAGCCGAGCAGGAACATGAGAGAACGATGCACGAAGGCCGTTGCGGCGCTCGTCGGCTATCTACGCTTCGGCCAGCCGCCGGATGCCCCGGCGACAGGTTACAGCCCCCTGCTGGCGTTGGTGCCCCGGCGTCTCGCAGATGATGAAATCAGCGTAATGGCAGGTTATTTCGCGCCGCAGGCTGCGGCCGTGTCAGATGTCGACATCGCCGTCGCAATCATGACCTACACAGACGACGTCGCCGACCGCGCGGACATCGACCGCGTCAGGCGATCACTGTCGAGCAGCTGCTGACTGTCGTGGCGAGGCGGTCCGCAATGCACCCCCGGGCAGCGATTCGAGGTACGCACGTGAGCACGTACGCAGTCCTCCTGTCCTGCGCCACCGACGCCGTCGATGGGCCGGCTCTGGTGCGCCCCGAACGCTACTGTCAGTCTCACGACGCAACAGCGTTCGGCGAACGGATGCGCCGCGAACAGGGCCTCGAATATGAAGTGATGATCTGGACCGGGCCGACTTGGCGCAGCGTTCGCGGCGAAACCGCCCGCGAAGTCATCCGGCGTAGGTGGCAACCCTGATCTGGCGCCGACTGGCACGGACGGACTGGCCACGATCCCGACAAAGCCGGCCCGAACATCGAACTCGTGGCGGAGGTCGGTCGGTGGTTGAGCGGGTTAGCGCCTGCAGTTTGGGAGCATTGTCATTGGCTCCGTGCTATCACGGTCTCAATACTTGATCAGAACCGTGATTGGCCTGCTACGGCGTATGGCGTAGATACATCCAGTCTTCGATGAGTTCCCATAACGAGCTGTGAGCGTCCGAGCGATCGTCGAACGCGCCCGCCTCAGTCGCCCAGACGCTCATGATTCGGCACCTATTCCCTTGCGTGTGCACGGCCAGGATTTGCTGAATTTCGACCATCGATCACGATTAAAATTAACGCCTGAATAAAATTGCAGCGATAATGGAATTAATTGCGACAGTAAAGCTTCCATTGATCTTGAACCGTGCCTAGCATATTCAGCAGCGGTATGGCGGGAGCACTTTCGGCCCGATGCTCGGCGGCCCCACGTCATAGGCGGGGCCGACGTTGGCGTCGGCACCCGAGCCGGGGGCCGAGTAGAACCAAATCTTGCGGCGTGCGACGGGCGGCGGCGAAGGCTGGACAACGCCGAGCTGCACCTTCATCGGCCAGTCGTAAACACCACCGAGGTTGACCTTGGGGTCCGGATTCAAGCCCCGGTTGATCTCGGCATTGCGGTGGACGGCGAACATCTCGAGCGCTAGCGCGAACTGCTCGGTGTATTTGTTGCTCTTATGGAGGCCTGCCGTAACTGAAGTCGCGCAAAGACGCCTTAGCGGCCCCGATGGTCGGGTCCTTATGGCCTGGTTCGCGCGCCGGCGTTTGCGCCATGATCAATGGTAGCCCTTTCGAACCACAAGCGAACGGCGTTTCGTCCGGCCCGTTCGAGGTTGACCGAACGAACTCAAGAATTGAACAAGACGCTCACAGTTGGCTAAGCAGGTCGTCGAGCGCTTCCCATAAGTCGCCTTTGGGTGTGAACGTCCCCTGATACCAGTCCCATGCCCTGCCGAGGCCATCACTCACGTCGAGGCATAATCCACCACCGGCACCATCGCGACCGATTTCAACCAATTGATTTACGTCGGGCTTACTGCGTTCTCCACGAAATGTAAATTCTGAAGACTCACCATACTCTGCGGGCAACAAAAAGTTGCCGCTCGGACTCAGCCCAGCTCCGCCAAAGTCGTCGTAAAAGCCGTCATGGATTTCCAGATAAAAACCCTGCAAGTCGGCTGGAATGCCGCTCCAATACGTTGGAATGTCGGTACGGAGCAGCGGCGGGGGCCCGAATCTGGTATCGAATGCACTTTCGTTATCCGGATTGCGTAGGACGTACAGCAGAACTGGCTTCTGTCCAATCTCGTCCGCTGCGCGTGTCGAGACCATGCGCGCAATAAATACGCCGAGGCCATCTTGCGCCAGTTTGTGAGTCAGGCGCGGCAGGCGTCGCGCGATTACGGGCTGCCATACGCGTAGGGCGAGTTCGACGGCGTCCCGCCCGTCGGCTGCATTTGCGTCGAGCCACCATTGCGGCACGCTTCCGGGCGCGACGTCGTCGTTTTCGAGCAGGTCGATACGGTGTCCACCGATTCTGTCCCTAATGAACAGTTGATAATCTGCCCTGAGTGTCACGTTTGTTCATCCTTCACGAGCGAACGGCTTCGACAGCTTTCTGAAAAATGTGCTGGACGAACGCGACATCGATCTTGGGGAGATCGCTCGCGGCCGGCCCAGCGGTTGCGCTCACAGCCACAATATGCCGATCGTCGACCAGCCCAAGATAGACGTATTGATCCACCACACGATCACTGTGGTCGTCGAAGTCGGTGACGATATGAGTCCCGACAACCGTCATGTTGGCGATCGTAAGTGCCGGCGCTGGCACGATGGTGCCATTGACGTCACCGGGTCGGCTGAACGTGGCGTAGGAGCAGTCGGCGTTGTCCGGTGCTCGGTAAGACTGCGGATACTCTGCCGCCGAGACGCCAATAGTCTGTCCGGCCGAACGCGCAGTTATCGATTCGATCGATTGCCCGACGACGTCTCCTAGTCGCTGCAATCGTGCGCCGCATTGCGGCGGCCGGACCGTCAAGCCGTCAGCGGCGTGCCTGTGTTTGTCTGCTTCCGGCTGGGTGACGACGGCTTGTGGGTTCGTTCGAACTGTCCACCCAGAAGGGAACTCTTGCGTAACCCGGTGAACACCAGATATGGAGACAGACTTGTCGCCACCCGGGTGCGATGTCGGCTCTGACGTGTTTGTGCATGACATCGTGCTGCACAGGATCAGCGGGGCGAGCAACGCGGCAGCAGCGCGGTATCCGGTCATGCCTGCGCCCCCTGGGCAACCAGTGCAGCAAGGCCCAGTACTCCGCCCACAACGAGTACTCCGATGCCAGCTAACACTCCGACTGGATCACCGATCGGTGTCGACGCGATTACGGGTATCTCGAAAGGGTCGCCGACGGGAGGTGCTGACCGTGGAGCCGACGTCTCCGATGGACTCGTCCGCGGACTGTTGGGAATCCTCGGAACGGCGGTGTGGTCGGGGCTACTTGGCGGAGCTGGCGTCGGCTGTACGGCCGGCGCTTGGGTTGGTGCCTGGTTGGGCGCTTGAGTAGGCGCAGCAGTCGGGTGCTGTTGCCCCTGAGTAGTGTCCGGTTTTGTTGGGCTGGTCTTCGGCGCAGTTCGCGTGTCGCGCTGGCGCTCGGCAATTTCATTTAGCACCGCCTGCGTCGCTTCCTTCTCTTTCTTGCACCAGTCGCCAGACACATCATCCGGGACCGGCTCGCCCTTCACGGTCGTCCACTGACTGGGCAATTTGTCTTTTCGGGAACGGTTGAATACGGACGGATTCGGATACAAGTTAGCCAGCATATCCGCGATCGCCACCTGATCGGCCAATGGAAGACTCCTAAATTGTGGCAGCTTCACCAACGCCCTCAGGGGAATAATGTGATCCACGTCCCAGGTAATATACGTGCCGCCATTGCCGTAAGCCCCACTTTCAATACGGCTAATTTCGTCCTTGATCCCGGGGCCGAAATCTCCATTTTTCATCCGCTTACGGATGTTGGCGACCAGTTTTCGGGCTTCCGGCTCAAGCTTGTCGTATGCGTCTTGTTGCGCTTTGAGCTCCGCCTCGAGCTGCTCCGGTGTGAGATTGCTGTAGTCCTGTGGACCGAATATTGCATTCGGCTCGCAGTCATTTTGCTTTCGCTGCTGCTCTTGGTCGGAGGACTGTTCTTGTTGCTGTTCTTGTTGCTGTTCTTGTTCAGCCGGTTGCTGTTCCGGTTGTTGGCTCGGCTGCGGTTGCGGCTGTTGGCTGGGCTGTTGGAGAGGCTGGTCGTAGTCGGGTGGCTGTTGGCCATTCGCGGGCTGTAGTTGTTGGGGATTGCCCTGCGGGGAGTTGGGTTGTTGTTGCGGTAATTGCGCGGGTTGTTCGGCGGGATTGTTGATGTCGATCCCGTTGCCTTGGTAGGGCGCTGGATAGGACCCGCCGTTGTACGGAGCGGGGACCTCAGGCATCGCTGGCGGTTGCATCGGGAAAGGAGGCCCGCCGCCGTCGCCACCCGAACCGCCTGAGCCGCCGCCGGGCACACTAGGCTGGGCGGCCGCCCCGGGCAGTGCCGTGACGGTCGAACCATGCTCGTCGAGAGTGGTCGTGATGATCGCGGCCAGAAGCAGCGCCAATATCGAAACAATGGCCACTGCGCGCCGGTAGTGGTTCACGCGAGACCTCGATCGCGACTTCATCGGTGTCATGACTTTCCCTCTGACTCAACAACTCGGCGAGCGGATCAATACGCTTGGGTCATTCGGGGCCACCTGCCATGTTGGCTTTGGTCCAGGCAACTTCGTCCGACGCGGTGCGGGTGCAGGCGTCGTAGTCGTCGCCGATTTGGCCGAACACCGTCACGCACGAGATGGACATGTGCGCCAGTAGCCGGTCGTTGCAGGAGTCCACCGACGTGTAGGCCGGGGTGCCGGCCAGGCACAGTTGTTGCGTTTGGCAGGCGGCCACGAAGTTCGCCGCCCGTCCGTCTGCGGAACTGTAGGCGTCGGGGCCGCCCTGGCAATGACCGGAATGGCGCTGTGCATACACGGCCGGGTCGATGTTGTCCGGGCGGTGCGCCCCGGTCGGGTCGGTCATGTACCCGGTCGGGTTCGGTGGCGTGACTGACGCGGCCGGTGTCCCGGCGGGCAGCCCAGCCCAGTTCGGGGCAGGCGCGCCCGTAGTCGCCGCATCAGAAGCCCGGTAGGACAGGGTGATGGTGACTGGGAACGCGAAAACGCTTGTCGGACCGAGGTCAATGGTGAGGTTGGATTGTCCGGGTGGGAATCCCGGCCCCAGCGTGGGGGTGACGCCGACGAGGGCTTGGTTGGCGTCGGTGGCCGCGGGGATGCTGAAGGTGCCGATGACGTGGGCCGGATTGCCCGGTGCGGCATCGGTTTCCACCAGCACCACGTTGTTGCCTTGCCGCAAATGTGTCGCGGCGGGAAGCTTGATTCCGAATGGGATCGTGGATGCGGAGAACACCGTCTTGCGGGTCACGGTGACGTCGACACCGCCGCCGGAGAACGGGATGACCTGGTAGTCAACGTCATTGGAGCCGTAAATCGCGCCACCATCAGCAGTCCAGGTGGCCGGACCCAGCCCCAGCTCGCCGGGTAGGTGGATGGCGATCTGGCGGTTCGGGTGCGCCGTCGGGGCGAAGATGCCATCTTTGGCCCACATCGGCACCGTCACTGCACCGCGTTCCGCCTGAGCCGCCAGCGGTCGTTCCATACCCGCGGTCTCACCCTGCGGGGTGGTGGAGGAAACCCGTGCCCCACCAATGGGATTCACCCGGCCCGGGTCGTCAGGCATCGGGCGTTGGACCGGTAGCGGCACCGGGGGCCGCGACACCGGCGCCGGTACGGGGGACGGTGGTGCCGGTGCCGCGGGGTCCGCGCCGGCGGTGCCGGCAGATACACCACCGGCGCTGCTCATCGTCAGGAGCACCGCCGCGGTAATGGACGCCCAACGACGGGCGCCGCGCGGATGATGTCCTGAACGTTGTAGGAGTGCCACGGTCACAAATCCTTCGGCTCGCCGTAGAGGGTTTGGGTGTCGTTGCCGTTATCGGTGCGCACCCGAATCGTGGTGTACGACTGGATTTTCACCTGACCGCCACAGCCGTCGGCTTCGATGTTCTGATCGCGCAGATTCGACACCGCATGCATGCTGCGCAAGCTGATGCGATCCATCGGAACCTGCGCCAGCCCACCAGGTTTCAACAGCACCCGAATGTGGCCACCCAAATGCTCCTGCACGCCGAGCGTGGCACCAGCTGAGGCACCGGCGAAACCGCCGCCGCCTCCCCCGCCGCCGCCGGCGCCACCCTGGCCCTGACCAAAACCGCCGCCGTACACCTGGCCGTTGATCTGCTGATACGGATCAATGCCCGCGTCGACACCGACCTCCACACCGGGCGAGGAATCGGTGCGGCATCCAACGAAGTAGCCGGATTCGAGTTGAGCGTCCTGAATGACCGCGCCACCACTGCCGGTGATGCGGGCCTCGGAGCGCAGCGTGACGCGTGCCTGCCACGAGTTCGATGCCCCGGCCAGATTGTCGATGTGGTCAATCACTTCGTTGGTGGTGTTCACGTCCACCACCCAGCCGTCATCGGTGACGAATTGCGTCCACCGATCCGGCATCGGCTGCGGATCAGCGACCGCGACACCCGCACCGTATGCGCACGATGCGACAGATACAGCGAACACCTCGAACGTCGCGACCACACGCCGCGCCGACAAGCCAAATACGACCATGCACCAATCCCCCTGCGAAGACCAGCCTCAAGCCCCCCGGCTCACTTGGCCTTTCACGTAATACCGCGAACAATCGCATAACGCGACTGATGCGTCAACTCTTACGTGAGCAGAAGTAGAGCTAACAAGTTAGGTCAGTCAGCAAAGCTGGACAGAATCGCCCCTCGATGCGACTGCCCTCCGCGCATGAAGCAGCTATCAGTGGGACCATGCCCGCCGTCGGGGTGGGCTACTCCAGCAACGTGACAGAACGTGCCAACGTGCGCCGATGACGTAGCAGCACTCGCCGACAGCGATGCAACGTTCTGTAGCCACTAACTCAGCCGCCCGCATGCGTCGCTGAACTGCAATGGCCTGCATTGCCGCGATGGTGGTCGAATAGACGGGGACTCTGTGCGTGAATTCACACGAACCCAGCAGGCAACTTCCCATGCCAGCCGGGTGCCCACGGCGGCCCACTCACGAGTTCACCGGCGTCAATGTCGAGCCCGACCGGAATCTTAGATCGTCGAGTTTCTCTCCAGAAACAAGGCGCCCGTTAGACGCGGAACTACGCAGCTCGGGGACCAGCGAAGCCTCCCTAACCCATCTCGGGCGAGCTCATGGGCCGCCCGGTAGAAAGCTGTTGCGGGCGCGTGTCTACCGCGTGAATGAGCGGCGCGATGCTCGTTCGGGCGTATTCCTCGAGTCCATCTGAGGTGTCCAGCACGGGGGCTTGCGTTCGATCTCGAAGCCCTCATGATTCGGCGCCTATTCCCTTGCGCGTACACGGCCAGGATTTGCTGAATTTCGACCATCGATCACGATTCAAATTAACGCCTGAATAAAATTGCAGCGATAATGGAATCAATTGCGACGGTATAGCTTCCATTGATCTTGAACCGTGCCTAGCATATTTGGCAGCGGTATGGCGGGACCGCTTTCGGCCCGATGCCTCGGCAGTTCTGCGGACATAGGCCGAATCCGGGGGAAGGAGTAATCCAACGTGTCCCACCCGAATGTACTTTTGCCGTTTTTCGCCATCCTCGCGCTGTCCACCAGTGCGCATTGCCTATGGCTGCGTCGATTCGCGTGGCGTAGCTATTACGATCGGGCAGCAACGCTCTCTGTCGCCCTGGAAGGCCTCGCAATCCTTCTGATGACGCCACCAATAGGTATCCGTGTTGGCGTCGCACTGCACCAGCTCACCGGCTTATGGCACACGCATTACCTCTTAGCGCATTGGCTGCTTTTAGCCGGCGGCACCTGCGCTATCGCCCATTTCCTGACGCGTCTGGGAAACGACCACGCCGTCCGAATTTTCTTCCGCCGGCACGTCGAGCTGCCCGTTGCCCTGACCCTTCCGCTGATGCTCGCCACCTTTGCCCTCAGCAGCGTCAACCGTGCACCAACCGACCTCCTCCGGAGTCCGCCGGACACCTGGCTGACGGTCTACTGGGTTATCGCCTGTCTGATGGGGTTGCACCTCATCACGTGCGCCTTGCACTGCCTGATGATTTTGCGACGCGAACAACGCCATCGCGCGGTAGCGGATATCTACATCCTCGGGTACATCGCCGGGCTGATCGTCATAGCGACCCAGTTGACCACCATGTTCGTCGAGAGACGGTGGGCTGCGACGGCACCGCTAGTAGCAGGCTGCATCACGATCACCCTATTCGCGTGGAGCGCAACCTACTCGTGGCAGCGGCGACGAAACCGCACCGCCGGGTGAGAATCAGAAGACCTGAGGACTACAACGAGGTGCTCGGGCAAGTCCGCGTTGCTCCCGAGCGAATCGAGCAGCCCAGTGGCGTGGAGTCGCTGGGCGCTCGAATTGGGTTCGAACGTCGAACATTTGGCGGTGGCGGAGGGATTTGAACCCCCGGTTGGGTTTAACCAACTCTCGCTTTCAAGGCGAGTGCATTAGGCCGCTCTGCCACGCCACCGCCGAATAGCCTAAGGGGTCCGGCGCCGCGCGAGCCCCTCGGGTCCGTGTGTAGCGTGGCGGCTATGCGCGCAATCGTCGTCGAATCCCCTGGTCAACTGGCATGGTCCGAGGTACCGGACGTGACGGCCGCGGGCGGTGAGGTCGTCGTCGAGGTCACGACGGCCGGCGTGAACCGGGCCGACCTGCTGCAAGCCGCGGGCCTCTACCCGCCGCCGCCGGGCGCCAGCGACATCCTGGGGCTTGAGGTCTCTGGCGTCATCTCCGAGGTCGGCGCCGGCGTCGAGAATTGGGCAGTCGGTGATCAGGTGTGCGCGCTGCTGGCGGGCGGCGGCTACGCCGAGAAGGTGGCGGTGCCCGCGGCTCAGGTGATGCCGATTCCGGCAGGCGTGAACCTGCATCATGCCGCCGGTCTGCCGGAGGTCGCGGCCACGGTGTGGTCCAACCTGTCGATGACCGCCCACCTGCAGCCCGGCCAGCTGGTGCTGCTGCACGGCGGCGCCAGCGGCATCGGCACGCACGCCATCCAGGTCGCCCACGCACTCGGCGCGCGCGTCGCGGTCACCGCGTCACTCGAAAAGCTGGAACTCTGCCGTGAGCTGGGCGCCGACATCCTGGTCAACTACCGCGACGAAGACTTCGTGGAGCGGATGACGGAGGCGGGCGGCGCGAATGTCATCTTCGACATCATGGGCGCCTCGTACCTGGACCGGAACATCGACGCGCTCGCGCCCGACGGCCGCATCGTGATCATCGGAATGCAAGGCGGCGTCAAGGGCGAACTGAACATCGCCAAGCTCGTGGGCAAGCGCGCCGGCGTCATCGGCACCGCGCTGCGCTCCCGCCCCGTCGAGGGGGAATCCGGCAAGGCAGCGATCATTTCCGAAGTGGTGCAGCATGTTTGGCCCATGGTTGCCGACGGCCGGGTGCGCCCGATCATCGGCGCCGAGCTGCCCATCGAACAGGCAGCGGCGGCCCATCAGCTGCTACAGGTGGGTGCCGTGTCAGGGAAAGTGCTTCTGCGAGTGCGTGATTGATCTCCGCCGATACGCTGCAAAACGCGAAAGCACTACGCCCTGAACGCAGAATCAACCGCGGCAGATAGTTTGAGGCGGTGACGTTCACGTACACCGCGCCGGTGCGCTATCTGGAGGTCGACCAACAGGGCGTGGTCTTCAACATGTGGTACCTGGCCTACATGGATGAGGCCTTCGGCGCGTTCATCGCCCAAACGGCCTCGTGGCGCCAGATTTTCGACGCGGGCGTGGACACTCAGGTGGTGCACACCGAGCTGGATTGGTCGGGTTCTCTGAAGTGGGGCGACCAGATCCACGTCGACGTCACCATTCCCACCCGCGGCCGCACCTCGTTCACGGTCGAGTTCCTGATCCATACAGGCGATTCCGCCCAACCCATCGTGACCGCGCGCACCGTCTACGTGTGCATCGCGACAGATGGCTCCGGCAAGATCGAGCCGCCGCAGCTCCTGCTCGATGCGCTGGGCTACAAGTAACTAACCGAGCGAGGCCAGCGCCCGGACCAGCTGATCAACCTCGGCGGTCGTCGTGTAGTGGCCCAGGCCGACCGTCACGGCACCACCGATGTCGTTGACACCGATGGCCTCCAAGACGCGCGAGTTGCCGTCCGACACGGCCAGGACACCGTTGTCGGCCAGGCGGCTGATCACGCGGTCGGCAGGCACGCCCTGGACGGCGAAGCTCAGCACCGGGATGGCCGCCTCGGGGGCGCCGAGCACCATGACCAGCGGTAGCGACCGCAGCGAGTTACGCAGGTACGCGAACACCCGGTTGAGGTAGGCCTCGGCCGACTGCATGGAGCGCGCCAGCCGTTCGCGACGAGAGCCGGTGGCGGCGTCATCGAGATTGGCCAGATATTCGATGCTGGCCACAACACCGCCGAGCAGCCCGAACTGGTGCGCACCGACTTCCAGCCGGGCGGCGCCCGTGGCGGTCGGGTCCAGCGAGACCGTGGTCAACGTGTCGATGATCGAGGGGTCGCGGAACACCAGCGCGCCGATCGGCGGGCCGCCCCAGGCAATGGCGTTGAGCGCCACCACATCGGCGTCGACGTCGTTGATGTCCAGCAGCCGATAGGGCGCGGCCACCGAGTGGTCCACGACGACCATGCCGCCGTTCTCCCGCGCCATCTTGGTCACGGGCCGCAGATCGGTGACGGTGCCGAGCTTGGACGACGCCGACGTGATCGCGATCAACCGGGTCGGCCGGGTGATCAGCGTCTCCCACTGCCAGCTGGGCAGTTCGCCGGTCTCGATGTCGACCTCGGCCCACTTCACCTTGGCGCCATAGCGATTGGCGGCCCGCAACCACGGTGCGATATTGGCCTCGTCGTCCAGGCGGGTGACGACCACCTCGTAGCCCAGGCCGGACCGTGACGCCGACGCCTCGGCGAGGGAATTCAACAGGACGGCACGATCAGCGCCGAACACGACACCGCGCGGGTCACCGCCGACGAGATCGGCGACCGCTTGCCGTGCGGCCGTGAGGACCGCGGCGCTGCGCTGGGCGGCCGGGTGCGGCCCAGCGGCCGACGACATGGAACCGCGGAAAGCGGTCGAGACGGTGGTCGCTACCGAGTCCGGCAGCAGCATTCCGGTCGGGGCGTCGAAGTGCACCCAGCCGCCGCCCAGTGACGGGTGCAGACCGCGCACCCGGGCGACGTCATATGCCATGCCATGCCAACCTTCGAGCGATTCAGGCCTGCCAGCCAAAATTTATCCGGCGGGCGTGCCCCGCTGCACACCGGCGAAAGCCGGGCCACCCGAACAGCCATACTAGTGCAGTGAGCTTGGCGTCTGGCGTCCTTGTCGCCGTGTTGGTCATGGTGATCCCTGGAGCAATCACCGCTCGTGTAGCACAGCTAACCTGGCCCGTTGCCATAGCAGTCGGCCCCGCAGTGACCTACGGCATCGTTGCTTTGGCCGTCGTTCCACTCGGTGCCATCGGCGTTCCATGGAACGGCTGGACGGCGTTGCTGGCGTTCGTCATCGTGCTTGCAGTGGTTGCCGGGCTTCGTCGTGCCCTGCGGCGCTACGCGGACACCGCCGCCGAAGCACTCGCGATCACGCGCGGCCCGGCCCTGTTCGTCGCCGCCGGCATTCTCGTCGGCGCGACGGCGATCGCAATTTCAGCAATCGTCGGCATGCCGCATTGGCAATCCATTCCGAGCACCTGGGACTCGGTCTGGCACGCCAACACCGTCCGCTGGATTCTCGACGTCGGTCAGGCCTCACCGCTGCACATGGGTGAGCTTCGCAACGTCGAGACGCACGCTCTGCTGTACTACCCCTCGACGTTCCACGCCCTCGCCGCGATCTTCTGCCAACTCACCGGCGCCGCCCCGACTACGGCCTACACCCTGAATTCACTGGCAGCCTGCGTCTGGCTGTTCCCCGTCAGCGCGGCGAGCCTGACGTGGGCCATGGTGCGGCCGCACAAGTGCCAGCGCTGGAGCGCCGGGGCGGCCGCCGCGGCAGGCGCACTGGCGGCGTCGTTCACCGCCGTCCCATACGTCGAGTTCGACGTCGCCGCCGTCCCCAACTTGGTGGCCTACGGTCTCGCCGGACCGACCACGGTGCTGATCATGTCGTGCCTGCGGCACCGCGACCGGATCCCGCTGACCATCATCGCCCTCGTCGGGGTGTTCTCGACGCACATCACCGGCGGGGTCGTCGTCGTCACCTTCGTCGGCGTGTGGTGGCTGTGCGACAAGCTGTGGCATCCGGTGCGCGGCCGGCTCTCCGACTTCCTGAGCCTGCTCGCCGTCGCGGTGCCGTCGCTGGTGCTGCTGCTGCCGCAGTTCATCGGGGTGCTCGCGCAGGCGGACATCATCGTCGGGCATGCGTTCATCACCCACCAGAGCAGGCTCCGGGTGCTGTTCAACGCCGTCGTGCAGCACACGCGCCACCTCAACGACTATCCGATCCAGAACATCCTGATCCTGCTCGGTGCCCTCGGTGGGCTGATCCTGCTGGTCAAGCGGGTCTGGTGGCCGCCGACGGTGTGGCTGCTGCTGATCGTCGCGATCGTGCATTCGGGTGCACCGTTCGGCGGCCCGCTCGGCTTTGTCATCGGCAAGTACTCCGACCTCTACTACAGCGACCCGCGCCGGTTGTCTGCCGTCGTGACCATGTTGATCACGCCGTTCGCCGGGATCGCGTTGTTCGCCGTCATCGCCTTCGCCGTCGGCTGGCTGCAGAAACGGGCGCCCCGCACCGAACGGTTCTGGGCCGCGGTGACAGTGCTCCTCCTCGCCTTCTCCACTGTCGGGCTGGCCTGGCACTACTTCCCACGCCACCGCTATCTGATCGGCCAGAAGTACGACCAGATCATGGTCAACGACAAGAACCTGGAGGCCTTCGCCTACCTGGCGACGCTGCCGGGAGCCAAGGACACCTTGATCGGCAACGCCAACACCGACGGCACCTCCTGGATGTACGCCGTCGCCGGACTGCACCCGCTGTGGACCCACTACGACTACCCGCAGCAACAGGGGCCGGGCTACCACCGCTTCATCTTCTGGGCCTACGCCAACAAGGCGGACACCGATCCGCGGATCGCGCAGGCCGTGCACGCCCTGAACATCCGGTACGTGATCACCAGCTCGACCATCGTCAGAGGTTTCGTAATGCCCGACGGACTAGTGTCGCTGGATAAGTCGAAGTCGTGGGCGAAGATCTACGACAACGGGCGGTCCCGCATCTACGAGTGGCGCGGCGATACCGCTGCCCCGGCGAAGAGATAGGAACAGTGCAGCTATGACGCTGAACCCAGCAGACGACGACAACATCGAGGTCATCGGCGGAGACCTGGCGTTGGGCGGGGCCCCCGGCGGCGACCCCGAACAGGCCGACGAAGGCAAGTCGCTGACCGACCTGGTCGAGCAGCCGGCCAAGGTGATGCGAATCGGCACCATGATCAAGCAGCTGCTGGAGGAAGTGCGCTCCGCGCCGTTGGACGAGGCCAGCCGGAACCGCCTGCGCGACATCCACCGGTCGAGCATCCAGGAGCTCGAAGACGGCCTGGCTCCGGAGCTGACCGAGGAGCTCGAGCGGTTGTCGTTGCCGTTCTCCGAGGAGAAGGTGCCGTCGGCCGCCGAGCTGCGCATCGCGCAGGCCCAGCTGGTGGGCTGGCTCGAGGGCCTGTTCCACGGCATCCAGACCGCCCTGTTCGCCCAGCAGATGGCGGCCCGCGCGCAACTGGAGCAGATGCGCCAGGGCGCTCTGCCGCCCGGCGCCGAGGGCGGTCGCAGCCCGTTCCACTCGGGCACCGGCCAGTACCTGTAGCCCGTGAGCGAACCGCACATCTCCACGCAGAACGCGTGGGTCGAATTTCCGATCTTCGATGCGAAATCCCGTTCGCTGAAGAAGGCGTTTCTCGGTAAGGCCGGCGGTGGCATTGCCCGCAACGAGTCGAATGTCGTTGTGATCGAGGCACTTCGGGACATCACGATGTCGCTCAACATGGGCGACCGCGTGGGCCTGGTCGGGCACAACGGCGCCGGCAAGTCGACGCTGCTGCGCCTGCTGTCGGGCATCTACGAGCCGACGCGTGGTTCCGCGACCGTACGCGGCCGCGTGGCCCCGGTGTTCGACCTCGGTGTCGGCATGGACCCGGAGATTTCCGGTTTCGAGAACATCATCATCCGCGGCTTGTTCCTCGGACAGACCCGTAAGCAGATGCTGGCCAAGGTCGACGAGATCGCGGAGTTCACCGAACTCGGCGAGTACCTCTCGATGCCCCTGCGCACGTACTCCACCGGTATGCGCGTACGCCTCGCCATGGGCGTCGTCACCAGCATCGACCCCGAGATCCTGCTGCTCGATGAAGGCATCGGGGCGGTCGATGCGGAGTTCCTGAAGAAGGCCCGCACCCGGTTGCAGGCGCTGGTGGAGCGCTCCGGAATCCTGGTCTTCGCAAGCCATTCCAACGAATTTCTGGCCCGGCTCTGCCAAACCGCGATGTGGGTCGACCACGGCACCATCCGGATGACCGGCGGCATCGAGGACGTCGTCCGCGCCTACGAGGGCGACGACGCCGCACGGCACGTGCGCGAGGTGCTCGAAGAGAACGAGCGCGAGCGCCAGGCGTGACCGACATGTTGTGCGCGGTCATTGTGACCCACCGGCGGCCGGAGCTGTTGGCCAAATCCCTTGCCGTGGTGTGTTCCCAGACGCGCCTACCGAATCACGTGATCGTGGTCGACAACGACAACGACCCGGCGGTCCGGGTTCTCGTGGAGTCGCAGCCCGTGACGACGACCTACCTCGGCTCTGCCCGGAACCTCGGCGGCGCAGGCGGTTTCGCACTCGGCATCCTGCACGCCCTGGCCCTGGGTGCGGAGTGGGTATGGCTGGCCGACGACGACGGACGTCCCGCTGATTCGTCGGTGCTGGCGACGCTGCTGGACTGTGCGGCAAAGCACGATCTGGCCGAAGTGTCGCCGATGGTATGCGACCTGAATGAGCCTGAGCGGCTGGCCTTTCCGTTGCGCCGCGGGCTGGTGTGGCGCCGGCGTGTCTCGGAGCTGCAGGGGGACAAACAGGCCGGCGTCGATCTGCTTCCGGGCATCGCCTCGTTGTTCAACGGCGCCCTCTTCCGGGCGTCGACACTGGAAGCCGTTGGCGTACCGGACATCCGGCTGTTCGTCCGCGGCGACGAAGTCGAGGTGCACCGCCGGCTCGTGCGTTCCGGCCTGCCGTTCGGCACGTGCCTGAACGCGGTGTATCTGCACCCGCAGGGTTCCGACGAATTCAAGCCGATCCTCGGCGGCCGCATGCACACGCAGTACCCCGACGACGCCACCAAGCGCTACTTCACCTACCGCAACCGCGGATATCTGCAGTCCCAGCCCGGTATGCGCAAGCTGGTTCCCCAGGAGTGGGTGCGGTTCGGCTGGTACTTCCTGGTCACGCGACGTGATCCGGCCGGGCTGCGCGAGTGGATGCGATTGCGCCGCTTGGGACGAGACGAGAAGTTCAGCAGGCCCGGTTCGGGCGGACCCGATTCAGGAGGACAGCGATGACGTTCACGGACGCGGCCGCGCAGTCCAAAACGCTGCGCCGCGCCTGGGGCGACCTGGTGACCGGCTTCAGCAAGCGCGAACTCTGGCTGCACCTGGGCTGGCAGGACATCAAGCAGCGCTACCGGCGCTCGGTGCTCGGCCCCATCTGGATCACCATCGCCACCGGCACCATGGCCGTGGCGCTCGGCGGTCTGTACTCCCAGCTGTTCCACCTGCCGCTGGCCGAGCATCTGCCGTACGTGACGCTGGGCCTGATCATCTGGAACCTGATCAACGCGTCGATCCTCGAAGGCGCCGACGTGTTCATCGCCAATGAGGGCCTGATCAAACAGCTTCCGACGCCGCTGTCGGTGCACGTCTACCGGTTGGTGTGGCGCCAGGTGCTGTTGTTCGCGCACAACATCATCATCTTCGTCATCATCGCGATCATCTTCCCCAAGCCGTGGTCCTGGGCCGATCTCTCGGTCATCCCGGCGCTGGCGCTGATCGTTGCCAATTGCGTCTGGGTGGCATTGTGTTTCGGCATCCTGGCGACGCGGTACCGGGACATCAGCCCACTGCTGGCCAGCCTGGTGCAGCTGCTGTTCTACATCACCCCGATCATCTGGAACGACCAGACGCTACGCCTCCAGGGCGCGGGCACCTGGTCGAAAATCATTGAGCTGAACCCGCTTCTGCACTACGTGGACATCGTTCGCGCGCCGTTGCTGGGTGAGCCCCAGGAGCTACGGCACTGGGTCGTGGTGATCACGTTGACAGTCGCGGGCTGGGTTGTCGCCGCGATCGCGATGCGCCAGTACCGCGCGCGCGTGCCGTACTGGGTGTAGGTCGCTCAGCACTTGTCCGGGTGCGGCGACCGCAGCGGGCCGGGTGTCACGCGGGCAACTGTCTCGGACTTAGCTCGTTGTCTGCGGGGATCCGGCCGGTCATCTGACCGTCACCTCGGGTTCGGCGGCGCGGAGTTCAATTGCGGCGACCGGCTTTCCGCGTCCCACAGGAGCAATCATGACCATCACCGAAACCCCCACCACCAACGACATCGCGAACGGGCAGGTCATCGAGGCCGAGCTCGTCGAGACCGCTGACGCCGCGGAGAAAGAGACCAACAGTCTCGCCATCCGCGAGGTGCTGAGCGGCGTGCTGGAGCGTCAGCTCGACGCCGGCCACAGCCTCACCCGCCAGCTGGTCAGCGCCACCTCCGCGGCTGCCGAGGCTGTCGTCGAGTCGCCGGCCAAGGTGATCGCCTCCGTGCGCGACGGCGCCACCCTGCCGCACGCGGTGAACGAGACCGGCGCGGCCGTTCAGGACGTGCTGGCCGAATCGGGCCGCGACATCCGCAGCGCCGTCGGTGAATACGTCGGCCGCAACGCCGTCGGCCCGAACGCCATCATCGCCGGAGCGTCGCACGTGGCGGGTTCGCTGGTTCGCGCCCAGGGCGCCCTGACCGCCACCGCTGTGGACGGACTGTTCACCGTTGCCGGCACCGCCGCCCAGGGCGACGACGTGCGCGAGGCCGCCACCCGCGAGTGGAGCGAGCTGCGTACCACCGCGTCGTCGGCCCGCGAAGCCATCGAAGCGCAGGTTTCTGCTTCGCGCGAGAGCATCCGGGACGCGTTCGACACGGCGTCCTGATCACCCGGCCCGTCAGGGCCTTCTGACCACCCGGCCAGGCTCGAGGTCGGCTGTGATTCGGCAGCCGATCTCGGGCGTCCGGTGGTTATCCACAGGACTTGAAATGCCCCTGGCGACGCATGCCGGGGGCAAGTAATATCGAATGCATGTTCGAACACGTTGGCGTTGGTGACACAGGGGTTCTCGTGCACGACGTCTCCGTGGTCGACTCAATGATCCATTACGCGCGGGTATCGAACATCGCCGAATCCGGGAAGTTCAGGGCCATTGCGGACCTGGTGGCGTTGCGCGTCGATGACCAGGAGGGCCGGCAGTGGTGGGCCTGCGATGGCTGGGACGCCGCCGTCGCTGAAGTGGGGGCGGCACTGGGGATCGGGAAGCGCGAAGCGTCTGGGCAGTTGTCGATGGCCGTCGCGTTGCGGTTCCGGTTGCCGAAGGTGGCGGCGGTGTTCGCCGACGGCGGAGTCTCGGCGCGCACGGTCGGCACCATCTGCTGGCGCACTCGCCTGGTGGAGGACCCCAACACCCTGGCAGTGATCGACGCGGCACTCGCCGGAGCGCTGTCGGAGTGGGCCGGATTGTCCCGCAAGAAGATTGAGAAGAAGATCGACGGCTGGGTGCAGAAGTTCGACCCGGCCGCAGTCCTGAAAGCCCGGTCGGCAGCGCGCCGCCGCGGAGTCGGGGTGGGCAAACCCGACGATGAGACCGGGGTTACGTCCATCTGGGGTGCGCTGCTGGCCACCGATGCGGAGTTGTTGGATCGGGTGCTGACCGAGATGGCCCGGCAGGTGTGCGACAACGATCCGCGTACCTTTGGGCAGCGCCGCGCCGACGCCCTAGGGGCGCTGGCAGCCCGCGGGGACCGGTTGGCCTGCCAGTGCGGTGCCCCGGACTGCCCCGCCGCCGGCCCTGATGCGCGCGCCACCGCGGTGGTGATCCACGTGCTCACCGATGCGCTGCCCGCGCCAGTGGCTGACCCGCTGCTCAGCGGGGACCCGGCTGCACCCCTGGTTCCGCCCGTCCCTGGGCCCGCGCCCGAGCAGGTGACCGAGGCGGCGCAGCTCATCGACACGGCACCGGACACCGACGTACCCGCGCCTGAGCTCGATTCCTCATCTGCGCCTGAGCCGATGCCCGCGGTCACCGGGCACCCCGCCACCACCCCGGTGCCTGCGGGCCCACCAGCGCCGGTGCGCACACCCGTCGGGTATGTCCTCGGCGGCGGCGTGGTCCCGCCGGCGCTGTTGGCTGATCTGGTGGCTCGCGGCGCGAAGGTCCGCACCGTCGCCTCAGCCAGCGATCTCGGCGGGGTGCCGCGCTACCGGCCGTCGGCTGCGATGGATGAATTCGTGCGGATGCGGGCCATGACGTGCATGTTCCCCGGTTGCGATCACCCCGCCACCGCCAGCGACATCGACCACACCATTGCGTGGCCGGCCGGGCCGACGCATCCGGGCAACCTGAGCCCGAAATGCCGCAAACACCACCTACTCAAAACCTTCTACGGCGGGCCCGACGGATGGCATGACCGTCAACAGCCCGACGGCACCATCGTGTGGACCGCACCCACCGGCCACACCTACGCCAGCGTGCCCGAAAGCCGAATCCTGTTCCCCCGCAAGGTCGCCGACACACCGCTGCCGAATCCACCACCACCGGACGACACCGATCTGGACACCACCACGGCCCCTGGCCGGGACATCATGATGCCAATACGCCGCCGCACCCGCGCCCAGGACCTCGCCCAGCGGAATGCCTACGAGCGCGCTCTCAACGAGGCCGAGCTGCGAGAGATCGCGGCCGCGCAAGAAGCCGCGGCCCGCAGGCGCAAAGAACGCGAAGAACAGGAAGCCGCCGGGTCCGCAGAGCGACAAGACATCCCGCCACCTTCGGTATCAGGCGACGAAAACTGATCGGACGGCGGCCTCATCTCCGTCGAATTCGACAAGCCCGAGTGTCAGGGCATCGCTGAGGCTGAGAGCACCCGCGGCAAGACCCAGGATGCAGGCGGGACCGGCGGTGACGGAGGCGTCCAGCTTGCGGCCGTCGTACGGTCCGACTTCGAAGCCGGACCGGGTCGCGCGCAGCTGCAAGGTCTGGTCGCCGACCACAAGACCGATCGTCACTGCGGAACGGATCTTGACCCGGCCGTCGAGTAAAGCCGGAACAGCGAGGGTGAGCCACTCGGGCCGGAAGGAGTCACCGCCGGCGGGGCCGTTGATCATCAGCGGAGTCGACCAGCGGAGCAGGCTCTCGATCGGCTGGCGCAACTCCGCACCCCACGGGGTCAAGGTGTACTCGACGGCACTCCCCTCGCCGGCCAGCTTCCGCTCGACCACGCCTGCGGCTTCGAGGTCGCGGAGCCGGTCGGCGAGCAGATTGGTCGCGATGCCCGGAAGGCGCTCGATCAGGTCGCGATAACGGGCCGGCGCGATGAGGAGTTCTCTGACGATGAGCAAGTTCCACCGGTCGCCGACGATCTCGAGGGAGCGGGCGAGCCCACAGTATTGGTCGTAGCTTCGCATTGCCCGGTCCTTTTACTTGAGTTTCTCAAGTGACTATGAGATGTTCAAGCATAACCGGAAGCTGATCCGACGAGGGGTTGCCATGACCAACACCACTGCGGCCACACGGCCCGCCTGGGTCGACGACGAGCTGTTCCCGTTCGAAAGCCACTTCATCGAGATCGACGGCCACACCGTGCACTACGTCGACGAAGGGTCCGGCCCCACACTGCTGATGCTGCACGGGAACCCGACCTGGTCTTTCCTGTTCCGCGACGTTATCGACCTGCTGCGCAAAGACTTCCGATGCATTGCCCTCGACTACCCCGGTTTCGGATTGTCGACTCCGCGGCCCGGTTACCGCTACCTGCCCGAGGAGCACGCCGATGTCGTCACCGCATTTGTCGACGCTCTCGGCCTCAAGGAGACCACGCTGGTCGGGCAGGACTGGGGCGGCATGATCGGCTTGGCGGTGGCGCAGCGGCGGCCGGGCGTCTTCGATCGGCTGGTGCTCGCGAACACCTGGGCCTGGCCGGTCAACGGGGTCCTGCACTTCGAGGCTTTCGGTCGCATCATGGGTGGGCTCCCGATGCGCTTTTTGGTCCGGCAGTTCAATCTGCTGGTCAATGCCTTCATTCCGACCGGCCATCGGAGGCGAAAGCTCACCGACGCCGAGCTGGACCACTACCGCCGTGCACTCGACACCGCCGAGCGGCGCCAGGCGTCTGCTGTTCTTCCCGGCCGGGTCCTCGCGAGCCGGGAATTCTTCGCCGAGGTCGAAGCCGGGCTGCCGGACGTGGCCCACCTGCCCACGCTGATCATCTGGGGCGACGCCGACATCGCCTTCCGCGCGCAGGAACGCGAGCGGCTGGAAGCGACGTTCGGCGACCATACGACGGTGATCGTCGAGGGCGCCGGAACCTACGTCGAGTCCGACGCCCCCGACGAATTCGCTTCTGCGATCCGCTCATTCAGCGACGGCGCGCAACGGCCTTCCGAGTAGCGGCATTCAGTCGGTTCCACGAGTTGATGACGGTCGCCATGCCGACCACGTGCGCCAGCTCGCGCTCGCTGAAGACGGCGGCCGCTCGGGCGTACACATCATCCGGGACCGGGCCGCGGCTCAGATCGGTGATGGCCTCGGTGATCGCGAGCGCCGCACGCTCGCGCTCGGTGAACAGGTCGCCGGCTTCCTCCCACGCCGCAACCAGAGCCAGGCGCTGCTCGGTCTCACCGAAACGTCGGGCGTCATGGACGTGCATGTCGAGGCAGAAGGCGCAGTGGTTGATCTGTGAGGCGCGAATCTTGATGAGCTCGCCGATGGTCGAATCGAGCTCCTTGGACGCGGCATTGCTGAAAGCCATCAACCCGGCGTACAGCTCGGGAGCGACGTCGTAGATGTCGATGCGCTTGGCGTGGGTCGTGGTCGGTGCGTTCAGTGTCTCGGTCATGTCATCGACGTTAGCCATCAAAAACCCGCGTACATGGTTCAATTGATGCGTGGTTTCGTGGGCCAATTCCGCGGCGAGCGGTGCCGGACTGGACCTGCATCTGGACCTGGGCCGGTCGGTTCATCCCGGCCGCCGGGGTACTCGTGACCAGCTGATCCGGGCGCTGAGGGACGCTGTTCGGACGGGCCGGTTACCGGCCGGCACGATGCTGCCGCCATCCCGATCACTGGCCACCGACCTCGGATTGGCCCGCAACACCGTCGCCGAGGCCTACGCCGAATTGGTCGCCGAAGGGTGGCTGGGCTCGCGTCAGGGCGCCGGCACGTGGGTCGTCGGCTCGCACACCGAACCGACGCCGGCCACACAGCGCACAGGGCCGGGCACCCCGACCCACAACCTCATGCCCGGATCGGGAAACGTCGCGGCTTTCCCGCGCCAGGCCTGGCTGACGTCGGCCCGCCGAGCGCTGACCAACGCCCCCACCGAGGCGCTGCGCACCGGAGACGCCCGCGGCCGGCTGGAACTGCGCGCCGCGCTGGCCACCTATCTGGCCCGGGCCCGCGGCGTCCGCACCACAGCCGAGTCCATCGTCATCTGCGCAGGGACCCGCCACGCCATCGAGCTGCTGTCGAAAGTGGTCGCGCCGGGCACCATTGCCGTCGAGAACTACGGACTGTTCCTCTTCCGCGACGCCATCGCCGAGACCGGCGCCAGCACCGTGCCGATCCAGATCGACGATCGTGGCGCCGTCATCGAAGAACTCGAAAAAACCTGCGCCGCAGCGGTTCTCCTCACTCCGGCGCACCACTTCCCGCACGGCGTGCCACTGCATCCCGCACGGCGCACCCAAGCACTCGACTGGGCCACCCGCACGAAAAGCTATGTCCTGGAGGACGACTACGACGGCGAGTTCCGTTACGACCGGCAACCGGTCGGCGCGATGCAAGGTCTGGATCCCGAACGGGTGGCCTATCTCGGCTCGGCCAGCAAGAGCCTGGCCCCCGTGCTGCGACTGGGCTGGATGGTGTTGCCCGACAACCTGGTCGACCCGGTACTGGCCGCGGCGGGCGGCCAGCAGTTCTACGTCAACGCCATCGACCAGCTGACCATGGCCGATTTCATCGAATCCGGCCAGTACGACAAGCACATTCGCCGGATGCGTAACAGCTACCGGCGCCGGCGCGACGCGCTGGCCGCGAAGCTATCCGGTCTGGATGTCGAGATCAGTGGGCTCTCCGCCGGACTGCACGCCCTGATCCGCCTGCCCGACGGCACCGAACACGAAGCCATGCGGCGTGCCGCCGACGCCGGAATCGCATTGTCCGGGCTGGCGCTGCTGCGCCATCCTGACGCAGGAGCACACACCCCGCACCAGGACGGCGTGGTGGTGAGTTTCGGCACGCCCGCCGATCACGAGTTCAACGCGGCGCTCGACGCATTGCATGACGTGCTCGAGGCCGTCAGCCGCTGAGCGCCGCCAGCTCCGCCTTGAGATTGGTCCGGGCGGCGTCCTCCCACAGCCGCCGCCCCTCGTCCGTGCGGTACAGCGACGGCCCGGCGAGCATCGCCTCGATCATCCGGCCGCGCCACAGCCCGAAATCCGCATCGCTGACGTGGCCGTACTCGGACCGCACCCGGGCGGTGTTGTGTTGGTAGTCCGCCGGCGGCACGGCCAGCACGGCCAGGTCGGCGTCGGACAGCACCTGGCCGTTGTGGTCGTCGGCCGCGGGGTCGTGGGTGATGGTCACCCGCACCAGGCGGCCCACCTCTGCCACGAAAGCCGGGTCCACCCCCAGATCGGTGAGGTCAGACTCCGCGAGCAGCGCGCTGTTCTCCTCGTCGTCAGACTGGCCCGCGTACACCGCGTCGTGGTACCAGGCGGCAAGGCGCACCGCGTCAGGGTCGTCGGCGAACCCCTCCAGGGCGTCCACTCCGGCAAGGATGCCGCGCAGGTGACTGAGGTCGTGGTAACTGCGGTGCGGCTCGTCCCAGCGGCCCAGCAGAGCCGCTCCGACGTCGTCCACCCGCGGCGACTGAGAATATCGCGACAGCAGTGTGTGCCATGCCTGAAGCAGATCGGTCACGTGTCCATGGTGCACGTAAGCTGCCCGGGTGGCCGAGCCAGTGGACATCCCCGCCGAACACCATGCCGAACACAGCGCCGAGAAAGCCGTCGAGGCGTCTTTGGGACTGGTGACGCAGGCGTGGCGATTCGTCGTCACCGGCGGCTTGTCCGCAGTTGTCGACTACGGTCTCTACGCACTGCTCAGCGCGATTTTCGTGGCCAACGGCATGCCGGACGCCCGGGCCACACTCATCGCGAAGACGCTCAGCTTCATCGCCGGCACGACGACGGCGTACCTCATCAACCGGCGCTGGACCTTCCAGGCCGAGCCCAGCCGGGCCCGATTCATCGCCGTCGTGATCTTGTACGCGGTCACCTTCGGACTGCAGGTCGGCATCAATCAGCTGTTCTATCTGCAATTCGCCGGCGAGTCCTGGCGGCGGCCCGTGGCCTTCGTCATCGCCCAGGGCACCGCGACCGTGATCAACTTCGTGGTGCAGCGAGCCGTGATTTTCCGGCTGAAGTGACGTTGGCCGGTACCCTTTGACCGTTATGTCTACCCAGCCTGACGCCACGCTGCCCCTGACGCGCCGCGCCCTCACCGGGTTCGGCCGCACGGCACCGTCCGTGGCAAACGTGCTGTCCACACCCGACGTATCAGTGATCGCCGAGGCGGTCAAACGGGTCGCGGACGCAAACTCTTCAAGCCCCTCCCACCTGCGCCGAGGCATCCTCGGCCGCGGCCTCGGCCGGTCCTATGGCGACCAGGCCTGCAATGGCGGCGGAATCGTCGTCGATATGACGGCGCTGAACCGGATCCATTCGATCAGCTCAGAGACCGCCATCGCCGACGTCGACGCCGGCGTCAGCCTCGATCAGCTGATGAAGGCGGCCCTGCCGTTCGGACTATGGGTTCCGGTGCTGCCGGGCACCCGGCAGGTCACCGTCGGCGGCGCCATCGCCTCGGACATCCACGGCAAGAACCACCACAGCGCGGGCAGCTTCGGCAACCACGTGATGTCGCTGGACCTGCTGATGGCCGACGGCGAAGTGCACACGCTGACCCCGGACGGTCCGGACAGCGAACTGTTCTGGGCCACCGTCGCCGGAAACGGGTTGACGGGCATCGTGATTCGGGCCCGCGTCAAGATGACCCGCACGGAGACCGCATATTTCATCGCCGACGGCATCGCCACCCACGACCTCGAAGAGACCGTCGCCGTGCACCAGGACGGCAGCGAGGACAACTACACGTACTCCAGCGCCTGGTTCGACCTGATCAGCCCGGAGCCCAAGCTCGGCCGTGCCGCGGTGAGCCGCGGCAGCCTGGCCAAGGTCGATCAATTGCCGGCCAAGCTGGCGAAAGACCCGCTGAAGTTCACCGCGCCCCAACTGCCGGCGATCCCGAACGTCTTCCCCGTGAGCTTCATGAACAAGCTTTCGCTGTCCATGATCGGCGAAGCGTTCTACCGGATGAGCGGCAACTACCAGGGCAAGATCGTCAATCTGACGCAGTTCTACCACATGCTCGACATCACCTCAGGCTGGCAATACGCCTACGGCCCAGCGGGTTTCGCCCAGCACCAGTTCCTGGTGCCACCCGACGCCCTCGAGGAGTTCAAGGGCATCATCCGCTGGATGCACACCCAGAAGCAGTACTCGGCGCTGAACGTCTTCAAGCTGTTCGGACCGGGCAACAAGGCGCCGCTGAGCTTCCCGATGCAAGGCTGGAACGTCGCCCTGGACTTCCCGAACCGGCCGGGCGTCAACGAGTTCCTCAACGAACTCGACAAGCGCGCAATGGAATTCGGTGGCCGGGTGTACACCGCCAAAGACTCCCGCGTCAGCGCCGAGAGCTTCCACCGCATGTACCCGCGGATCGACGAGTGGATCGCCATTCGCCGCAAGGCTGACCCGAACGGCGTGTTCGCCTCCGACATGGCCCGCCGGCTCGAGCTCCTCTGAATCTTGAAAAGGAAATCCATGATTGACGCAACCGGCAACCCGCAGACCATCCTGCTATTCGGCGGTACCTCGGAGATCGGCCTGGCCATCGTCGAGCGCTACCTCAAGAACGCCAAGGCACGGGTGATCCTCGCCGACCTGCCGAACGCGCCGAAGCGTGAGGCCGCCATCGCACAGATCGAAGCCGCCGGCGCCAAAGAGGTCGTCTACCTCGATTTCGATGCGCTGGACACCAAGTCCCATCCGGCGATCATCGAATCCGCTTGGGCGCAGGGCGATGTCGACGTCGCGATCGTCGCGTTCGGCATTCTCGGCGACGCCGAGGAACTGTGGCAGAACCAGTCGAAGGCCGTACTGACCGCCCAGATCAACTACACCGCAGCGGTTTCCGTCGGGGTTCTGGTCGGCGAGAAGATGAAGGCGCAGGGCTTCGGACAGATCATCGCGATGTCGTCGGTCGCCGGTGAGCGGGTCCGCCGGTCCAACTTCGTCTACGGCTCCACCAAAGCCGGTCTCGACGGCTTCTACCTCGGCCTCGGAGAGGCGTTGCGGGAGTTCGGGGTTCGCGTGCTGGTCATCCGCCCCGGGCAGGTCCGCACCACCACGACGCTGGAGCACTGGAAGGCCACCGGCGCCAAGGAGGCCCCGTTCACGGTCGACAAGGAAGACGTCGCCAACCAGGCCATCGCTGCCGCAGCCAAGGGCAAGGAGCTCATCTGGGCACCGAACCCGGTGCGTTACCTGATGGCCGTCATCCGGCACATCCCGCGGTCGGTCTTCCGCAAACTCCCGCTCTGATGCGCAGCGCGCTGGCCGCGGGTGCCAGGGTGAGCGGCCAGATGCTGGCCGCCATGGCGCTGGCGGTGGTCATCGCGGTCATTGCGCTGCAAGCGATTGCGCGCGTGCAGTGGCCGGCGTTCAACTCCTCGAACCAGTTGCATGCCCTGACCACCGCGGGCCAGTGCGCCGTGCTGATCGGGTTGCTGCTGGCCGGGTGGGCGTGGCGCCGGGGCTGGCGCAAGAGCGCCAAACTGGCGGCCACGTCGCTACTGGCAGCGTTCTCGGTCGTCACCCTCGGCATGCCGTTGGGCGCCACCAAGCTGTATCTGTTCGGCATCTCGGTCGACCAGCAGTTCCGCACCGAGTACTTGACGCGCCTCGCCGATACCGCCGTCCCGCACGACATGACGTACCTGGGTCTGCCGCCGTACTACCCGTCGGGCTGGTTCTGGCTCGGCGGCCGGGTAGCCGCGCTCACCGGCACGCCCGCGTGGGAGATGTTCAAGCCGTGGGCTGTCGTCACGATCACGGCGGCGATCGTGGCCGCATTCGTGTTGTGGGCGGCCATGATTCGGTTCGAGTACGCGCTGGCCGTCACCACCGCGACCGCCGCGGTGACGCTGGCCTACTCATCGACCGAGCCGTACTCGGCCGTCATCGTGGTCCTGATGCCGCCGGTCGTCGTGCTGGCCTGGTCGGGGCTGAAGGCGACCACGCGGCAGGCAGGCGGGGGCCAGCGCAGTGGGTGGGCCGCGGTTATCGGCACCGGGCTGTTCCTCGGTATCGCCGCGCTGTTCTACACCCTGTTTCTCGGCTACCTCGCCCTCACGCTGACGCTCATGGCGTTGCTGCTGGCCGCGACCGGGCGACGGTGGGAACCGCTGTTCCGGCTGGGCGTCATCGCCGTCATCTCCGGCGTCATCGCCGCCATCCACTGGGGCCCCTATCTGCTGGCCGCCCGGCACCACCCCGCGGACAAATCCACGGCATTGCACTACCTGCCCATGTCCGGCGCGCAGTTGACCTTCCCGATGCTCGACGCCACGCTGCTGGGCGTCATGTGTCTCCTCGGCACCCTGTGGCTGGTGGTCCGGGCCCGCAGCTCGACCCGCGCTGGCGATGAGCGCCCGCGCGAAGAGCAAATTGCTGGAGCGCTCGCGATAGCGGTCGTGTCCGTCTATCTCTGGTCGTTGTTGTCGATGCTGGCCACCCTGGCCCGCACCACTCTCCTGTCCTTCCGGTTGCAGCCCACCCTGCTGGTGCTGCTCGTGGCGGCCGGCACCTTCGGCTTCCTGGAGGTCGCCCGCGGACTGGCGCACCGCTACGCACAACCGACCACCAACCGGATCATCGCCGTGGCCGCCACCATCGGCGCGATCGGCGCGGTGTCGTTCAGCCAGGCGATCCCCGACATCCTGCGGCCCGACATCGCCGTCGCCTATACGGACACCGACGGCTACGGCCAGCGCGCCGACCGGCGCCCCCCGGGCTCCGAGCGGTTCTATCAGGAGATCGACCGAAAGATCACCGCCGCGACGGGCAAGCCCCGCAACGAGACCGTGGTGATGACCGCCGACTACAGCTTCCTGTCCTATTACCCCTACTACGGGTTCCAGGGCCTGACGTCGCACTACGCGAACCCGCTGGCGCAGTTCAAGGAACGGTCCGGCGCCATCGAAAGCTGGGCGACCATGACCAACCCCGATGACTTCGTCAAGGCGCTCGACACGCTGCACTGGCAGGCGCCGGCGGTGTTCCTGATGCGCCACGGCGGCACCGGCACGTACACGCTGAGACTGGCCGAGGACGTCTACCCCAACCAGCCCAACGTGCGCCGCTACCAGGTAGCCCTCGACGAGCGGCTGTTCGACAGCAAGCACTGGCAGGTGACCGATATCGGCCCGTTTGTGCTGGCCATCCGTAGCGGCCACTAACATCTAGCCCCGTGGCCGGGGAACCTGAGGTAGAGCGCAATCACCGCACAGCGCGGTGGATCGCGATCGTCGCCGGACTGCTCGGCGCGTTCCTGGCGATGGCGACGCCGCTGCTGCCGGTCACCCAGACCACGGCACAGCTGAACTGGCCGCAGGCGAGCGTGCTCAAGAGCGTCGACGCACCGCTGATCGGCTACGTCGCGACCGACCTCGACATCGCCATCCCGTGCTCGACGGCAGCCGGCCTCACCGGACCCGCCACCACGCTGCTGTCCACCGTGCCCAAGCAGGCACCCAAGGCCGTCGACCGGGGTCTGCTGATCGAGCGCGTCGGCGGCGACCTGCTGGTCATCGTGCGCAACACCCCAGTAGTCAGCGCGCCGTTGACCCAGGTACTCAGCCCCGCGTGTAAAGAACTGAAGTTCACCGCGCACGCCGACAAGGTCACCGGCGAGCTGGTCGGCCTGGTACAGGGCCCGAAGGACCGGAACCCCGGCAAGCCGCTGCGCGGTGAGCTGAGCGGCTACGACTTCCGCCCGCAGATCGTCGGCGTCTTCACCGACCTGTCCGGCGCGGCCCCTCCCGGTCTGACGTTCTCGGCCACCATCGACTCGCGCTACAGCACATCGCCGACGCTGCTGAAGATGCTCGCGATGATCTTCGGCGTGGTGCTGACCGTCGTCGCACTGGGCGCCCTGCACGTGCTGGACCTCGCCGACGGCGTCCCGCACAAGCGCTTCCTGCCGTCGCGCTGGTGGTCGGTGAAGCCGCTGGACGGCGTCGTGGCGGTGACCCTGGTGTGGTGGCACTTCGTCGGCGCCAACACCTCCGACGACGGCTACATCCTGACCATGGCCCGGGTCTCCGAGCACGCCGGGTACATGGCCAACTACTACCGCTGGTTCGGCACCCCCGAGGCGCCCTTCGGTTGGTACTACGACCTGCTGGCGCTGTGGGCGCACGTGTCCACAGCGAGCGTCTGGATGCGCCTCCCCACGCTCCTGATGGCCCTGGCCTGCTGGTGGGTGATCAGCCGCGAGGTGCTCCCCCGCCTCGGCCACGCCGTCAAGAACAGCCGCGCCGCGGCCTGGACCGCCGCCGGCATGTTCCTGGCGTTCTGGCTCCCGCTGAACAACGGCATCCGGCCGGAACCGATCATCGCGCTCGGCATCCTGCTGACCTGGTGCTCGGTGGAGCGCGGCGTCGCCACCAGCCGGCTGCTGCCGGTGGCCATTGCCATCATCGTCGGCGCGCTGACGCTCTTCTCCGGCCCGACGGGCGTCGCCGCGGTCGGCGCCCTGCTGGTAGCCGTCGGACCACTGAAAACGATTGTGGCGCGGCATACTTCGCGCTTCGGCTACCTCGCGCTGCTCGCCCCGATCCTGGCCGCCGGCACAGTGACGGCGATCCTGATCTTCCGCGACCAGACGCTGGCCGCCGAGATCGACGCCAGCTCCTTCAAGACCACCGTCGGCCCAGCCCTGAGCTGGTTCGACGAGCACATCCGCTACGAGCGACTGTTCACCACCAGCCCCGACGGCTCGGTCGCCCGCCGGTTCGCGGTGCTGACGCTGCTGCTCGCGCTGGCCGTCTCGCTCGCAATGTCGTTGCGCAAGGGGCGAATTCCAGGTACCGCCGCGGGTCCGGCCCGCCGCATCGTCGGGATCACGATCATCTCGTTCCTGGCCATGATGTTCACGCCCACCAAGTGGACGCACCACTTCGGCGTGTTCGCGGGGCTGGCCGGATCATTGGGCGCGCTGGCCGCCATCGCGGTCGGCACGGTCGCCATGCGGTCACGCCGCAACCGGGCGATGTTCGCCGCTGCCGTGTTGTTCGTCATGGCACTGTCATTCGCCACGGTGAACGGCTGGTGGTACGTCTCCAACTTCGGGGTGCCGTGGTCGAATCAGTTCCCCGAGTGGCACTTCGGCTTCACCACGTTCCTGTTCGGGCTGTCGTTCCTGACGCTGCTGTGGGCGGCGTGGCTGCACTTCTACGATCATGATCCCGAGAGGCCGGTCAGTCGCCGGATTCCTCAGGCGCCCTTGGCAATCGCGTCGTGGCTCGTGGTGTTCTTCGAGGTGCTGTCGCTGACCCTCGGCATGACGCAGCAGTGGCCGGCGTGGTCGGTGGGCAGGTCCAACCTGCAAGCCCTCACCGGTAAAACCTGCGGCCTGGCCGACGACGTCATGGTCGAGCAGGATCCCAACGCCGGCAAGCTCGTCCCGCAGGCCGGGACCGTCGGTGACGCGCTCGGCGCCGGTGGCGCAGAAGGCTTCACCCCCAACGGAATTCCCGCGGACGTCTCCGCGGATCCCGTGATGGAACCGCCGGGCGGCACCAACTTCGCCGACAACGACGGCGGCGTCGTCTCCGGGGCCGAGCCGGGCACCGAAGGCGGCACCACCGCCGGGATGGGCGTCAACGGCTCCCGAGCCAAGCTCCCGTACAACCTCGACCCGGCGACCACCCCGGTGCTGGGTAGCTGGCGCCCCGGCGTCCAGATCCCCGCACGCATGCGCTCGGGCTGGTACCGGCTGCCCGCACGCGATCAGGCCGGACCGCTCCTGGTCGTCGCTGCCGCGGGCCGCTTCAACCAGGGCGAGGTGCGGGTCGAGTACGCCACTGAAAGTCAAGCCGCGCAAGGCCTCGTGGCCGGGGCCGTCGGCTTCGCCGACGTCGGCGCGGCACCCGCCTGGCGCAACCTGCGCGCCCCCATGGCCGCCATCCCGCCCGACGCCACCCTGATCCGCATCGTCGCCACCGACGACGACCTCGCGCCCCAGCACTGGATCGCGCTGACCCCGCCGCGCATCCCGAAGCTGCGGACTCTGCAGGATGTCGTCGGCTCCACCGATCCCGTGATGCTGGACTGGCTCGTCGGGCTGGCATTCCCGTGCCAGCGCCCGTTCGGCCACAACAACGGCGTCACCGAGGTGCCCAAGTGGCGCATCCTGCCGGACCGCTTCGGCGCCGAGGCCAACTCGCCCGTCATGGACTACCTCGGCGGCGGGCCGCTCGGCATCACCGAGCTGCTGTTCAAGGCCTCCCCGGTGCCGACGTATCTGAAGGACGACTGGTTCCGGGACTGGGGCTCGCTGCAGCGGTTCACCCAGTACTACCCGGACGCGCAGCCGGCCCAGATCGACCTCGGGACCGCCACCCGCAGCGGCTGGTGGGCCCCGGCGCCGTTGCGGCACTCCTAGTCGCCCCGGCCGGACCACTGCTCGTGTGTCAGCTCTCCTGCCACATGTTTGATTTGAGCCCGTCGGATCGGACTTGTCTGGGGAGAGAGCGCGTCATTCCTGACTGAGCGGCGGTGAACCGGGCCAAAAATCGCCATGCGGTCAGGCTCGCGTAGCTCTCGGTGCGAAATACCGAGAACTCGCACCCGGAGTTCGCCAACAAGAAAACCCACGGCTTTCACCTGCCTCACCAAGGCAACAAGCTCCACTGAGGGGTCACATTCCGGCCAACTACCTCGACATTCCCCGTCAGTGCGCTAGGCCACATATGACTGTCGCCTAGTCTTGAGCCTCGTGCCTGCCAGGACTGCCCGTCTCGTCGCGATCATCGCGGGCCTTGCCGGTCTGCTGCTCTGCGCGCTGACCCCACTGCTGCCCGTCAAGCAGACGACCGCGACCATCTTGTGGCCCCAGGCCCCAAATGCCAGCGGAAACGTCTCTGACCTCACCGCCCCACTGGTGTCCGGTGCGCCGCTGGCGCTGGATGTCTCCATTCCGTGCCAGGCCATCGCGAGCCTGCCACCGGCCGGTGGTCTGGTGTTCTCGACCATCCCGCCCGACGGCATCGACGCCAGCCGCAACGGGCTGTTCGTCCGGGCCGATACGAACACAGTCACCGTCGCTTTTAGGGACACCGTGGCCGCGGTCGCCAAGCGCTCCGACATCGCCGCCGGGAAGTGCAGTGGCCTGCACCTGTGGGCCAACAACAGCGGCGTCGGCGCCGACTTCATCGGCCTGCCCGGCGCGACCGGCACCGGCAGCGTGGAGAAGAAGCCCCAGGTGGCCGGCCTTTTCACCGAACTCAAGGTGCCGGCGCAGCCCGGTCTGTCCGCACGGGTCGATGTCGACACCCGCTTCATCGTCGAGCCCACGCTGCTCAAGTCCGTGGCCATGGGCCTCGGTGTGGTGCTGACGCTGGTCTCCATCCTCGCGCTGGGACTGCTGGACCGGCAGGAAGGCCGGCGCGTACATGACGGGTGGCAGCGGTTCTGGAAGGTCAGCCGCTGGCACTGGCTCGCCGACATCGCGGTGTTCACGGGCCTCGTCGGATGGCACCTGATCGGTGCGATCTCCTCGGATGACGGCTACAACCTGACCATCGCCCGCGTCTCCAACCAGGCCGGCTACGTGGCCAACTACTTCCGTTACTTCGGCACGTCCGAAGCGCCGTTCGACTGGTACCAGTCGGTGCTCGCGCACATGGCGACCGTCAGCACCGCCGGCGTGTGGATGCGGCTGCCCGCGCTGCTGGCCGGCATGGCGACCTGGACGCTGCTGTCGCGCTGGGTGTTGCCGCGGCTCGGCCCCGGCGCCCGCGGAGTGTCGGCGAATGTGATCGCGATATGGACCGCAGCGGCTGTCTTCCTGGCCGCCTGGTACCCGTTCAACAACGGCCTGCGCCCTGAACCGCTCATCGCCTTCGGCGTGATCGCGACCTGGGTGCTGATCGAATATGCCATCGCCACCCGGCGCCTGGCCCCCGCCGCTGTCGCCATCATCGTCGCGGCATTCACTGCGACCACCGCGCCGCAGGGCCTGATCGCGCTGGCTCCGCTGCTCGTCGGCGCCCGTGCCCTGGTCCGCACGGTACGCAGCCGCCGGGCCGGGACCGGTCTGCTGGCCCCGATCGCGACCCTGGCCGCGTCGGCGGCACTGATCCTGACGGTGATCTTCCGCAACCAGACCCTGGCCACCGTCGCCGAATCGGCCCGCATCAAGTACACGGTGGGCCCGACCATCTCCTGGTATCAGGAGTTCCTGCGCTACTACTTCCTCACGGTCGAGGACAGCGTCGACAGCTCCATGACCCGCCGCTTCTCGGTGCTGATCCTGCTGCTCTGTCTGTTCGGCACGCTGACCCTGCTGCTGCGCAAGGGCCGCGTGCCGGGCCTGGCCAGCGGGCCGGTGTGGCGCCTGCTCGGCAGCACCATGCTGGGCCTGCTGCTCCTGCACTTCACCCCCACCAAGTGGGCCGTGCAGTTCGGTGCGTTCGCCGGGCTGTCGGGCGCGTTCGGCGCCATCATCGCGTTCGCGTTCGCGACGGTGGGGCTGCACAGCCGACGCAACCTGGCGCTGTACGTGACGGCGCTGCTGTTCGTGCTGGCCTGGGCGACGTCCGGGATCAACGGCTGGTTCTACGTCGGCAATTACGGGGTGCCGTGGTTCGACCGGCAGCCCGTGCTGGCCGGCCACCCCGTCACGTCGATGTTCCTGGTGCTGGCGATCATCACCGCACTGCTCGCCGGCTGGCTGCACTTCCGCATCGACTACGCCGGCCACACCGAGGTCGCCGAGACCCGCCGCAACCGGGCGCTGGCATCGACACCGCTGCTGATCGTCGCGATCATCATGGTCGTGCTCGAGGTCGGCTCGATGGCCAAGGGCTTCGTCCAGCGTTACCCGCAGTACACGACAGCACGGTCCAACCTGGACGCACTGGGGTTGTCCGACAAGACCTGCGCCATGGCCGACGATGTGCTCGTCGAAGCCGACACCAACGCCGGCCTGCTGCAGCCCGTCCCGGGCCAGACCTGGGGCAAGTACGGCCCGCTGGGCGGCGAGAACCCGGTCGGTTTCACGCCGAACGGTGTCAGCGACTCGCTGGCCCCACCGCACCCCGTCGTCGCCAACCCGGGCACGGTGAACTCCGACGGCTCACCCAACAAGCCCAACGTCGGCATCGCGTTCGCGGCCGGTACCGGTGGCGGTTACGGCCCGACCGGCGTGAACGGCTCCAACGTGTTCCTGCCGTTCGGTCTCGACCCAGCCCGTACGCCGGTGATGGGCAGTTACAAGGAGAACGGCGTCGCGGCCAAGGCCACGTCAGCCTGGTACCAGCTGCCGCCACGCAGTGCGGACCGGCCGCTCGTCACCGTCGCCGCGGCGGGCGCCATCTGGTACTACGACGAAGAGCACGAGTTCCACTACGGCCAGTCGCTCAAACTGCAGTGGGGCGTGCACCGCCCGGACGGCAGCTACCAGGCCCTCGCTGAGGTTCAGCCCATCGACACGTTCGCCCAATACGCTTGGCGCAACCTGCGATTCCCGCTGAAGTGGGCACCGCCGGAGGCCAACGTCGCCCGCATCGTCGCCGACGATCCGAACCTGTCCGAGGACCAATGGTTCGGCTTCACACCGCCGCGGGTCCCGACCCTGCAGACCGCACAGCAGTTCCTCGGGTCGCAGACGCCGATCCTGATGGACATCGCCACCGCCGCGAATTTCCCGTGCCAGCGCCCGTTCGCCGAGCATCTCGGCGTGGCGGAGCTGCCGCAGTACCGCATCCTGCCCAACACCAAGCAGGTCGTGGTGTCGTCGAACATGTGGCAGTCGGCGCAGAAGGGTGGCCCGTTCCTGTTCATCCAGGCGCTGCTGCGCACGTCGACCATCCCGACCTACCTGCGGGGCGACTGGTACCGGGACTGGGGCTCGATCGAACGGTACGACCCGGTGGTACCGCCGTCAGTGGCCCCGCCCGCATCGATTGACCAAGGCACCATGACCGTCAACGGTTGGAGCCGCCGCGGCCCGATTAGGGCCCTGCCATGAAGCCCGATCAGGGTCTTCCGATGACCGGGACGGGAATGAACGCACAGCAAGTCAAGGTCACCCGGTGGGTGGCGATCGTCGCGGGCCTGATCGGCTTCGTGCTGTCGGCGCTGACGCCACTGCTGCCGGTGGTGCAGTCGACAGCGCAGCTCAATTGGCCACAGCAAGGCCAGTTCGGCAACGTGACCGCGCCGCTGATCTCGCAGACGCCGGTGTCGATGACGGCGACCATCCCGTGCGACGTGCTTCGGACGCTGCCGCCGTCGGGCGGTCTGGTGTTCGGCACGGTGCCCAAGGACGGCAAGCAGGCCGCACTGAACGGGCTGTTGGTCAACGTGTCCAGCAGCCGCGTCGACGTCACCGACCGCAACGTGGTGATCGCCAGCGTGCCGCGCCTCAAAGCGATTGGCACCCCGGGCTGTTCGCGCATCGAGATCATCTCCGACAAGAACGGGACGTTCGCGACGTTCGTCGGCCTGACGGGAACCGACGGCAAGGAGCTGCGGACCGGTTTCGCCGACCCCAACCTGCGGCCGTCCGTCGTCGGCATCTTCACCGACCTGAAGGGCGCAGCACCGCAAGGCCTTTCGGTGTCGGCAACCATCGACACCCGGTTCATCAACCGGCCGACCATCATCAAGTACACCGCGATGTTCGGCGGCATCGCTGCCACCATCGTGGCGCTGCTGGCCCTTTGGCGCCTGGACCGGATGGACGGGCGCCGCATGCAGCGGCTCATCCCCAGCCGCTGGCGGACGTTCAACATCGTCGACGGCGTCGTGGTCGGCGGCTTCCTGCTGTGGCATGTGCTGGGCGCCGGGTCATCTGACGACGGCTACATCCTGCAGATGGCGCGCGTCGCGCCGCACGCGCAGTACATGATCAACTACTTCCGCTGGTTCGGCAGCCCCGAGGATCCGTTCGGCTGGTACTACAACGTGCTGGCCCTGATGACCCACGTCAGCGATGCCAGCATCTGGATCCGCCTGCCGGACTTGATCTGTGCGCTGATCTGCTGGCTGTTGCTGTCGCGCGAAGTGCTCCCCCGACTCGGCCCCGCCGTGGTGGGCAGTAAGGCCGCCATGTGGGCCGCGGGCCTGGTCCTGATGGCCGCGTGGATGCCGTTCGACAACGGCCTACGCCCCGAAGGCCAGATCGCCACCGGCGCCCTGATCACCTACGTGTTGATCGAGCGCGCCATCGGCACCAGTCGGCTGACCCCGGCGGCACTCGCCATCATCAGTGCGGCGTTCACGCTGGGCATCCAGCCGACGGGCCTGATCGCGGTGGCCGCCCTGCTCGCCGGTGGTCGCCCGATCCTGCGCATCCTGGTGAAGCGGCGCCGCGAGGTCGGCACCTGGCCGTTGGTGCTCCCTCTGCTGGCGGCCGGTTTCGTCGTCCTCACCGTGGTGTTCGTCAACCAGACTGCGGCAGGGGTGTTGGAGGCCACCCGGATTCGCACCGCCATCGGCCCGAGCCAGGCCTGGTACACCGAGAATCTGCGGTACTACTACCTGTTCCTGCCGACGGTCGACGGTTCGATGACCCGGCGCTTCGGCTTCCTGCTGACCGCGCTGAGCCTCTTCACGTCGATGTTCATGATCCTGCGACGCAAGCGGGTTCCCGGCATCGCCCGCGGACCGCTGTGGCGCCTGATGGGCATCATCTTCGCCACCATGTTCTGCCTGATGTTCACCCCGACCAAGTGGGTGCACCACTTCGGCCTGTTCGCGGCCGTGGGTGCCGCGATGGCCGCGGTGGCCACGGTGCTGGTGTCGCGGTCCGTCCTGAAATCGGCGCGCAACCGCATGGCCGTCACCTCGGCGGTGCTGTTCCTGCTGGCGCTGGTTTCGGCCACCACCAACGGCTGGTGGTACGTGTCGAGTTATGGCGTGCCGTTCAACAACGACATGGTGGCCGTCGGCGGAATCAAGCTCAGCACAATCTTTTTGACGCTGTTCGTGATCACCGCGGTGTGGGCGTTCTGGCTGCACTTCAACAGCGACCGCCCCGAAGGCCGGCTCACCAGGCTGGTTACGGCGGCCCCGATCCCCCTGGCTGCCGCGTTCATGGTCGTGGTCTGTGTGGCATCGATGGCCATCGGTGCGGTGCGCGAATACCCGACGTACTCGAACCTGGCGAGCAACCTACGGGCGCTCAACGGCGGCTGTGGACTGGCCGACAACGTGCTCGTTGAGCCTGATTCGAATGCCGGGTTCCTGGCCCCGCAGGCTGGCGACTACGGCCCGCTGGGCGCCCTCGGCGGTATCGAGCCCGTCGGCTTCACTCCCAATGGCGTACCGGACCGCATTGTCGCCGAAGCGATTCGGCAAGACTTCCCGATGCCGGGCACCGACTCGGACTGGGACGCCGCGGTGAGGCTCAAGACGCCGGGAATCAACGGCTCCACGGTGCCGCTGCCCTACGGCCTGGACCCCGCACGGGTACCGGTCGCCGGGACATACACCAGCGGCCCGCACTCGCAGGCCAAACTGACCTCGGCCTGGTACGGCCTGCCCGCCGCCGATGCCGCGCACCCGCTCGTGGTCGTCACCGCAGCCGGCACCATCACCGGCAACAGCTCACTCAAGGGCCGCACCGAGGGCCAGACCGTCGAGCTGGAGTACGGCCGCACCGGCCCCGACGGCCACCCCGTCGCGGGCGGACGGCTGGTGCCCTACGACATCGGCCCGACACCGTCGTGGCGCAACCTGCGTTTCGACCGTCGACAGATTCCGGCCGATGCCACCTACGTTCGCGTGGTGGCGGTGAACCTCTCGCTCAACGAGGGCGACTGGATCGCCGTCACCCCGCCGCGCGTGCCCGAGGTGAAGACCATCCAGGAATTCATCGGCAAGAAGCAGCCGGTGCTGATGGACTGGGCTGTCGGCCTGGCGTTCCCGTGCCAGCAGCCGATGCTGGTGCGCAACGGCGTGACCGAGGTGCCGAAGTTCCGCATCACACCGGACTACACCGCCAAGAAGCAGGACACCGACACCTGGCAGGACGGCATCAACGGCGGTCTGCTCGGTATCACCGATGTGCTGCTGAAGGCTCACGTGATGTCGACGTACCTGTCCGACGACTGGGGCCGGGACTGGGGCTCGCTGCGCCAGTTCACGACCGTCGTCGACGCAACGACAGCTGAACTGGACCTGGGCACCGCGGTGCACAGCGGCTTCTGGTCACCGGGACAGATGCGGATCAAGCCCTAGCTCGTTCCGCCGATTGGCCTGGGGGTACCTCCCGCTTGCGGGGGACTATGACACGCGTTTCGCGAAACGTCGTGTCGTAGCTGCCCATTCGGCGTCAGGGAGGCTCATCACCGGTCGTCCCACTAGTTCTTCCGGTCGCCCGTGGTTCCATCGGCAAGCCCCAACCTTCCTGCAAGCCAGGGCAGTTCCTTCTTCAGACCGGCCGCCCAGACGGGGAAGCTGTGGCCGCCGGGCACGGTTTCGAAGCGCACATCCATGCCGGCGTCTTTGGCCAGTTGGTAGAGCTTCTCCAGGCCTGGCCGATATTCGCGATCGTCGGCACCGACGACGAATACGCCGGCGACGGTTGGGTAGTGCCGCGTCCGCATCAGATCGGCGGGATTGACCGCAACAAACTTCGCGTTGTCACCGCCGAAAGCAGCGGAGATCGTTCGCTGGCGGTCACCCAGCGTCGGTTCCAACTGACCGGACATGTCGAGGAAGGTCGGGTACTGATCCGGGTAGTTGGTGACGAGTTGCAGGGCGCACGTACCGCCGTACGACAAGCCGCCGACAGCCCATTTGGCGCGATCGACGTCGACATCGAGAGTGCCTGTGGCCCAATCGGTCACGTCAGTGGTCAGGTAGGTGGCGGCATTGCCCAGATCTGAGTTCATGCAGAGCGGATTGCCCATGGCGGTTCCGGTCCCGTCGGCGACGATGACGACGGGCGCGACACCGTCGTGCGCTGCGGCGTAGTCGTCCATCGTGTCGGCAAGTCGCGCACCCACGAGCCAATCCGACGGAGCACCGGGCTGACCGGCGAGCAACAGGAGAACAGGCAACCGCGGCCGAGGACTACTGGAATAGGCCGGCGGCAAATACACTTTGGCTGCCCGGGCGGCGAACTGCGACGCCGAAGCCGGGATCGTCACGGTCGCGATGGTTCCATGAGCGGGCAGCCCCGACGGCTTTCGCCACTGCGACAACGGCACCACCGTTTTCGCCTTGCCCAACTCGGACGCATTCGCCGTATTGATGTGGTCCAGCCCCAAGGCCGCTCGCAGGGTTGGGTATTGGCCGAAATGACTGTTCACATGGGCGAGGCCGAGCAGCACCACCAGACCGGCGGCACACACCGTCACCACCCGACGCCAGATCGCCTCGGCAAACATCAACCGCGTCACCAGAATTGCCAGCCCGACGACGCATACGCCCAACCAGACATACACGACGTCCGGTATCGGCTCTGGAACCGGCCGCCATTGCTTTTCGACGTACCACCGTGCCGCAAAGGTCACCGCTATTGCCACCGGCAGCGTAATCGCGGCAATGGCAACAAAAAAGCGGCGCGATGGTTTGCCCAACAGCCATACGAAACCCAGCACACCGAGGATGTTGATGACCATCAAGAGCCAGCCATCGATGATAGAGGCGTCAAGCACCTTGACCACGTCGGCATCCTCCGCTGCACAATATTTGAATCATCGAGTTTCCCAATACCATTCGAAATTCGTGCACTTCCGCCCTTCATTCAGCGACGCCCAATACGCGGGAAGTGCGATCCCAAATATCCCGCACGGGCGACCACTTTGCGCCATATACTGCGAAATTGACGCAGACGTCGGGGAGGACTCGCAATGGGGACATCAACAGCCGTGGAAAGACGGCCGAGACGACCGCTGCGCGATGTGAACGGCGCAGCGTCGGCAGAAGCCGCGTTGATCGTGGCGATCTGCACGATCCTCGTCACCCGGGCGTACCTGGCCGCGACCGGCTATCCCCAATTGGGCACGGCCACTGTGCACATCGCACATGCGGTCTGGGGGGCCGCCGGGATGATGGTCGGGCTGATGTTGGGTTGGATGTTCCTGGGCCACCGCGTCCGGGTCATCTCAGTCGTCATCGGCGGTATCGGTTTCGGCCTGTTCCTCGATGAAATCGGCAAATTCGTCACCAAGTCGAACGACTACTTCTTCCAGCCCGCAGCCGCCATCATGTACACGGCAATCTTGGTCTTGCTGGTGATCAACCGGGCAATCCGCGATTTTCGGCAGCCCAGCCGGGAAGAATGCCTTGCCAACGCCGCCGCGATCGCCGCCGACGGCGTCGCCCTGGGTTTGGGGGCGCACTACCGGGCGACCGCCGAACGCGCATTGACACGAGCCGAAGAACTCGGTGCCAATGACGAATCGGTGGCCGCGATCAGGACATTGCTGGCTCAATCCCAAGACCGCCCAGAGCATCTGCGTGCCCTGGGTGCCCAGCTGGTTGAAATGGTTCCCGGGTTGGTGCGCAGCCCTCGATGGGTGCCAGTATTGGGCGGGGTGATGGTTGCCATCGCCCTGTATCTGGCGGGCAAAGGGATCATCCAATTGTCGGCGTGGGGGTTCCTGCCGGGCCACAGCGACCGGACACTGTTTGTCGGCCCGATGGGTATCGGCGACGGAATCCTCTTCGCCAGCGCACTGATCACCTTGGCGTTGGCAGTACCTGCGCTGCTCGACCGCAACCGCAGCGAATTGTCGCGGCTGCGGTCGCTGCGAATGGCGGCACTGGTGTCGACAGCGCTCACTGCGCTCGTCGAATTCGCGGACCAAGTGCGGGTGGCTCTCTACATCGTCGCGTTCGGGCTGTTCATGTTGGCGGTGCTGTCATACCGGATCCGCGCGTGCATCGAGGCTGGCGGCGACGCGCTCGAACCAGCCGACCCGCAGCCACACGCTGCACCGGCACCGGCACCGGCTGCACCCGTTGTCCTGCAGTCCAAGGATCCTGCTGCCACTCCGACGCTGCGGCAGCTGGTGCGCCGGGTGCGGTTCACCCTGCTTCTCACCGGCACAATCGTGGTGATCGGGCTGGCAACCGGCGCGCTGTGGACACCGGTCACACGATTCTCCTGGTTCAACGACGTCGCGATCGGATGGCCGGCCCTCCGCGAAGGCCGTTGGTGGACGGTGGTGTCGAGTTGGTTCTTCGGACTCACGCCGGGTCAGTACATCACCATCACCGCGGTCTTCGTGGTCGTTGTGGGCTGGTGCGAAATCCGCTTGGGCACCAAGCGAATCGCGCTGATCTGTGCGCTCGCACAGATCACCGGTGTGGTCGGCGCATCGTTGATCGCCGCCGGGCTAGATGCCGCCGGGCTGCCATGGGGCCATGACCTCGCGCAGGTGCGGGACGTCGGGTGCACGACCGCGATGATCGGTGCCGTGGCAGCCACCAGCGCGACGCTGCGTTCCCCGTGGCGTTTGCGCCTGCGCGCAATCCTGGTCGCCTACGTGGTGATCGGGCTGCTCTTCGAAGGCAAATTCGCCGACATCACGCATGCGGTGGCACTCGTCATGTGCCTGGTGATCGGCGAACGGTACTTCAGCACCGCCGAACGCGGGTGGCGGCCGCGAACCCGCCGCGAAGTACGCACCATCGCCTTCGTCGGGCTCCTCGTGATGGCCGCCGTCTACATCGTCATCGTCGTGGCACCGGGCCGGGGCCCGCTCGGACCGACCGCCGGCGCCCGCAACACCCTTCTCGACACGGTGGTCAACGTCGTGGTGATTGCACTGGTAGCCAACCAACTTCGGCAGGGACGACGGTGGGCCTGGTGGGTCACCATCATTTTCGGCTGGCTGTCGATCGGCGCCGCGGTGATCGCGCTGTACCTGGCCATCGTCGAAGGTGCCGACGACGGAAACGGCGCCATCACCTTCGGCACCGGGCTGTTGTGGGCGGGAATCGTCACACTCCTGATAACGGGACGACAAGCGTTCCAGGTGCCGGTACGCCGTCGGCTCCGTTCGGGCGCGCTGGCCGGCAACACCCCGCCAGAAGCTGCGCGTGAACTCTTGCGGCAGTACGGATCCGGCACCATGTCGTGGATGACGACATGGGCCGGCAACAGCTACCACTTCGGCGCCGCCGGTGATCGCTATGTGGCCTTCCAGCGGCACGCAGGCGTCGTCATCGCACTAACCGATCCTGTGGCCCCACCCGACCAAATCGCGGCCACCGTGGCTGACTTCGTCAGCGACACCGAAGCCAACGGACTTGTGCCATGCCTCTTTTCGGTATCCGCCGCAGTGGCAGATGATGCGCGTGCGCAGGGCCTGCGCACGGTACAGATCGCCGAAGACACACTGATCGATCTGGAGAACCTCGAGTTCACCGGAAAGGCTTGGCAGGACGTGCGTTCGGCGATGAATCGCGCCAACCGCGAAGGCATCGATTTCATCATGACGACGCTGGCCGATCAGCCGTTCAATGTGGTCGCGCAGGTACGGGCGATCTCCGATGCCTGGGTCGGCGACAAGGGAATCCCGGAAATGGGCTTCACGCTGGGTGGTGTCGAAGAAGCGATGGATCCCGAGGTGCGGGTGGGCCTGGCCATCGACTCGACCGGCAATGTCCATGGCGTCACGTCGTGGCTGCCGGTGTACGGCGCAGGCGCAGTGGTACAGGGCTGGACGTTGGATGTCATGCGTCGGCGCCACGACGGATTCCGCCCCGTCATCGAATACCTGATCGCGTCGGCCTGCATGGCTTTCAAAGACGAAGGGATGCAATTCGTCTCGCTGTCCGGTGCGCCGTTGGCACGCAGCGGCGACGGACCGTTGGAGCCGCTCGGCAAGGCGCTCAATGTGCTCGGTGGCGCGTTGGAGCCGCTGTACGGCTTCCGGTCATTGCACACTTTCAAAGAGAAGTTCCAGCCCCGCCACGAGCCCGTCTATATGTGCTTCCGCGACGAGTCCGATCTCCCGCGAATCGGTATGGCATTGACCCGCGCCTACTTGCCCGACGCTTCGACGACCGATCTCGCGCGCCTGACGATGGCCGGTAAGTAGTTCGGGCCGACAGATCGGGCCACCACCTCGGCAGGCAGGACGGGCGGGACGGCGAGGAGCGTGCCAGATCGCCCTTGACAGATTCCCAATCAAACGCAATCATTAGCAATCAAATCCAAGTGGTGCAGATCACAGGCCAAGGGAGGTGTCGTGGCATTCACCGGACCCGCTCCGCGCGATGCGTCGGGCGCCCTCTACGCCGACCAGCGCAAACAGCAGTTGCTCGAGATGCTGCGCCGCGACGGCCGCATCGACGCCACCCGTACCGCGTCCGAGCTGGGCGTGACGGGCGAGACCATCCGCAAGGACCTCATCCTCTTGGAGCGCCAAGGCTTGTTGCGGCGGGTACACGGTGGCGCGGTGCCGGTCGACTACCTGTCCTACGAGCCGGCCGTCGAGACACGGACCGAGTTCCTCGCCGAAAAGGCCCGCATCGCAAAGGCCGCGCTGGCACATCTTCCGGAACGCGGCTCGGTTCTGATCGACGCCGGTTCCACCACCGCGCAGCTGGTCGAACTGTTTCCCGGCGACCGCGAACTCACCGTTTACACGAACTCGTTGACGCAGGCACTGACGCTGCTCAGCCGGCCACAACTGACGGTTTACACCTTGGGCGGACGAGTTCGGTCCAAAACCTTTGCCGAGGTTGACGATTGGGCTGCCCGCGCGCTCGCCGAGATCAACGTCGACGTCGCCTTCCTGGGAGCCAACGGCATCAGCACCGACCGTGGCCTCACCACCCCCGCCCCGTCCGAAGCCGCGGTGAAGCGACGGATGCTCGCGTGCGCGCACCGACGCATCCTCCTTGCCGACCACAGCAAGTTCGGGATCGTCAGCGGAGCCCGGTACGGCGGGCTGGAAGACATTGACCTGTTGATCACCGACACCGGCGTGGACAGCCCACAGCTCTCCGAACTATCCGCCGCCGGCGTCACCGTGGAACAGGCGTGATATCCACCGAAACCGCAACAGCTTTCGCGAATCTCTGAGTTCACCAGTCACCAATATCGCCACCCCGGACGCGCCTTCACCGCGCGCCGCCGGTAATCCCATCGCGTCGTCGCGCTGCCCAAAAGGAGAACCCCCATGGCCGATCCGAAGATCCTCGGTCTGGTCCTGGCCGGGGGCGAGGGCAAGCGGCTGTCCCCTCTGACACTCGACCGAGCCAAGCCCGCAGTGCCGTTCGCGGGACTGTATCGATTGGTCGACTTCGCCTTGTCGAACCTGGTGAACGCCGGAGTCCTGCGGATCGCCGTCCTCACGCAGTACAAGAGCCACAGCCTCGATCGCCACATCACCACGACCTGGCGGATGAGCAGCCTACTCGGCAACTACGTCACCCCAGTGCCCGCCCAACAGCGTCTCGGCCCGCAGTGGTACACCGGTTCCGCCAACGCCATCCACCAGTCGCTCAACCTCATTCACGACGAAAAGCCGGACCTGGTCGTTGTTTTCGGCGCCGATCACGTCTACCGCATGGACCCGCGGCAGATGATCAACCAGCATCTCGACGGTGGTGCCGGCGCCACCGTCGCCGGAATCCGGGTGCCGCGCAACGAGTCAGGCGCATTCGGCGTGATCAAGACCGCCGCCGACGGTCGGCAGGTCGAGGCGTTCCTGGAGAAGCCGGCCAACCCGCCGGGCCTGCCCGACTCGCCTGACGACTCGTTCGTATCGATGGGAAACTACGTGTTCTCGACCGGGGCGCTCATCGATGCGCTGCGCGCTGACGCCGACGACGAGTTCAGCAAGCACGACATGGGTGGCGACATCATGCCGATGATGGTCGAGCAAGGCCGCGCCCAGGTTTATGACTTTCAGAGCAACCAGGTGCCCGGCTCGCACGCCGAGAACAGCGGCTACTGGCGCGACGTCGGAACCCTGGACTCCTACTACGACGCCCACATGGACCTGTGCGCCGTGGTCCCGGCGTTCGACTTGTACAACAGCGCGTGGCCGATCCTCACGCATATTCCGCCACACCCGCCGGCGAAGTTCGTCCACGACGTCGGCGACCGGGTCGGTCGTGCCGTCAACAGCGTCATCTCCAATGGCGTCATCATCTCCGGCGCGCTGGTGCGCGATTCCGTGCTGTCGCCGGGTGTCCGAGTGGAGGAATACGCCACGGTGGACCGCTCGGTGATCCTGGACAACACCGTGGTCGGCGCACATGCCTTGGTACGCAACGCAATTGTCGACAAGAACGTCGTGGTCCCGCCGGGCGCCCAGATAGGAGTCGACAAAGAACATGACCGGGCACGCGGCTTCGCCATATCGGAGAACGGCGTGACAGTCGTCGGCAAGGGCCAACGGGTCACGCCCTGACCGTCAATTGATGAGGAAGCACGAGGTACGACATGATCGGAAAGCGAACAGCGTTGCCACTGCCCGCGCCGTCCATCCGGCCGGTGGCCGACGAATGGGAATGGCAGGAGTCAGCCCGCTGCCGCGCAATGGATTCCAACATCTTCTTTCACCCCGATAACGAGCGGGGCCGGGCGCGCAGACAACGTGAACAACGGGCCAAAGAGATTTGTCACCAGTGCCCGGTGCAGGCCCCGTGCGCTGCCTTCGCGCTGCTGTCCGGCGAGCCGTACGGCATCTGGGGCGGTGTGTCCGAATCCGAACGCTTTTCCGCACTGGGCATTTCAGATCCACGCACCGCCGCAAACCTGAGCACGACGAAGCGCCGGGAGGTCCGGCGGACCGATCTGGCTGCCGCGAGCGGCGAATAACAACAACTCACGCCCACACCCACAGCAGTTCCCCAACCAACACAAGGAGATAACACATGTCCAACGCAGCACACCACACCTCGCCGGCAGTCCGTATGGTCGCGGCGATCATCGGCGGCAGCGCCCTGGCGGTCATGGGAACCCTCGCGGTCACCACCGCACGCCACGATCAATCGGTTCTGGAAGCATCCGGGGGGCCGGCAACCATCACCAGCACCACCCCGCCGTCTACTCCGCTGATCGCCTTCGCATCACCGACTGTGACGGCGACCTACTCCGGGAAACACTAAGCCGCACTGACCACTTCGGCCGGCTTGGTGTGCACCACGACAGCGAGTGGGGTGCGGATGTAGCGCAGCCACGTCAGCGTCAAGGCGGCCACGTAGAAGGCGACGAAGACCCAGAACGCCGCAGTGGCTGAGCCACTGGACAGGTAGGACTGCCGCAGCGCCAGGTTGATCCCCACACCCCCGAGCGCGCCGATGGCGCCGGCGAAGCCGATGAGGGCGCCGGACATGCCGCGGGACCAGTTCTGCCGGTCGGTCTCGCTGCCCACCACCGATCGGCTACGGGCCTCGAAGATCGACGGAATCATCTTGTACACCGAGCCGTTGCCGATGCCCGACAGGACGAACAGCGCGACGAAGCCGACGATGAAGCACGTCATGGTGGCAGCGTCGACGGCGCCGCCGGTGTGGTCATGGTAGGCCGACGCCGAGATCAGCAGCGCGCCAAAGAGAATCATGCCAGAGAAGGCGCCCATGGTGACGCGGCCACCGCCGACCCGGTCGGCGAGCTTGCCACCGTACACCCGTGCCACGGAGCCGAGCAGTGGTCCGACGAACGCAATCTGAGCCGCGTGCAGCGCCGCCTGCGCGGGGCTCTGACCGCCGGCGACGAAGTTGATCTGCAAGATCTGGCTGAAGGCGAACGAGAAGCCGATGAACGAGCCGAAGGTGCCGATGTACAGGAACGCGACGATCCAGGTGTCCGGCACGGTCAGGATGGAACGCATTGCCGTGGAATCGATTCGGTGCTGCGCAAGGTTGTTCATGAACATTGCGGCGCCGACGGCTGCGACGGCCAGCAGCACCAGGTAGATCGCGCACACCCAGTAGGGCGCACGGTTGCCCGCCACGGCGATCACCAGCAGGCCGACGACCTGGATGGCCGGCACACCGAGATTGCCGCCACCGGCGTTGATTCCGAGCGCCCAGCCCTTGAGCCGCTGCGGGTAGAACGCGTTGATATTGGTCATCGACGACGCGAAGTTGCCGCCACCCAGGCCGGCGAGCGCCGCGCATAGCAGATACGGCCACAACGGCAGTCCGGGGTGCGCCAGCAGCCACATGCTGCCCAGCGTCGGAATGAAGAGGACGAGCGCGGAGAAGACGGTCCAGTTGCGGCCACCGAACGTAGCGGTGGCCATGGTGTACGGAATGCGAAGACAGCCACCGACGAGCGTTGCGGTGGCGGCCAGCAGGAACTTGTCACCGGCCGTGAAGCCGTATACCGACTGCGGCATGAACAACACCATGACCGACCACATGGTCCAGACCGACAGTCCGATGTGCTCCGCGATCACCGACCACAGCAGGTTCCGGCGAGCGACGTTCTTGTTGCCGGCTTCCCACGCGACGATGTCTTCAGGATCCCAGTCGGTAATGGTTCGCGATCGAAACATGCTGCAAATGTAGAAATTTCATGTTTCCGCGAGGCGCTGGACGATGACCCGATCGTGAAGATTCATTCACCCCTCGCCTTACCGTGGTGTGAGGCCCGGCTCTACAACTGCCTCAATCGCCGAACGTGAAGTGAATGACGAAGATTCAGTGATTTCTCGCCATCTACTTCACGTTCGGCGCGGCAGCAGGTCCTAGACCCAGCGGCTGCGCGGCGGTGGCGCCTGCGGCGTGACCCACGCCTTGGCGTACCGACTGTTGCTGGCACGCTGCGGATCCCGGCTCCGGTAGACCACATACGGCCGCACCAGGTAGCCGATCGGGGCGCTGAACATGTGCACCAACCGGGTGTAGGGCCAGACGCCGAACAGCGTCAGGACGATGAGCACGTGCACCTGAAAGGACAGGGGTGCCGTCGCCATCAAATCCGGTGTGGGGTGCGGTGTGAAAAGGCTGCGCAGCCAGGGAGACACCGTCTCCCGGTAGTTGTAGGCCGACGCCACGTTGCCCAGCGTGTTGACCATGCCGGTGATCAGGGCGCCGACCAGCAGCAGGTACATGAGCTTGTCGCCGACGGTGGTGGCACCTCGCACCGCGGGCACGGTGACCCGGCGGTAGAGCAGGATGGCGGCCCCGGCGATCACCGCGAACCCAGCCGGTGCACCCATACCGATAGCCAGCAGGTGGTAGGTGTGTTCGGAGATGCCGATCGCCGACGTCCACGATTCCGGGATCAGTAGGCCCACAACGTGTCCGCCCAGTACGCCGAGAATCCCGAAGTGGAACAGCGGGCTGCCCAAGCGCAGTAGCTTGCTTTCGTAGATTTGAGATGACCTTGTGGTCCAACCGAATTGGTCGGTCCGGTAACGCCAGATATGGCCCAGAACGAACGAAGTGAAGGCGATGTACGGCAGCGTCATCCACAAGAGGTCGGTCACTGGAGTCTTCTCCTCTTCGCGCAGGCGCTCATCGCAATCTTCTCCTCTTCGCGCAGGCGCTCATCGACGACCACCGGTTACGGCCGGATCCATCATCATCGGATCCATGGCGAACGGGTCCAGGCCGACGTCTTCGTCGGGCGGACCGTCGGCGGCAAGTTCGGTGATGCGCCGGCGGTCGGCGGTGTTGATCGGCGGCAATGTGGCGAGTACGGCCGTCATCAATCCCGCGTACGGGGAATTGCTCTCCTGCAGGGAAAGTCGCAGCAGCTCGAGTACCGGTACATGTTCGGCCAGCAGCCGCTCGCCCCGCGCCTGGTCGACGGTTGCGGCGAACTCGAGCACCAGCGGCAGGTAGTCGGGCAGCTCTTCGTCACCGATGGTGATGTCGGCCTGCCGGTAGGCATGCTTGAACCGCAGCAGCGCCATGCCACGCTTACGGGTGTCGCCGTAGGCGTAGTACGTCAGGTGCAGGCTGGCCCGCCTGCGCATGTCGAACGTCTCGACGTACCGGGTGGCGCGTTCGGTGGCGTTGGTCTCGCAGAAGTACCGCAGGAAGTCGGTCACCTGCGTACGGATCGGCTCGGGCAGTTCACCTGCAGCCGCCGCCACTTCGTCGGTGAGAGCGCATGTTTCGGCGGTCGGATAGTCGAGCAACAGCGCCGTGATGCGCCACACCAGGCGCTGCTGGTGTTCGGACAGGTCAGGACCCGTCGCTGTGCGACGGCCCAGGGACAGCAGCTTCATCGGGTCGGCACCAGCCCGTCGGGACTGCGGCCATCCCAGTTCAGCAGGTTGACCCGCGTCGGATCATCCTTCGGCACAGCACTGTTGGTGTCGACGAGGTGGAACTTGTCGGCCATGGCGTCGAAGGCCGACATACCCGGACCACCGTCGCCGTCCAGGCTGCAGCCGGTCGCGATGGCGTCCAGCCGGTGCGCATCAGAGCCCGCACCACTCGGAATCACATACCGGTCCTGGTATTTGGCGATGGCCAGCAGCCGGTACATCGACTCGATCTCCTCACCGGTGAGGCGGACCGACTCGGGGATGGTCTCGTCGAACTCCTCGCCGAGGTTGGCCGACCGCATGTAGGCCCGCATGGCCGCCAACCGCTGCAGCGACGCCCGAACGGGCCCGACCTCCCCCGCCGTGAACAGTTCGGCCAGGTACTCGATCGGGATGCGCAGGGTGTCGATGGCGCCGAACAGATTGTTCTTGTTCTCGCCGTCGTGGCCGGTCTCCTTGAGGATGTCGACCACGGGAGACAGCGGCGGCACGTACCAGACCATCGGCATGGTCCGGTACTCCGGATGCAGCGGCAGCGCCACCTGGTAGTCGACGATCAGCCGGTACACAGGCGAATTCTGTGCGGCCTCAATCCATTCCGGCGAGATACCGGCGCGCTCGGCTTCCGCGATCACCCGGGGGTCATGCGGGTTGAGGAACACGCCGAGCTGCGACGGGTAGAGGTCCTTGTCATCGGTGACCGACGCCGCTTCGAGCACCTTGTCGGCGTCGTAGAGCATGACGCCGATGTACCGAAGCCGGCCGACGCACGTCTCGGAGCAGACGGTCGGGATGCCGACCTCGACACGGGGGTAGCAGAAGGTGCACTTCTCGGCCTTGCCGGTCTTGTGGTTGAAGTAGATCTTCTTGTACGGGCAGCCGGTGACGCACTGCCGCCAGCCACGGCACTTGTCCTGATCCACCAGGACGATGCCGTCCTCGGCACGCTTGTAGATGGCGCCCGACGGGCATGCCGCCGCACACGCCGGGTTGAGGCAGTGCTCGCAAATGCGCGGCAGGTAGAACATGAAGGTCTGCTCGAATTCGAGCTTAACCTTGTTCGAGACCTCTTCGACCTTGGCCAGCACCGGATCCCGGCCCACCTGCTCAGGACCGCCACCCAGGTCGTCGTCCCAGTTGGCGCCCCAGGTGACCTTGGTGTCCTGGCCGGTAATCAGCGACTTCGGCCGCGCGACCGGCGTGGTGTCCATCAGCGGCGAGGACAACAGGTTCTCGTAGTCGTAGGTCCACGGGTCGTAATAGTCGCTGACCGTCGGCAGGTCCGGGTTGGCGAAGATGTTCAGCAATCGCTTGAGCCGGGAGCCCGACTTCAGCGTGAGCTTGCCCCGCTTGTTGAGGGTCCAGCCACCCTTCCAGCGTTCCTGGTCCTGGTACTGCCGTGGATAGCCCTGTCCGGGACGGGTTTCCACGTTGTTGAACCAGACGTACTCGACACCGCTGCGGTTGGTCCACGCCTGCTTGCAGGTGACGCTGCAGGTGTGACAGCCGATGCACTTGTCGAGGTTCATCACCATCGCGAGTTGCGCCATGACCTTCATCGGTCCACTCCGCAAGCTCCGTGTCCGGTCATGTCAGTACTCCACTTCTTGCGAACGGCGACGGATGGTCGTCACCTCGTCGCGCTGATTTCCGGTGGGGCCGTGGTAGTTCAGCGCAAAGGACTGCTGGGCGTAGCCGCCGATCAAGTGGGTGGGCTTGATCATGATGCGGGTCAGGGCGTTGTGGATACCGCCGCGCTTGCCGGTCTTCTCGGTACGCGGCACGTCGACCGCCTTGTCCTGGGCGTGGTACATGAAGACCAGGCCCTCGGGCATCCGGTGACTGACGATCGCGCGGGCATTCACCACACCGTTGCGGTTGGTGCACTCGATCCAGTCGTTGTCCTTGACCCCGATCTTGGCGGCGTCCACGTCGGACATCCAGATCGCCTGTCCACCACGGGAAAGCGTCAGCATGTACAGGTTGTCCTGATACGCCGAGTGGATCGACCACTTGGAGTGCGGCGTCAGGTAGCGGACCGTGATGGAGCGACCGGTCGTGTCCCCGCCTGTGCTACCGACAACGGGTTCGTCGAACAGCGCTGTCATGTCCAGTGGCGGACGGAACGTCGGCAACTGCTCGCCCATCTCGTCCATCCAGTCGTGGTCGAGATAGAAGTGCTGCCGGCCGGTGAGGGTGTGCCACGGCTTGAGCCGTTCGGTGTTGATGGTGAACGGCGAGTATCGCCGGCCGCCGGTCTCCGACCCCGACCACTCCGGCGAGGTGTTGACCGGCATCGGGCGGGACTGCGTGTCGGCGAAGGTGATTCGCTTGCCTTCGTTCTCGGCTGCCAGGTCGACCAGTTCCGTGCCCGTGCGACGTTGCAGGGCTTCGAAGCCCTCCACCGCCAGGCGCCCATTGGTGGTACCGGACAGCGCCAGGATGGCTTCAGCGGCATGGGTGTCCTTGGCGAGCGACGGCCGTCCCGCGGCCACACCGCGGTCGGAAACCCCGTTCACGCCACGCAGATACTCGACCTCTTCGTCGGGATGGGTCGTGACACCCTTGACCGTCAGGCCCAGGGTTTCCACCAGCGGTCCCAGTGCGGCCATCTTGTCGGCCAGGGCGGGGTAGTCGCGTTCCACCGTCACCAGGCGCGGCATGGTCTTGCCCGGAATCGGTTCGCACTCACCGGCTCTCCAGTCCAGCACCTTTCCGCCCGGCTGGGCGGTGGCATCGGAGCTGTCGTGCGCGAGCGGCATCGCCACGATGTCGCGGCGCTTGCCCAGATGCTTCTCGGCCAGCCACGAGAAACCTCGGGCAATCCGGTGGAAGGCGTCGAAGTCGGTCTTGGTCTCCCAGGGCGGTGAGATCGCCGGAGAGAACGCGTGCACGAACGGATGCATGTCGGTGCTGGACAGGTCGTGCTTCTCGTACCATGTCGCCGCCGGGAGCACGATGTCCGAATACAGCGTCGTGCTGGTGTTGCGGAAGTCCAAGGACAGCAACAGATCCAACTTGCCCGCCGGCGCCTCGTTGCGCCAGCGCACTTCCTGCGGACGTATCCCCTCCTCGTCGCTGGCCGCGACATTGTTGTCGGCGCCCAGCAGGTGTTTGAGGAAGTACTCGTTGCCCTTCGCCGACGAGCCCAGCAGGTTGGACCGCCACACCGTCAGACAGCGCGGGAAGTTCTCCGGGGCGTCAGGATCTTCGCAGGCGAACTGCAGGTGCCCGGATTTCAGGCCGTCCAGCACGTGCTGCGCCGCGTCCTTGCCGAGGCGGTCGGCTTCATCGGCCAGATCCAGCGGATTGCGGTTGAACGTCGGGTAGCTCGGCATCCAGCCCAGTCGGCTCGCCAGGGCGATGTTGTCGGCTGCGGTCCGGTTCGCCAGTGTGCCGGTGGCCAGCGGCGACGTCATCGGCTCGGTGGTGAACCGATCGTAGCGCCACTGGTCGGTGGCCAGGTACCAGAACACGGTGCCCTGCATCTGGCGCGGCGCCCGCTGCCAGTCGAGCCCGAATGCCAATGCGCCCCAGCCAGTTACGGGGCGACACTTCTCCTGTCCGACGTAGTGGGCCCAGCCGCCGCCGTTGACGCCCTGGCAGCCGGTGAGGATGACCAGGGACAGGAACGAGCGGTAGATCTGGTCGGAATGGAACCAGTGGTTGGTGCCGGCGCCCATCAGGATCATCGAGCGACCCTTGGAACGCTCTGCGTTGTCGGCGAATTCGCGGGCGATGCGCTCCGCGGCCTGCGCCGGCACGCCGGTGATGGCCTCCTGCCAGGCCGGTGTGTACGGCTCGGCGGCGTCGTCGTAGCCGGTGGGCCACGTGCCCGGCAGCCCGTCGCGGGCGACCCCGTACTGCGCGAGCATCAAGTCGAACACTGTTGTGACACGTTGGCCCGCAACGATTCTGGTCGGTACACCGCGCTCCAGCACGCCCGGCTGGTCCGTATCGAACCGAGGTAGTGCAACGGTAGCGGCATCGTTGACGCCACCGTGCAGCGTGAGGAGGGGGTCGACCCCCTGCAGGTCCAGGTTCCATCGCCCTTCACCGGAGGCGGTGAAGCGATGGCCCAGCGACCCATTGGGCACCACCGGAGTGCCGTCCGCGTCGAGGAAAACAGGCTTGGACTCAGCAGCTTCGGTGTCGGCGTACTCGCCGCCGAGATCCGCTGCGGTGAGGAACTTTCCGGGCACCAGCCGGCCGTCGCGCTCGGTCAGCGAGACCAGGAACGGCAGATCGGTGTACTTCTTGACGTAGCCGGTGAAATACGGGGTGTTCCTCTCGACGAAGAACTCCTTGAGGATGACGTGACCCATCGACATGGCCAGCGCTGCGTCCGTGCCGGGATTGGCCGGCAGCCACTCGTCGGCGAACTTGGTGTTGTCCGCGTAATCCGGTGACACCACGACGACTTTCTGGCCGCGGTACCGGGCCTCGGTCATGTAGTGCGCGTCGGGCGTGCGGGTGACGGGAACGTTCGAGCCCCACATGATCAGATAGCCGGCGTCGAACCAGTCGGCGGATTCGGGGACGTCCGTCTGGTCGCCGAACACCTGTGGCGACGCCACCGGCAGGTCGGCGTACCAGTCGTAGAACGACAGCATCGATCCGCCCATGAGCGAAATGAACCGGGCCCCAACGGCATGGCTCACCATCGACATGGCGGGAATCGGCGAGAAACCGGCCACGCGGTCGGGTCCATAGGTCTTGACGGTGTAGACGTGGGCGGCCGCGGCGATCTCAGCGGCCTCCCACCACTCGGCGCGGACGAAGCCACCCCGGCCACGAGCCGACTTGTAGGCCTTGGCTTTGACGGGATCCTCGACGACGTCGGCCCAGGCCAGCACCGGGTCCTGTAGCCGCTCCTTGGCTTCGCGGTAGTAGTCGAGCAGCAGGCCGCGCACGTACGGATAACGCACGCGGGCAGGCGAATACGTGTACCAGGAGAACGACGCGCCGCGGGGACAGCCACGCGGCTCGTATTCGGGCTTGTCGGCGCCGATCGACGGGTAGTCGGTTTGTTGTGACTCCCAGGTGATCACGCCGTCTTTGACGTAGATCTTCCACGAGCACGAGCCGGTGCAGTTGACGCCGTGGGTGGAGCGCACGACCTTGTCGTGCGCCCAGCGGTCGCGATAGAAGTCGTCGGCCGACCGGCCACCGACCTTGTGGATGGTGCGCTGGTCATCGGAGATCTCACCGCGGTGGAAGTACTTGGACAATCGCAGCAGCGCGTCGCCGGACATCGCCGGAGGCGATGATTTGGCTGATTTGGCTCCCGTCTGGCTTCCTGCCAACTCGACCACAAGCCCTCCTTTCGAGCCGATGAAACATGAGGCTAGGGCCGGTCGGACGGCGGTCAAAAGAACGCACGGGGCCATTTCCGGGCCTGTGCGACCGCGTTAACAGGCTCGTCATGTCATGAAACAGAGGCGGTTTCGGCATCGTGGGTTCTACCTGCAGCGATTTGCCGATCAAGGCGAACGCGGAGCAGCGCTGTGCGTCGCCCGTCACATTGCCGCGGGGTTGCGACCCCGAAGTTTTATCAGCGCGGTAACAAACCGCGACCGGTGCTCGGAACGGCAGATTCCCCTCCGAAGACAGAACACCGGCACCGTCACCGATGTCCTGATACGTCACACACAAATCCGACGGTCCCACCCATTGTCGTTCGAACATTTGTTCGATAGAATGTGGTGTGGGAATCGCAGAGGATCTCACCACCAGTCTCGACATTGCCCGAGGTCTGCGTGTTCCGGAGGACATCACCGGAGGCGACGCTCTCGAGTCGATGCGAGTGCTGGTGACGCTGCGGAATGTGGTTGATCATCTGGCTGCGACGGTGACCGGGGTGCTGGATCGGTATGCGGTGGCGGCTTCGCAGGGGCGGACGCTGCGGGAGTTGTTGATGTCGTTGGGGTGCGCGCCGAGTGTGGCGGAGCGGATGGTCGGGGTCGGCGGTGCGCTGCCGCTTCTTCCGACGCTGGCCGCCCACGCCGCGGACGGTGCGATCTCGGGCGAGCATGCGGATGCGATCGTCAAGGGCATCAACCACATTCGGGCACGCTCGCCGGGTGATGTGGCCGAGGAGGCCCGGTTCGCGCAGGTGACCGACCTGTTGGGGCAGTTCTTCTCCGGTGCCACCCCAGCGCAGATCGGTGACCGGGCCCGGCGGTTGGGTAACCGGGTCGCCGCGGCCGAGGGTGGCCTGCCGGCTGCGGAGGACCGGTCGATCAACACGGTCGATCACCGCGTCACCTCCGACGGGCGGCTACAGGTGCGCGCGGACCTGGACGCCGAGGTCGGCGCCAAGCTCGTCGCGGCGACGGAGCAGCATTCAGCGCCGCGACCCGAACCCGACGGCAGCCCAGATACCCGCTCGGCCGGGCGACGGCGGGCCGATGCCCTGGAGGCGGTGTTGGATATCGCCGCCCGCGGCGGGGATGTCGCCTCGGCGCCGCGCACCCAGCTGCTGCTGACAGTGCCCGCCGACACCCCGGACCTGGCCCAGCTGGAGTTCATGGGATCAATCAGCATGGCGACGCTGGACCGGCTGACCTGCGACACCACCGTGACCACCGTGATCGTGGACGGCGAGCAGGTACCCCTGGACATGGGCCGCGACAAACGGTTGTTCCCGGCGCCGCTACGCAAAGCGCTGTACCTGCGGGATCAATGCTGCATCAAATGCGGGGCACCGCCCGGACGTACCCATGCCCATCACATCGTGCACTGGACCCACCACGGCGACACCAGTTTGGGGAACGGCTGCCTGCTGTGCCCGGGCTGTCATGCCAATGTCCATCACGACGGCTGGGACGTGGTCATGGGCCTGGACAAACACCCCTGGCTCATCCCACCGGCGGTCGTCGACCCGCAGCGAAGACCGATACCCGCCTACAACCGCCGTACCATGCGCCTCGACGTGGCCGCCTGACCACCACAGCTACGCCATCGAACCTGCTGTGCACCTTGATAACTCAATAGTGTCAACTGGCCCCATGTTCGCGCGGCGGGTGGAATTCGCACCCGCCGCGCGAACATCAGGGCCCGCAAATTCGGCAGCGCCCTAGGGCGCTCCGATGAACTCGACGCCGGCGACGATGGCCGGGCGGTGCCGCAAAATCCGGTAGTGCGCGAGTCGGCCCAGGCCCTTGGTGGTCTCGAGCCGGGCGTCCGGCCAGATCTGCACGAGTTCTTCACTTTCGGAGTAGAGCGCGTCGGGATCGTCCGGATCGTGAATCACCAAGAGCGGCCGGTCACCGGCGTGAACCGCCAGCTTGGCGATGTCGGTGTCCAGCAGCGGCATGCCGATCCGTTTGTCCAGCCTCCGGTGCAGCCGGTCCCGGATGCGCCGCCCGAAATTGTGACGCTCGGCGAAAACATCCAGGTACCAGGAAAATTCGCCCATCGGCGCGAGGAAGACCAACTTGCCGGCCGCCGCGCCCCGCGCGACCGCCAGTGCGGCCGCCTTGGCGCCCAGCGAATGTCCGATGACCGCGTGCGCCGGACCGTGCTCGGCGATGACAGCCCGCACCGCTTCCGCGCACTCGACTATGGTGCTGCGTCCCGGCGCAAGGGCGCCCGGCTCGGAATCGTTGTGACTCGGCAGGTCGAAGGCGATTACCCGATATCCGGCCGCGACAAGAGGTTTGACGAAAACGGCCATGTGCGCCCGGCACCCACCCCACCCGTGCACCAGGTACACCAGCGGGCCAGAACCCCAGGATTGCCCAGCGAGCCGGTGGCCGTCCCACGACGCCTCGACGGGCGTGCTGTCCGGCAACCCCGGCGGCATCTTGGTGCTCAGGTCGACATCCGGCACCGTGCACCACAGTTCGGTGGCCCAACGGGCACCGATTGCCGGCGCGAAGCGCTCCAGCCACCAGAACGCCCGACGCGTCGCCTCCGGGACAGGCGGATGCACTCCGGATTCGGTACCCGGATCGGTCAGTGCCATGCGTAAACCACCTTGGTGCGAAATATGATGTCCTGCAACGATCGTCGTCGCGCATCGATGACGACCCACAGCAGCCCTACCGGAAACAGTACGCAGGCCACGGCCCGTAGGCAGGCCCGTACCGGCGACAGTCGCTCGCGGCGCAGGCCGGTGACCCGCAACCCCATCACGACTGAACCCACCGTGCTACCCGACACGGCCCAACAGGCCGTCAGATACAGCACCGAGACGACGCCTGTGGCCGCGGTCGAGTAGATGAACGACAGCGTCGGCACGTGGAACATGATGGGACGGAACATGAACTCGGCCAGCCGCAATCCACCGTAGAGCAGTCCCAGCAGTGCGCCGACCACCAGGAAATCCACGACGGCAGCCGCACCGCGGCTGACGATCCCGGCAGTGCGATCCGTCATGTGCGGTGCCGTCCCAGCAGGCGGTCGACGAATCCCGAGATCGCGTCGTCGGCCCGCTCTCCCTGACTGCGGACGTCGGACATCACCTCGGCGGTCATCGAGTCGGTGGATTGCCGGATGACAGCCTCCAAGTCGATGCCGTCGATCACCTCGTTGGCCAGCCCGATCAGATCGACTCGCTGACGCACCAATTCGTTGAGATCGAGTTCGTCGAGAACTAGCTCAACGACCTGGCCGGCGACGTCGGCGATCAACGCCTTGATGGGTCCCAACGCCCGCTCCCCACGCTCCATCATGTCGGATCGAGTGCGGCGAAACAGATTTCCGATGACTGGTAGCCGTTCCACACCACGGTAGACAGCTACGGCACCACCGACGGCTGTCGCCGCCACTCCGGCGACGAGCAGCACCGCGGGGTTCGGCGGCGACGCGGCCGGTTCAGTCACCGCGCGTCACCCGCTCTTGCCAAAAGACGCAGATGTCCCCCAAACACGTTGTGTCGGGGGACATCTGCGTCGACTCGCGAAGAATTACAGCGGGGTCAGGCCGTGCTTGCGGGCAATGCGATCGTGCTTCTGCTTGTCGCGCAACAACTTCAGCGACTTACGCAGCAGCAGTCGGGACTCGTGCGGCTGGATGACCGCGTCGATGTAGCCACGCTCGGCCGCCGTCCACGGGATCGCCATGTTGGCGTTGTAGCCCTCGATGAAGTCCGCCTTGATCTTCTGCACCTCGGGCGCAGTCGGATCGGGGAAGCGCTTCACCAGCAGCTGCGCCGCCCCCTGGGCGCCGATCACCGCGATACGCGCCGTGGGCCAGGCGAAGTTCAGGTCGGCCGAGAGCTGCTTGGAGCCCATGACGGCGTAGCCACCCCCGTAGGCCTTGCGGATCACGAACGTCACCTTCGGCACGTCAGCCTCGACGATGGCGTTGAAGAAGCGGCCACCGCGCTTGATGATGCCGCCCGTCTCCTCGGCGACGCCCGGCAGTGCGCCGGGGGTGTCGACGACGAAAACCAAAGGCAGATTGAAGGAGTCGCAGAACCGGATGAACCCGGCAGCCTTGTCGGAGGCTTCGTTGCCTATCGCGCCCGCCATGAACAGCGGCTGGTTGGCGATGACGCCGACCGGCCGGCCGTCGACCCGCGCGAACGCCGTGATCATCTCCGGAGAGCGTTGGTCGGCGATCTCGAAGATGTCGCCGTCGTCGAACATGCGCAGCAGGATGTCGTGCATGTCGTAGCCGGCGTTGTCGGCGTCCGGCACGATCTTGTCCAGCTCGAAGTCACTCGGCGTCAGCTCGGGCTCCAGGCCCGGGTTGACGATCGGCGGGTCGTCCCACGTGTTGGCGGGCAGGAAGCTCAGGTAGTCACGGACGTACTGGAAGGCGGCCGCTTCGTCCTCGACGACCTTGTGGATGTTGCCGCGCTGAGCCTGGACGTCCGCGCCACCGAGTTCGTCGAAGGTCACATCCTCGCCCGTGACGTCCTTGATGACGTCCGGGCCGGTGATGAACATGTAGCCCTGGTCGCGCACCGCCACCAGCAGGTCGGTCTGGATCGGCGAATACACCGCACCGCCGGCACACTTACCGAGGATGATCGAGATCTCCGGCACCGTCCCGCGGAGCATCTCGTGCCGGCGGCCCAGCTCGGCGTACCACGCCAGCGAGGTCACGGCGTCCTGGATGCGGGCGCCGGCTGAGTCGTTGATACCGATGATCGGGCAGCCGACCATGGCCACCCACTCCATCAGCTTCGCGACCTTGCGGCCGAACATCTCGCCGACCGAACCCTGGAACACCGTCTGGTCGTGGCTGAACACCGCCACCGGACGGCCGTCGATGGTGGCGTGGCCGGTCACCACACCGTCGCCGTACAACGCATTCGGGTCGCCGGGCGTCTTGCACAGCGCGCCGATCTCGAAGAAGCTGCCCGGGTCGACGAGCGCGTGGATGCGCGCGCGGGCCGAAGGAATGCCCTTCTTGTCGCGGCGCGCTTTGGCCTTCTCGTCACCGGGATCGGCTGCGCGCGCAAGCTTTTCGCGAAGTTCGGCGAGCTTCTCAGCCGTGGTGGCAGGGCTGCGCGTTTCGGTCACTTCAGTCACGATTCTCCTACTACCTACTTGCCGGCCTGGATCTGGTTGATGGCTTGGCTCATATGCGCGCCCACCTTGGCGATGTACGGCTCATCGATCGCCTGGACGTGCTCGCCGCCAATATGCACGACCTCCAAGTCGGGAGCGAACTCGCCCCAACCACCGTCTGGCTGACGGGTGGCGTACGCGGGCTCGAACACGATGGCGTCGTCGTGGTAGCGGTCCGCCATGTAGAGCACGACGTGGCCGTCGTACGGCTGGATCTCGATGGTGTCCAGCGCGCGGTTGTCGAGATACGACGTCCGCTGGTGCTCGATGATGCCGCCCGGAATCTGCACGCCGCTCTGGGCGACGATGTCCAGGACGAACTTCACCTGGCCCTCGTCGTCGAGCTTCTCCAGTTCCTCGTAGGGAATCTCCGGAACCTCGACGTTGAAGGTGCGCTCGGCGAAGCGGGCGTAGCGGTCCCAGCGGGCCCGCATGCCGGCCTGCGTCTTGTCGATCGGCACACCGGGCCGCACGCAGTCGATCAATCCGACATACCGCACATCGGCGCCGGCCTGCTTGAGCCCGATGGCACACGCGTAGGCCAGGGCCCCACCCAGCGACCAGCCGGCCAGGATGAACGGACCCTTGTGCATCGCCAGCAGCTTCGGCACGTACTCGGCGGCGCGCTCCTCGATGGAGCCCTCGACCCGTTCGATGCCATAGACCGGGATGTCCTCCGGCAGGCGCTTCAACAGCGGCTCATACACCACCGTCGAGCCACCGGCGGGGTGGAAGACGAACAGCGGAACCTGCGGGCCGCCTTCCTTAGCGGGACGCAGCGTACGGACGAACCCGTCGACCACACCGTCTTCGAGCTGATCACGCACGATGGTCGACAGCGCTTCGATGGTCTTGGCCGACCGCACCTGCTCGACCGTCACGATGCCCTCGGCGCGCTCGGAGAGCCGCTCGGACAGCTTGGTCGCCGTTGCGTCGTCGACGGCGGGCAGCTCGTTGAAGATGCCGCCGGGCGACTTGCCGGTGACGATCGCCCACGTCGCGAAGGTGACGCGCTCAGCCGCGTCGCGCGGGGGGACGTCGGCGCCCAGCGCCTCGGTGACCGCCTCCTGCGTGAGAACCTTGGCCGCAGCTGCGGCCGCGGTGGCCTGGCTCGGTCCGGCAGGTCCCGACGGGTTGGTCGGCGGCGGCGGGACCGCCGGGCCGGCCGGGTTAGTCGGAGGAGCCGGGATACCCTGCGCCACAGCCGCATCCGTAGCGATCGCAGCGGCAGGCGTCTCCTCCGCCTTGTCGGCCAGCGGATGCCCGGCCTCGGCGAGCTTCGCCTCCAGCTCAGCGACAGTGGTTGCGCCGCCCATCAATTCGGCCTGCGCAGCCGCGATCTCCTCGGCGGTCTGCCCCTTCTGCGCCTCGGCCAGCTGGCCGACCTCGTCGCGGTGCTCGATCGCGTACTCGATCAGCTTCTGCACCGCGTACAGGTTGGCGTCGCGCACCGCGGTCAGCTGAATCGGCGGCAGGTCGAAGTCGTACTCGACCCGGTTCTTGATCCGGACCGCCATGAGCGAGTCCAGACCCAGCTCGATCAGCGGCACCTCCCACGGCAGGTCCTCGGGCTCGTAGCCCATGGCGCCACCGACGATGGCACCCAGCCGGTCGGCGATGGTCTCACCGGATTCCGGCGACCACTTCGCGAAGTTGGCGGCCAGGCCGGCACCCGCGGTCAGGTTGTCCTGCAGGATGGCGGCGTCGTCTTCGGGTTCCGGTGCGGCTACGACGGTTTCGGCCACCGAGGCGCCGACGGCGGCCGGCAGGGCCGTGCCACCCATCGCGACCGGCAGCGCTGCGCCGTCACCGCCGCGGGTGACCACGGCGTCGTACACCAAGGTGAAGGACTCGCCCATGCGGGCGTGCACCTGCACCGTGCCACCACCGGGGTGCCGGGTCAGCGTGGTGACCAGGCGGGCACCCGCACCGGGGATGGCGCGCTGCTCGTAGGCGGTCAGCGTGGCATCCGGAAGCACCTGTGCGGCAGCGGCTTTCACCAGCTTGGCGAGCGCCGCGGCGTCGACCTCGCCGCGCGGGGCGTACTCCCACACGTGGCGGCCGTCCGGGGTGGCGACGTGGCTGCCCGGCTCGATGGCCGAGCTGTCGGCGGTGAAGTGCGCGTCCAGCCAGTGCGGCTTGCGCTTGAAGCGCGTCGGCGGGATCGGCGCGTAGTCGACGGCCGGGTCCACGGCCGGCGAGAACATCGTCCGGAAGTCCAGGTCATGGCCATGCACGAACAGCTGGGCCATGGCATTGGTCATCGAGTCGACCTCGTCCTGCTTGCGGGCGAGGGTCGGGATCAGCTGACCGTCATGCAGGCCGGCCGACATGGTGGTGAGCCCAACCTGCATGAGCGCCACCGGGTTCGGCGCGAGCTCGAGGAAGGTGGTGTGCCCGTTGTCGACGGCGTTGCGGATGCCGTGGGTGAAGTAGACGCTGTGGCGCAGCCCCTTCTTCCAGTACTCCACGTCGTGGATCGGATCGGCACCGGCGCGGATCAGCTGACCCTCGTGCACCGTCGAGTAGTAGGCCGTCTGCAGCGGGTGCGGCTCGATGCCCTGGATCTCCGCGGACAGCTCGCCGAGCAGCGGGTCCATCTGCTGTGTGTGGCTGGCGCCCTTGGTCTGCATCTTGCGCGCGAACTTGCCCTCGGATTCGGCGCGGGCGATGATCGCGTCGACCTGCTCCGGCGGGCCGCCGATGACGGTCTGGGTCGGGGCGGCATAGACACACACCTCGAGGCCCGGGAAGTCGGCGAAGACCGTCTTGATCTCCTCGGCCGAGTACTCGACGAGCGCCATCAGGCGGATGTACTCGCCGAACAGCATGGCCTCGCCCTCACCCATGAGGTGGGCGCGCGAGCAGATGGTGCGGGTGGCGTCGGCGAGCGACAGGCCACCCGAGAAGTAGGCCGCGGCCGCTTCACCGAGCGACTGGCCAACCACCGCACCGGGTTTCGCGCCGTGCGCCTTCAGCAGCTCACCGAGGGCGATCTGCAGCGCGAAGATCACGGTCTGGACGACCTCGATGGGGTATTCGCACGTCTCGTTGGTGTAGTCGATCGCGTCGTCGAGGATCAACTCGACGACGGAGTAGCCGCGCTCATCCTGGATGTGGGCGTCGACGTTGTTGATCCATTCCGCGAAGATCGGATCATTCAGGTAGAGGCTCTTGCCCATCTTGCGGTGCTGGGCCCCGAAACCGGCCAGCACCCACACCGGGCCGTTGGTGACCGGGCCGTCGGCGGCCAGCACCAGCGGGTTCTGCTTGCCCTCGGCCAGCGCCCGCAGACCCTTGACCGCCTCGTCGTGGTCGTGCGCGAGAATCACGGCGCGCGAACGGCCGTGGTTACGCCGGGACAGCGAACGACCGATCGATTCCAGCGAGTAGGACCGGCCCGTTTCGCTGTCGATCCAGTCCGCCAGCTCAGCGGCGGCGGCCTTCTTGCGCGAGGTCAGGAAGCCCGAAACCGCAAGCGGCACAATGCGCTTGACCGGCTCAGCAGCGTCCAGCTCAGCGCGCGCGGCTCCGATCAGCTCCAGCGCCCGCTCGGTCAGGCCCGGCAGCTCCGGCTCGTCGTCGGTCTCGTAGCCGTAGAACTCGGCGTCACCGCGAGTGTCATCTTCATGATCGGCGAACTCGCCGTACTCGTCCATCTTGACGCCGCCGACGTAGACGGCGCCCGCGTCGGAAGCCGGCTTCTCTTCGGCCACAACCTCTTTGGGCTCCGGCTCGACGAGGTCGCTGGGCAGCACCTGACGCATGACGAGGTGCGCGTTGGCACCACCGAAGCCGAAGCCGGACACACCGGCGACGGCGTGGCCGCTGTAGCGCGGCCACTCCGACAGCTCGGCGTTGACCTTGAGGTGTTCCTTGTCGAAGTCGATGTACGGGTTGGGACCCGCGTAGTTGATCGAGGCCGGCAGCTTGCCGTGGTACAGCGCCAGTGTCATCTTCGCGACGCTGGCCGCACCGGCAGCCGATTCCAGGTGTCCCACATTGGATTTCACCGCACCGAGCAGCGCGGGCTTGTCGGCGGCGCGGCCACGACCCACGACGCGGCCGAGCGCGTCGGCCTCGATGGGGTCACCCAGGATGGTGCCGGTGCCGTGCGCCTCGATGTAGTCGACGGTCTTGGGGTCGACGCCGGCGTCCTTGTAGGCCTTGCGCAGCACCGCTTCCTGCGCGTCAGGGTTGGGCGCCAGCATGCCATTGGAGCGGCCGTCGTGGTTGATGGCCGAACCGGCGATGACGGCGAGAATCTCGTCACCATCGCGGCGGGCATCGGCGACGCGCTTGAGCACGACCATGCCGCCGCCCTCGGAGCGGGCGTAACCGTCGGCATCCGAGCTGAAGGATTTGATGCGGCCGTCCGCCGCCAGGACGCCGCCGACCTCGTCGAAGCCGACGGTCACCATCGGGGTCACCAGGGCATTGACGCCACCGGCCACCACCACGTCGGCCTCACCGGAGCGCAGTGCCTTCACACCCTCGTGCATCGCGACGAGCGACGAGGAGCAGGCGGTGTCGATGGTCATCGACGGCCCGCGGAAGTCGTAGAAGTACGAAACGCGGTTGGCGATGATGGAACTCGCGGTGCCGGTGATGGCGTACGGGTGCGTGATCGACGGGTCCGAGACGGACAGGAAGCTGTAATCGTTGGTCGAGGAGCCGACGAAGACGCCGACCGCCTCGCCGCGCAGCGACGACGCCGGGATGCGAGCGAACTCCAGCGCCTCCCAGGTCAATTCGAGTGCCATCCGCTGCTGCGGATCGATGTTGTCGGCTTCCATCTTCGCCAGCGCGAAGAACTCGGCGTCGAAACCCTTGATGTCCGAGAGGTATCCACCACGGGTGCGCGCCTTGGCCACGCGCTCGGCGATCCGCGGTTCGGACAGGAACTCCTCCCACCGTCCCTCGGGCAGATCGGTGATGGCGTCGCGGCCTTCCAGCAGCGCCTGCCACATCTCGTCGGGCGTGTTCATGTCACCCGGGAAACGGGTGGCCAGACCGACCACCGCGATGTTCATCACGTCCTCGTCGACGTCGCGGGACCAGTCCTCGGCATCGGCGGCAGCGGTGTCCACTTCCGGCTCGCCCTCGACGATGACCTGTGCCAGCGACTCAATGGTCGGGTGCCGGAACGCCACGGTGGCGGTCAGCGTCACACCGGTCAGATCCTCGATGTCGGAGGCCATGGCCACCGCGTCACGCGAGGACAGGCCCAGTTCCACCATGGCGGTGGACTCGTCGATCCGGTCGGGCGACTGGCCCGTGGCGTTCGCCACCCAGTTGCGCAGCCACTCACGCATCTCCGGCACGGTCATGCCGTTGGCGCGCGGCACGGGCGCGTTGTCACCCTCCTGCGGCGAAGTGTCGAGTTTGTTCGAATTGTCTTCGGTGTCAGTCATTTTCACTGTTCACTTTCGCCGCCGGACGGGGTAGTTCGGGCCCGGGATAGAGGAGTTCAGTTCAGATCGTCGGGGAACGCGTTGGCCACCTTGCCGCTGCGCAGCGAGCCGTCCAGATAAGCCTGGCGGGTGGCGCGGCGGCCGATCTTGCCACTGGAGGTACGCGGGATGGCGCCGGCCGCGGTCAGCAGCACGTCACGCACGGTGACGCCGTGGCGCACCGCGATGGCCGCGCGAATGTCGTCGATGATCGGCTGGGTCTCCAGCTTGTGCGCGCCCGGCGCACGCTCGGCGACGATCACCAGTTGCTCGGAGCTGTCGTCGGGATCGCGCTTGAGGCCGACGTGGGCGTCGGCGAAGACCTCGTCGGGCAGCTGGTTGGCCGGGACCGAGAAGGCCGCCACATACCCGACACGCAGGGCCTTGCTGGCCTCCTGCGCCGAGTACTCGAGGTCCTGCGGATAGTGATTGCGACCGTCGACGATCACCAGGTCCTTGACGCGACCGGTGATGTACAGCTCGCCGTCGTGGTAAGCGCCGAAGTCGCCGGTGCGCACCCAGGTGGCGTCGTCGGCGGCGCCTTCGGCGTGCGACGGGCTGGTGCGCGACTTGAGGATGTTCTGGAACGTCTCGACGGTCTCCTCGGGCTTGCCCCAGTATCCGGTGCCCATGTTGGCGCCGCTGATCCAGATCTCGCCGATCTGGCCGTCGGGCAGCTCCGTGGCGGTCTCGGCGTCCACGATCACGGCCCACTCGTCGACACCGATCTTGCCGGCACCGGCCTGGGCCACTGCCTTCGGCGAGTCGTCCGGGACCACCACGAAGGTGCCGGTGTTCAGGGCGTCGCGATCCACCGAGACGATGGTCGGCTCTTCGGACGACGGCGTGGTGGACACGAACAGCGTGGCCTCGGCCAGACCGTACGACGGCTTGATGGCCTTGGACGGGAAGCCGAAGGGGCCGAATGCCTCGTTGAACCGGCGCACGGTCGCGGCCGAGATCGGCTCGCTGCCGTTCAGCACGGCCTTGACGTTCGACAGGTCGATCGGTTCTTTGGGAACCCCGCGCGCCGCGGCGTGGTCGAAGGCGAAGTTCGGGGCCACCGAAATGACGCCGCCGGTGTCGCCTTCCTTGCGCGCCATCTCGCGGATCCAGCGCTCCGGGCGGCGCACGAAGGCGGCGGGGGTCATGAAGGTGAAGCTGTGCCCGATCATCGGCGCCAGCAGCGCGGTGATCAGACCCATGTCATGGAAGAACGGCAGCCAGGACAGGCCCCGGTCACCCTCTTCACCTTCGAGGGCCTCAACGACCTGCACCACGTTGGTGGCCAAGTTGAGGTGCGTGATCTGCACACCGGTCGGGATGCGGGTGGAGCCCGAGGTGTACTGCAGGTACGCCACGGTGTTCTCGTCGACGTCGTCGAACGGCACCCAGGTGACGCCGACCTCGTCCGGCACGGCGTCGACCGCGATGACGCGCGGCCGCTCGTTCGCCGGACGGCTGCGGAAGAACTTGCGCACGCCTTCGGCGGCGGCGGTGGTGGTGAGGATGGCCGACGGCTTGCAGTCGTCGAGCACGGCGTGCAGGCGGCCGACGTGACCCGGCTCAGACGGGTCGAACAGCGGCACGGCGATGCGGCCGGCGTACATGGCGCCGTACATCGCCACGAGGTAGTCGAGGTTCTGCGGGCACAGGATGGCCACCCGGTCGCCCGGCTGTGTCACCTGCTGCAGGCGGGCGCCGACGGCGCGGTTGCGGGCACTGAACTGGGCCCACGACAGGTCTTTGGCTTCGCCGTCACGCTCGGTCGAGTAATCCAGGAACCGGAAGGCCAGCCGGTCGCCGCGGACCTTCGCCCAGCGTTCGACGTGCTTCACGATGCCGGCACCGTCCGGGAAGGTGATCTTCCCGTTCTTGACGAACGGGTTGTGGAACGCCATCAGAAATCTCCTGTCACAGCCTGCCGCGCCGGCCACGTCGTGTGTGCGTCCGGTCACGCCAAATCCCGGCAAATGGTACCGGGCAGTAGCGATATGCCACGCCAAGATGCACCGTCAGCAATACGACCGTGCTCTTAGTTATCTCTTAATGTTAGGTGACGCGTATTCGCAGGCCAAATCGCCCCATCGGTTTGTACTCGCCAGTAGCCAACGCCGGATGTCAGCCGTGCTTGGGATGCGGCGCGTTGTCGACGAGCTGCTTGGCCCAGTCCAGTGTCCACTGCGTCGAGGTCTGGCCGTCAAGGCTCCAGAACTGCGGCGTGTTGTACAGCGCGTGCACCGGTCCCGCGGCGCTGCCAGACAGGGTGGCAAGGGTGTTCGGAAGGTTGACGACGTTGAACGCCTCGGTCGGCGCGGCGCAGATCAGGTCACCCTTTCCGCAGATCTCGTTGACGCGGTCGTTGAGCGCGCCGAAGCCGCCGACGCGCGGTCCCGTCATGTTCAGCCCGAGCATCCCGAGCGGCAGTTCGTGCAGCGTGATCTCGGCACCCTGTCCGGGAGGGTTCGGGCCGACATCCTTGCCGACGTCGGGCTGACGCCGGCCGTCGGCGATCAGCGTCACCCCGAGCACCAGGTCCTGGTCGATGGGACCGCGGCCGTTGCCGATGTCACTGGCGATGTCGCCGGCAATGACCGCGCCCTGCGAGAAGCCGACGATCACGAAGCTGGTCAGCGGGCACCGGTTGTTGATGTCGGTTATCGCCTCGACAGCTTTCTTCTTACCCTCTTCCCGGCTGTCGTTGTACGACATCTGGTTGTCCGCGGCCAGCGGGTTATGGAACTGCGCGGTGTAGGGCACCGTGTACTGCGCCAGCCTGTCGGCGCCGAAATCCTGGCCCAGCGGGTTGCTGACGTTCAGCAGCAGCGCTATCGGGAACGCCGGCGTCGGGTTCAGCGGGTCGAGGGCCCGTGACGACTCCCAGGTACCCGGGATCGAGATCAACTGCACGTCGGGGCAGTCGGCCGACTGGTAGGCCGGCCGCGGCTTGGACGGCTTCGTGGTGGGACCCGAGGTCGGCGGCTGCGCGGAGGGCGGCGGTGTCGGCCCGGGAATCTCGCCGGGCTGACGCAGCCACACCACGATCGCGAACGCGACCACGATGACCAGCAGGGCTACCGCACCCGCCGCGGCGATGGCAAGGATGCGGTGGCGGCGACGCCGATTGTTGGTGGCCATATGGTGTGAAGTCTCCTGCGGGCAGAGTCGATCCGGTTGCGTTCCGAATGTACTCAGCGCTCGTCACATGGAGGTCACGCCGACTGCTTTTCGGCTGGCCAGCGCCACTGCGCTGTGCGCGAAATCATGGAATTGGCTAGCGGATGACGCTCACCAATTCGCCCGACATGGCGCCGAGCTGGCCGCTCCAGCTGCCCCAGTCGTGCTGCGGGCCGTCCGGGAAGTCGAAGTGCGCGTTGTGGCCACCGACGCTGCGGTAGTGCGAGTAGAAGGCGCGGTTGCTGCCCTGGGCCTGGTCGCAGTAGCCGATCATGGCCGCCGGGTCACTGCAGGTGACCGTCGACGGGCTGAACACCCAGATCCGGGTGTTGTTCTGGTTCAGCAGGCTCACGTGGACGTCCGGATCGTGCCACTTCCAGCGGCCCAGCTGCGGGGCGCCCCACATGCCGTAGGTGTCCACGCCGCCGAACTCGCGCATCCCGGCGGTGATCGCGCCGTTGAACGTCGTCGACGACGGCGTCAGGAACCCCGACAGCGAGCCGGCGAAGCGGAAGCGGTCCGGGTGGAACTCGGCAAGCGCAAGCGCGGCAGTGCCACCCTGGGCCGCGCCGACCACACCGTGACCGTTCGGGGCCAGGCCCTTGTTGGCCGCCAGCCAGTCCGGGAGCTCCTGACTCAGGAATGTCTCCCACTGCTTACTGCCGTCCTGCTCCCAGTCGGTGTAGAAGCTGAACGCGCCACCGGCCGGGGCCACCACGGAGATGCCCTTACCGGCCAGCGTGCCCATGGCATTGCCGGCCGTCACCCAGTTGCTCACATCGGGACCGGCATTGAACGCATCGAGGAGATAGACCGCGTGCGGACCGCCGCCGGAGAACGTCACCGGGATATCCCGGCCCATCGCGGCCGAAGGCACCATCAGCGTCTCCACGCCCGCGGCTCGGGCGGTTCCGGTGCCGGTCAGCATGCCCGCGGTGAGTGCCACCGCGGCTGCGCTCGCAGCCATCGTCCGGAACATCCCCCGCATTGCCTGCAACCCCATAACCAACCTCACCTGTTCGTGATCGTCCGAGCGTCCTGAACCCGCGTTGTAGTGAACCACATCACCTCTGGAGATGGTGACCGAACAACGGGAGGGAACGTTGCCAGTGATCGGCCGGATATGCGCTCACCCGGACATAAACGACTGGCGGCGACGACCCGTGAAGGTCGCCGCCGCCAGTGCGAGTTGTTGCCAGAGGATTTACCTCAGGAGCAAGCGCTTACGCCTGTCCCGAAGCACCCAGCACACGCTGCAGGTCAGGCTTCATGGCCTGCAGCTGCTGGCCCCAGTAGCCCCAGTCGTGGGTACCGCTGTTGGGGAAGTTGAACACACCGTTGGTACCACCGGCAGCCAGGTAGTTCTGCTGGAAGGTGCGGTTGGTGCGGATGGTCAGGCCCTCGAGGAACTTGGCCGGCACGTTGTCGCCGCCCAGGTCGCTCGGGTTGCCGTCGCCGCAGTAGACCCACAGGCGGGTGTTGTTGGCGACCAGCGTGGCCATCTGGACCATCGGGTCGTTGCGCTTCCAGGCGTTGTTCGGGTCGCCAGTGGAGCCCCACATGTCGTCGGCCTTGTAGCCGCCGGCGTCACCCATCGAGATGTTGACCAGGAACGGCCACCAGCCCTCGGACAGGTTCAGGAAGCCCGACATCGAGCCCGCGTAGATGAACTGCTGCGGGTGGTAGATGGCGAGGGTCATCGCGGCCGAACCGGCCATCGACAGACCGACAGCAGCGCCACCGGTCGGCTTGACCGACTTGTTGGCCTGCAGGTAAGCGGGCAGTTCCTGGGTCAGGAACGTCTCCCACTTGTAGGTGGAGCAACCAGCCTTGCCGCAAGCCGGCTTGTACCAGTCGCTGTAGAAGCTGGACTGGCCGCCGACCGGCATGACCATCGAAATACCCGAGCCGTTGTACCACTCGAAGGCGGCGGTGTTGATGTCCCAGCCGTTGAAGTCGTCCTGCGCACGCAGGCCGTCAAGCATGTAGACGGCCGGCGAACCCGCGCCGCCGCTCTGGAACTGGATTTTGATGTCGCGACCCATGGCCGCAGACGGAACCTGCAGGTACTCAACCGGCAGACCGGGACGCGAGAAAGCCCCTGCAGTCGCCGTTTCACCGACGACCCCGACAAGACCGGGCAGCGCTGCCGCGGCAACGGCCGCAACCGCCATCCGGCGCGGCATGGCCTTGGCCATCGACCGCATCTTCCCAACGAAACTCATACCGCTCCCTAAATTTTCCTATGACGGCGTACGGACAACCCTCACCACCGCCTCTGCCGTTGAGGTGACGATCAGGCCGGGCGCACACGCCCGAGTGGTTATCGCCGCATGGTTCCCCGGCGTTACCTACGCTTCAGACCGTGCCAGCGCTCATGCGCTGAAACTACGGACCGGTAGCCGGTAAGCCAGTGTAAGGGGTCGACAGCTTCGGAGGCACATCGAGCCCGCAGCGGTGCAGCTCGTATAACGGCACGCGATCGATCCGGTAACGCGTAAATGTGAACGCGTGTACCAGATTTGACATGAACCGGTGGAAGTCCATCGGCGCGCGCACCGAGCTCAGCATCGTCTCGGTCTCCGGGCACGTCAGCGCGACCGCCGCCTGCGCCACCCAGTCCTGGTCCAGATACGTCGGAATCCACGGCGGCTTGCGCAGGAACGGGCCCTCGGCCACCGCCCAGTCCGGGAACAGGTCCTTGTCGTGACCGATGCGCGCGTCGTCCAGCCGTGCCGTGTGCGCGGCCAGCGGATTGGCCAGCCCGATCTGGTCGATCACCCGGACCTCGAGCGGCAGGTTCATGCCCATCATGCCGAGGTTGGTGAAAAAGACTGTGTGTGGGCCTTTTTCGAACCAGTTGGGCGGCGGCGGCGACTTCGGGTCCGGGACCGGCGGCGGCATGGCCGGAACCACGTCCCACTGGTCGTAATTGCCCGACGGCAACAGCAACGCACCCACCGGCGTGTTGTCGATGGCCGTCAGCACCGCCCGCATGCGCGGGTAGTCCAGGTAGTCCGCCGCCGTCAGCGGGTGCGCGTGCCCGGTGGCCTGCGAGTAGAAGCGCCGCTCGTCGACGATGCCGGAGTAGGTGACCCGGGTGGCGTCGTATCCGAGCCCCGGCGAGTTGGCCGCCCACAGCGACCAGCCGACCACCGCCAGCCACAGGGCCGTCGTCGTACCGGCCAGCGCGTAGCCGACCTCGCGGGCGATGTTCTTGCCGTCCGGGAGCACGATCGGAATCAGCGCAATGGGCGTGACCAGGCAGAACAGCGGGACCAGGAGCACCCGGCCGTGCATGAAGTCGCCACCCTGGCGCAGCCAGTAGAGCGCCTGCACCAGACCACTGCCCGCCATGAATATCACTACGGCAGTGGGGCTTTGGACCCGGCGGGCCAACGAGCGGTAGCCGCGCGGCGCCGGTTGGCCCCACCACGGCCGGCTGTGTGTGACGAACAACACAATTGCCAGGGCCACCGTCAGCACGGCCGGGATCCACAACAGGTACGGCCGGTTGAAGTTGCTGAGATAGACGAAGCCCTGCTGCCATTTGGAACCGGTGGCGTCCTTGGCCAGCGCGGTGATCGGCACCAACAGGCCGTAGTAACCCATCCGGAAGATCTCGAAGGCAATCGGGATCAGGCCGCCGGCCACCACAATGATCACGCGGCGATGCCGGCCCCGGGCCGCGACCAGCTGCATGACCAGTGCCACGCCGCCGATCAGCGCCAACTCGGGCCGCACCATGACCGACAGGCCCGCCAGGCAGGCGAGCGCGCCGTCGAAACGGGCGCTGGTGACATTGGCGTCGGCTTCGCTCGGGCCGCTGCGGACGGGAGGAGCAATGAGACCGCTGCGGACGGGAGGAGCAATCGGGCCCTGTGACCAGCACACCATCATCCACCAGAGCAGTCCCAGGTAGGCCATGATCAGGCCGTTCTCCAGGCCTGAGGTGGCGAAGTCACGGGCGGGCGGCACGGCCATGTAGACCAGTGCGCCGGCCGGGACCAGCAGCGCGCGCCGGCCCCGCAGGCCGGGGGCGTACAGCCGGCCGGTGCCGAGCATCGCGAAGACCAGGCCCGCCACGCTCAGCGTCAGGGCCAGGGCCAGGGCCACGTACTCGAGCTGCACCGAGCCACCGATCCAGGCCCCGAGCGTGACCAGATAGGTCCACAGCGTCGAGGTGTTGGATTCGACCCGCTCACCGACGTTGAAAACGGGGCCGTTGCCGGCCAACAGGTTTCGCACGGTGCGCAACACGATGAGACCGTCGTCGGCGATCCACCGGCGCTGCCAGGCGCCCCAGCCGAACAATGCGGCACACACCACGACGCTCAGCCACAGGCTGATCCGCGCGGCCCGGCCATACGGGAAGACCGGCCCGCGCAGCAATTGCCGAGCGGGCGAGTCACTCACCGGATCAGCCCGGGCAGAATCGCGGCGACGAGGGTTGCGACCAGGGCCACGCCCAGCAGCTGCAGCACTCGGTCGTTCAGCACGATCTCCTCGGGTTCACCCGCAGCACCACTGTCGACGTCGACGGCGTAGCGCAGGATCGCGATGGTGAACGGCACCATCGACACCGCGAACCACGGGCCCTTGTTGCCCTCGAAGGCCCACAATCCGTAGCAGAGCACCACGGCCGTGGCCGACAGCGTCCAGACGAACCGCAGGTAGCTGCTCGTGTAGGACTCCAGCGCCTTGCGGATCTTGGCGCCGGTGCGCTCGGCGAGTTGCAGTTCGGCGTAACGCTTTCCGGCCGACATGAACAGCGAGCCGAACGCGAACACCAGGAGGAACCACTTGGACAGCGGGATCCCGGCGGCCGCGCCACCGGCGATGGCGCGGATCAGGAAGCCCGACGAGTTGATGCAGATGTCCAGCACCGCTTGGTGTTTCAGACCGAAGCAGTAGGCCAGCTGCGTCGCGAGATAAACCGCCATGACGATGGCCAGGCTGGGCGTGAGCCACCACGAGATGCCCAGAGAGGCGACACCGAGCACCACCGCCATGCTGTAGGCCAGCTGAACAGACACGACGCCCGCCGCGATCGGCCGGTACTGCTTGGTGGGGTGTACCCGGTCGGCCTCGACATCACGCGCGTCGTTGATGAGGTAGATACACGATGCGGCCAGACAGAACACCACGAACGCCACACTGACGTCCTTGAAGACCTCGCTGTAGCTGTAGGCGTGTCCCTGAGCACCGAGCGACGCCAGCGGGGCGGCCAACACCAGGACGTTCTTCACCCACTGCCGCGGGCGCAGCGCCTTGATGATGCCGGCGGCCAGGTTCTTCGGCGGCCCCAGCTGCTGCGTCTGTTCGGTCATGCCTTCACCTCTGCAGTTCGCGCTCTGGCCGATCGATCGGAAACCGCCCCGACCGATTCGGCGACCACGGTTCCCACCACGACACCGGTCAGCACGTCAGTGGGATAGTGCACGCCGAGAACCAAGCGCGACAACGCCATCGGCGGCACCAGGAACCACGGCAGCGGCAGGCCCGTGGCCCGGCCGATCAGGATCGCGGCCGCAGCGGTCGACGTCGCGTGCGCCGAGGGGAAGCTGAGCCGGCTCGGAGTGCCGACGTTGACCGCGATGGCCGGATGCTGCGGGCGCTCGCGCTTGATGACCCGCTTGATCAGCACCGCGGCCGCATGGGCGACGAAGGTGCCGACACCCGCGGTCACCCAGGCCCGGCGGCGCTGCGGCTGCAGCAACGCACCGAGGCCGCAGACGGCGAACCAGCCCAGGCTGTGTTCGCCGAAGTGGGACAGCACGCGGGCTCCGGCGAGCACGCCGGGACGACCGGTCAGCGCGGACTGAACGCCGACCAGGATGGCGTCCTCACCGCGCGGGGAGTCGGCGACGGGTTCGCCCGGCTCCGGATCGGGGTTACCTTCGAGGCTCACCTAGCACCGGCCGATTCGGTCTGAGAGGCCAGCAGCACGCTCTCCCACTTCGCCTGGCTCGTCAGCTCCGGCAATGCGTTGCGGTACACCTTCCGCAGGCGGTTGAACTTGCGGGCCAACTGCACCTGACGCTTGGCCGACTCACGCAGCAACTCGAACATCTTCTCGCGGTCACGCTGGCGGTAGACCACACCGCGGCCGTCGGCGGTGGTGACGGTGACGCCGTCGACCATGCACAGCGAGAACCAGCGGGCGTCCTGCGTCGCGACGTTGATCTGCGGCCGCACATGGTTTTCCGGATCGTGAGGCTTGAGCTGGTGCACGACACCACGGCTCAGACGCAGCGCGATCGACGGCACGCTGGTGGGGATTTTGACCTTGCGGCGCCACTTCTTGTCCGACGGCGCGGGCAGCGTGGTCGCGCTTTCCAGCACCACCGCATCCGGGAACTCGGTGCGCATCGCCCGCACCTCGGGCAGCGCGGACTCGAGGATGGTGAACAGATTGTCCGGCCCGGCCAGGAAGTCATCCATCGCGTGGTTCTGGATGGCGACCGTCGAATATTCAAGGCACAGAAGGTGTTTGATAGTCGCCTTCATGTGACTGGCGAGCAGTCCGCGAATGTTGCCGTCCCAGTGCAGCGCCGCGACGACCAGGCGGTTGCGCAGGTGGAAGTACGCCTGCCAGTCGATGGCGTCGTCCTTGTCGCTCCACGCCATGTGCCAGATGGCGCAGCCGGGCAGAGTCACGGTCGGGTAGCCGTGTTCACCCGCGCGCAGTCCATACTCGACGTCGTCCCATTTGATGAACAGCGGCACCGGCTGTCCCAGTTCCTCGGCGACCGTCCGCGGGATCATGCACATCCACCAGCCGTTGAAGTCGACGTCGATGCGGCGGTGCAGGATTCGGCTGCGGTACTCCTCTTCGTCGTTCAGCGGGTATTTGGCGAAGTTGTGGTCGTACTCGGTGTTGACGGCGCCGCTCCACATGAAGTTCTCCGCGTCGACCATCTCGCCCATGACGTGCAGGTGCGAGGGCTCCTGCAGGTTGAGCATCTGCCCACCGATCAACGTCGGCTTCTTGGCGAAGCGGCTGAGGGCCAGCGCCCGCAGGATCGAATCGGGCTCGATGCGAATGTCGTCGTCCATGAACAGAATCTGTTCGCAGTCAGTGTGTTTCAGCGCCTCGTACATCACCCGGCTGTAGCCGCCGGAGCCGCCGAGGTTGGGCTGGTTGTGGATGGTCAGCCGGTCGGCCAGCGGAGCCGCCGCAGCCGCGAAGTCGGGATGGTCCTTGACCTTGCTGGCGCCCTGGTCGGACACGATAACCGCACCGATTACGTTGTCCACCAACGGATCCGAGGTCAGCGCCGCGAGGGCGTTGACGGCGTCGGCCGGCCGGTTGAAGGTCGGGATACCGATCGTGATGTTCGCCCGCCCGGGCGCTTCCACCGGGGCGTACCACCCGGCGTTGTGCACCGTCACCGGACTGTCGGTGGTGATGTCGAACCAGATCCAGCCGCCGTCCTCGAACGGCTCCAGGCCGATCTCGAACTCGACCACTGCCGGGAGGCCGTCGTCGCCGCTGGCAATTTCGCTGCCGCCCACGGTGATTCGCGCGCCGGTCGCCTTCGACCGGTAGACGTCCACCCGCGCGCTGCCGGTCAACTCGACCCGCAGCACGACCGAGGTCAGGATCGACCAGCGCCGCCAGTAACTGGCCGGGAAGGCGTTGAAGTAGGTGGCGAACGAAACCTCGGACTCCGTACCGATTTCCAGCGTGGTGCGGGTCGGGGCGTGGGCGCGCCGGGCGTTGGTGGCCGACTCCTCGATGTACAGCTTGCGAACGTCGAGGGGCTCACCCGGCCGGGGCAGGATGACGCGAGACAGCAGACTCACGGCACGGGACTGCCCCGACGCCAGCGCGCCGGACGGAATATCGCTCATGGTTTTCAGCTACTTTCTGTGACGGCATCGCCGAGCGCTGCGCCGTCACGCAGATGCGGCATCAGGACGTTGTCGTACATGTTCAGCGCACTGGCGATGGCCATGTGCATGTCGAGGTACTGATAGGTGCCCAGACGGCCCCCGAACAGCACGCGGTTCTCCTCGGTCTCGGCCTTGGCCCGGGCCCGGTAGGCGGCCAGGATCGCGCGGTCCGAATCGGTGTTGATCGGGTAGTACGGCTCGTCGTCGTCGTTGGCGAAGCGCGAGTACTCCCGCATGATGACGGTCTTGTCGGTCGGGTAGTCCCGTTCGGGGTGGAAGTGCCGGAACTCGTGAATCCGGGTGAACGGGACGTCAGGGTCGTTGTAGTTCATGACTGGGGTGCCCTGAAAGTCGCCGATGGGCAACACTTCCATCTCGAAATCCAAGGTGCGCCAGCCCAGCCGGCCCTCGGAGTAGTCGAAGTAGCGATCGAGGGGGCCGGTGTACAGCACCGGAGCCTCGGGGGACGCATCCCGGAGCTCTTGGCGGACGTCGAACCAGTCGGTGTTCAGCACCACGTCGATACGCTCGTCGGCGGCCATGTTCTCCAGCCAGGCGGTGTACCCGTTGACCGGCAGCCCCTCATAGGTGTCGTTGAAGTAGCGGTTGTCGAAGTTGTAGCGCACCGGCAGGCGGCTGATGATCGACGCGGGCAGGTCCTTGGGGTCGGTCTGCCACTGCTTGGCGGTGTAGCCCTTGACGAAGGCTTCGTAGAGCGGCCGGCCGATCAGCGAGATGGCTTTCTCTTCGAGATTCTGCGCATCGTCGGTGTTGATCTCGGCGGACTGCTCGGCGATCAGGGCGCGGGCCTCGTTCGGGCTGAAGTAGCGCCCGAAGAACTGGGACACCAGGCCCAGACCCATCGGGAACTGATAGGCCTGGCCGCCGTACATGGCAAACACGCGGTGCTGGTAGCCGGTGAAGTCGGTGAACTGCCGCACGTAGTCCCACACCCGCTGATTGGAGTTGTGGAACAGGTGGGCGCCGTACTTGTGCACCTCGATGCCGGTTTCCGGCTCGGCTTCCGAGTAGGCGTTACCGCCGAGATGGTGCCGGCGCTCCACGACCAGCACCCGCTTGTCGAGTTGAGTTGCCGCGCGCTCGGCAATCGTCAGCCCGAAGAATCCGGAGCCGACGACGATGAGGTCATAAGGGCCGGAGGACTGGGTCGCAGCGCCCCGGGAATCAGCGGAGGTCATCGGCGTTCAGGGTATCCGACAGAGGCCGTTCGGCCCGAAAACACCCTGTCGGCCCTGCCAGTGCGCGGGCCGGTCGCAATTCGCTCACGATTCCGCATCGTCACTCTAATCCCACTAATCACAGCTTTAACATCGAATGCGTCGGAGCTGTCTACTCGGCAAGCCGGCCGAAACCAGACAGCCACCCACACCGAACATGCGCCTCACGGCTGCATGTGCCCCACAGATTTGAGGAGACTTCCGTGCCGAACCGACGTCGACGCAAGCTCTCGACAGCCATGAGCGCAGTCGCCGCAGTGGCCGTCGCAAGTCCGATCGCACTCGTGGCGGTCGCCGAGATGACTCCGGCGAACCCGACTCCGCAGCACCGGGAATTCGTCCAGGCCGCGCTGGTCACCGACCTCCCCAACGAGGTCATGTCCGCGCTGTCGCAGGGCCTGTCCCAGTTCGGGGTCAACCTGCCGAACCTCATGGGTGGCGCCGGGGGCTCCCCCAGCCCCCTGACCGGACTCACCCCCGGACTGTCACCGCAGAGCGGCCTGACCCCTGGCCTGGGCACCACCCCCGGACTGACGCCTCCGGCCGGCCTGACGCCGGCGGGTGGGCTCACTCCGCCGGCCGGTCTGACCCCTGGTCTCGGGACCACTCCGTCGACCGGGCTGACCACGCCGACCGGACTGACCGCACCCGGGTTGACCCCGCCGACCGGGGCGACCGCTCCTGGCCTGACCCCGCCGGCCGGCCTGGGCACCACCAGCCCGTCAGCGCTCACGCCGGGCCTGACGACTCCGGGCCTGACGACTCCGGGCCTGACGACTCCGGGTCTGACAACCCCGGGCGCGACCCTCCCGAGCGCGAGCACGCCCGGGCTGACCGCACCCGGCCTGAGTGCCACGGGTCTGACGACGCCGCCCCTCGGCGCAAGCCCGGCCGGCCTCGGCGGCGCGGGCATGCCGATGACCGACCCCAACGCCAGCCTGGGCCTCGGCCCCGGCCAGGGGCTGGGCGGCAGCTACCCGATCCTCGGTGACCCGTCGGTCGGACTGGGCGGCGGCGAGGGCCTCGGCGCCGGGTCGAGCAGCGGTGGCGGCGGGTTGATCAGCGACCTGACCAGCGCGGCCAACCAGCTGGGCGCGACCCAGGCGATCGATCTGCTCAAGGGCATGGTCGTGCCGGCCATCACCTCTGCGGTGAAGTCCGCGCAGGCCGCACCCGCGGCAGCCGCCGCGGCCGCACCGGCCCTGCCGGCCGCCTGAACTCCCGTCACCACACACAACTGAAGACCTGTAACCAAGACGGCACCGCAGAAGCCCCACGGCTCTGCGGTGCCGTTGCGGCGTATCGCAAGGAATTGACAGCTCAGTAATCCGTGTCGAAACATTGGCAACACCTGACACATACGTAACATGCGCGTTGTGCCGCCCCGTCGCCCTGCACCGTCAATACTGCTGTCCGCCCTGGCGGCGACCGTCGTGATGGTGCCGTTGGCGATCAGCGGCATCCCGAGCATCCCCGGCCTGACGGACGACAAACCGTCAGCGCCCGAGCTCCACACGCAGCCACTGGCCGGTGTCGGCGGCGGACAGACCGTCCGGGAAATCCACCAGGACACCCCATTCTCTCTGGTCGCGCTCACCGCATCGGACTTCACCGGCACCTCGGCCCGCGTCCGAGCACAGAAAGGCGACGGCTCCTGGGGACCCTGGTACGAGGTGGAGGCGCCCGACGGCGTCGGCGAGGCGCACGCCACCACCCGCGGTACCGAGCCCGTGTTCGTCGGCCGCACCACGACCGTCCAGATCGCGGTGACCCGGCCCGCCGAGGCCCCTGCCACCCCACCCGCCGCAGACCGACCGCAGGGCCCCGGCCTCGGGTACCGCCCTGTCGACGTCGAGAAGCCGTTGGGGCCGAGCATGAAAGCAGTGCTGATCAGTCCGCCGCAGGCGCCGGCCGACGTCCAGTTCCAGCCGACCGCGGTCTCGGCCCCGAACCAGCCACCGAACATCATCAGCCGCGCGCAGTGGGGCGCCAACGAGAGCGTCCGCTGCGGACAACCGGTCTACGACCGCGGCGTGCGCGCGGCAATCGTCCACCACACCGCCGGTAGTAACGACTACTCGCCCGAGGATTCCGCCGGCATCGTGCGCTCGATCTACGAGTACCACACCCGCGAATTGGGTTGGTGCGACATCGCTTACAACGCACTGGTCGACAAGTACGGGCAGGTTTTCGAGGGCCGCTTCGGCGGTATGACGAAGCCCGTCGAGGGGTCGCACACCGGTGGATTCAACGTCGACACCTGGGGCGTGGCCATGCTCGGCGACTTCGACGCCGTGCCTCCCACCCCGCTGCAATTGAAGATGACCGGCAGGCTCATCGGCTGGCGGCTGAGCCTGGACCACGTCAATCCCCTGGGCAGCGTGGTGCTGACCTCCGGCGGCGGCACCTTCACCCATTTCCCGGCCGGCGCGAAGCCCACCCTGCCGACGATCTTCACCCACCGCGACGTCGGCAACACCGACTGCCCGGGCAACGCGGCGTACGCCGCGATGGGCGAACTACGCGACATCGCAGCATCTTTCACTGCCCCACCGGGCGCGCTGAGCGCGATGGACATGCTGCGCGGCGGTGCGATCTTCGACAAGTGGCAGGCCATGGGCGGAGCCTCCGGCCCACTCGGCGTGGCGACCTCGCCCGAGGCCGCGGCCGACGGCCAGACCCGCTATGCGACCTTCGACCACGGCGCCATGTACTGGTCACCGGCCACCGGCGCCCAGCCACTGACCGGGGCCCTCTACGACGCCTGGGGCGCACTGGGTTTCGAGCGCGGCGCTCTCGGACTGCCGACCAGCGGCGAGATCCCGGAGCCGCAATGGATCGTGCAGAACTTCCAGCACGGCACCCTCAACTTCGACCGCGAGACCGGGACCGTCACGCGCGTCATCGACGGTGTGCCGCAAGAGCTTCCGCCGCCGCCGAAGCAGGAGCCGGTGCAGCTCGAGCGGTTCAGCCGCATCGATATGCAGAGCTAGCGCGGGGCGGCTCCGGCCCGATTGCCGCACTCCTCATCGCGGCTCGTCTCTCGCCGCTTGATCGTCGCGCGGCTAAAGCCACCAGCGTTCGAGCACCCGCGCCACACCGTCGTCGCTGTTGGTCGTGGTGACCTCGTCTGCGGCCGCCACGGCCTCCGGGTGTGCATTGCCCATCGCGACACCCAAGCCGGCCCAGCTCAGCATCGGGATGTCGTTGGGCATGTCGCCGAACGTCACCACATCCTCGGCGCCCAGCCCCAACGGGTGGATGATCTCGGCCACGCCGGTGGCCTTGCTGATGCCCAGCGGCACCACCTCGATCAGTCCGTTGTTGGTCGAATAGGTCAGGTCGCCGGTGACGCCGATATGCGGAGCCAGTGCCGCGGCCAGATCGGCGCTGTGCGCGCCGGCCTTGCGGATCAACAGCTTCACCGCCGGCACGCTGAGCATGTCCTCGACCGACACCTCGGTGTTGTCCGGGTTGTGCCAGGCGTGCTCGTAGCCGGGTGAACTCGCGAACTGCGGCATGGACTCGTCGAACGCGGTGCGGCCCACCCGCTCGACCGCCAGCCCGACACCCGGGATCACCCGGGTGGCGATTTCGGCCAACTCGCCCAACGCATCCGGGCTCAAGGTGTGGGCCGAGACGATCCGGTCCGTCGCGGCGTCATAGAGCACCGCACCGTTGGCGCACACCGCCAGGGGCGCCAGCCCCAGCCCCTCCACCACCGGCGGAATCCAGCGGGGCGGCCGGCCGGTGGCGAGCACGAACTTGGCGCCGTTCGCGACCGCGGCCTGCACGGCGGCGCGTGTCCGCGGCGTCACCCGCTCATGGGCATCGAGCAGCGTGCCGTCGACATCGGTGGCAATCAGCGCCGGCAGCATCAGCGGTCCCCGGCTTCCCGGCGGGCCCGTTCGGCCTTCTCCAGCACTTCGGCCTCCTCAGGCGTCGGGGCACCTCCGCCCAACCGGCGGGGCACCCAATACTCACCCGCCGGGTGTGGGTAGTCCTCCTGCACGACATGCAGTTGATCGGTCATGGTTTGCTGCAACATCGCCATCACCGCGGCGACCGGGCCGGCAGGAAGTCGACATAAGCGGTGTGGTTGATCGCGATCACTGCGCCACCGGTATCCGGAATGTGTTCCAGCCCTTGATAAGTGATCCGGGTTCCAGTAGCGGCGACCACCGCCTTGGCGGCAATCTCGATGCCGCGGAAGACTGGCTCCATGGCGCTATTCCGGCGCCCCTTCCGCCTGCCGCGCCGCCCGCCTGGCCGCCTTCTCACGAGCTTCGTCGAGATCCATCTGGTCGGCCTCGGCCAGCGTCGGCGCACCGCCGCCCAACCGGTGCGGCACCCAGAACTCGCCTGCCGGATGTTCGGGGTACCGATCCTGGACCTCCGACAGCAGGTGCTGCATCCGGGCGTGCAGCAGCGCCGTCAGCTCGGCAGCGGGCAGCGTCGGGTAGATGGGCTCGCCGACGTGGATGTAGATGGGCACCTTGGGGCGGCGCATGTTGCGCGGATGGCCCTTGGTCCAGATCCGCTGGGCGCCCCAGATGATGTGGGGGACGATCGGCACGTCGGCCTCGATCGCCATGCGCGCCGCGCCCGACTTGAACGCCTTGATCTCGAAGCTGCGGCTGATGGTGGCCTCGGGGTAGACGCCGACCAGCTCGCCCGCCTTGAGTTGTTTGACGGCCTCGGCGTACGAGTCGGCGCCGCTGCCGCGGTCGACCGCGATGTGCCGCATCTTGCGCATCAGCCAGCCGCCGTACTTGTTGTCGAAGACTTCCTTCTTCGCCATGAACCGCACCTTGCGGCCCCGCTTCTGCAGGACGGCGGGCAGCCCGGCGAACGTGAAGTCGAAGTAGCTGGTGTGGTTGATGGCGACCACCGCGCCGCCGCTGACCGGCAGGTTCTCCGCGCCTGTGATGGTGAATTTCAGGCCCTGCACCCGCCACACCGTGCGCGCAAGCTTGATGACGGTGCCATATACCGGTTCCACGGACATCAGCCTAGTGCGGACCGTCGGTACCGTGCGTAAGAAGGCATGCCAAGGTACGCAAGGCTAGAAGCATGACGTTCCCCACCGGCCCGGTCCCCATTCCCGACGTCGTCGACGCGCTCGCCGGCGGCCGTCCCGTGACCGCGGTCTGGCAGAACGAACTCGGTGGCGTGACGTTCGCCATCGGCGCCGGCGACGAGTACGTGAAGACCTACCCGGCCGAGCACGCCGCCTTGCTGACCGACGAAGCGGTCCGACTGCGCTGGGCCGGGAAGTACATCGCCGTCCCGCCCGTACTCGGCGCAAGCGCGGGGTGGTTGCACACCGCAGGGCTGCCCGGCCGCTCCGCCGTCGACCCGTTGTGGTCCGACGACCCCGAGACCGCGGCTCGCGCGATCGGCGCCGGCCTGCGTGCCATGCACGACGCACTGCCGGTCGAGGGCTGCCCGTTCGAACGGCCCTCCTGGGTCGTGGACGTCCCGGACCCGGACCGGCTCGTGGTCTGCCACGGTGACGCCTGCGTACCGAACACCCTGATGAGTGCCGACGGTGCGTTCGTCGGACACGTCGACATCGGGGACCTCGGAGTGGCCGACCGGTGGGCCGACCTGGCCATCGCCACCATGTCCTTGGACTGGAACTACCCGGGCAACTACGAGGCCGCCCTGCTGGACGCCTACGGGGTGGCCCGGGACGACGCGCGTATCGACTACTACCGCGCGCTCTGGGACGCCGGCTGACACACCGGGACATCCCGCTAGACTCGCTGGCGAACTCTCCACCGCCAAAAGGGGCATTTGTGCAGGTCACAAGCGTTGGGCACGCCGGATTCCGGATCGATACCGCCGCGGGCAGCATTCTGTGCGACCCGTGGGTGAACCCTGCCTACTTCGCATCGTGGTTCCCGTTCCCGGACAACAGCGGGCTGGACTGGGACGCTCTCGGCAACTGCGACTACGTGTACGTCAGCCACCTGCACAAGGACCACTTCGACCCGGAGCACCTGCGCGCCCACGTCAACAAGGACGCGACGGTGCTGCTGCCGGACTACCCGGTGCCGGACCTGCGCCGCGAACTCGAGGCCCTCGGCTTCCACACATTCTTCGAGACCACCGATTCGGTGAAGCACCGCGTGAGCGGGCCGAAGGGCGATCTGGACGTGATGATCATCGCCCTGCGCGCCCCGGCCGACGGCCCGATCGGCGACTCGGGCCTGGTGGTGTCCGACGGTGAGACCGTCGCGTTCAACATGAACGACGCCCGCCCCATAGATTTGGATGTCCTGGACTCGGCCTTCGGGCACGTCGACGTGCACATGCTGCAGTACTCGGGGGCCATCTGGTACCCGATGGTCTACGACATGCCGGCCCGCGCCAAGGAGGCCTTCGGCATCCAGAAGCGGCAGCGGGGAATGGACCGCTGTCGCCAGTACATCGCACAGGTCGGCGCCACCTGGGTGGTGCCGTCGGCGGGGCCGCCGTGCTTCCTGGATCCCGAATTGCGCTCGCTCAACGACGATCACGGCGATCCGGCCAACATCTTCCCCAACCAGGCGGTGTTCCTGGACCAGATGCGCCAGCACGGTCATGACCGCGGGCTGCTGATGATCCCCGGCACGGTCGCCTCGTTCACCGGCTCCACGTTGGATTCGCTGGTGCATCCGATCCCCGACGCCGAGGCCGAGGCGATCTTCACCACCGGCACGGCCGCGTACATCGAGGCCTACGCCCAGCGGATGGCGCCGGTCCTGGCTGCCGAAAAGGCTTCGTGGGCACCGGCTTCCGGCGAACCTCTGCTGGACCCGCTGCGCGCCAAGTTCGAGCCGATCATGGCACAAAGCGACCAGATCTGCGACGGCATCGGCTACCCTGTCGAGCTCCGGATCGGCGCCGAAACCGTGGTGCTGGACTTCCCGAAACGGGCGGTGCGCGAAGCGATTCCGGACGAGAAGTTCCGCTACGGCTTCGGCATCGCGCCCGAGCTGGTGCGTACCGTGCTGCGGGACGACGAGCCGGACTGGGTGAACACCATTTTCCTGTCCACGCGCTTCGAGGCGTGGCGGGTCGGCGGCTACAACGAGTACCTGTACACGTTCTTCAAGTGCCTCACCGACGAGCGCATCGCGTACGCCGACGGCTGGTTCGCCGAGGCGCATGACACTTCAGCATCAATCGAGCTGGGCGGCTACGAGATTCAGCGTCGGTGCCCGCACCTGAAGGCCGACCTGTCGAAGTTCGGCATCGTCGAGGGCAACACCCTCACGTGCAACCTGCACGGCTGGCAGTGGAACCTGGACAACGGCCGCTGCCTGACGTCCAGGGGACACGAATTACGGAGCACCAAGCGGTGACCAGCGCCCACTCCGGCGCTCGCTCGGACGCGCACTACGACGACGGCCAGATCTTCCTGGATCGGCAGGCGATCACGTTGCGTCGCTACCACTTTCCGTCGGGCACCTCGAAGATCATCCCGCTGGGCTCGGTCCGCGGCTACAAGTCGGAGTCGCTCGGCCTCATCATGGACCGGTTCCTGATCTGGGGCGGCACCGACCCGCGCCGGTGGCTGCCGCTGGACATCTGGCGGCCCATCAAGTCGACGCTCGTGACGCTGGACGTGCCCGGCACCACCCCGGCGCCGGCCTGTACCCCGTTGCGGCCAAAAGAGTTTCTGGCCACGTTGGACCAGTTGCTGGGAGAGCAGAACGCTCGTCGAGGTTGACGAAAACGGCGGCGTCAGCCCAGCCGCGCTACCACCTGGTGCCCTCGAGCCCGGGAATCACGCACCGCCCGTCCGCGGCGACGCGGCCGATCAGCATGCCGTCGTAGCCGGTGCACGACGCGTTGAGCGGCTCACAGGTGTTGATGGACGTGATCACCTTGTCCTGGCCGCATGGGGTCCCCGGCCCCGGGGGGTCGGCTGCGGCCACGGCGCTGCTGAAGCTCAACGCGAGAATTGCCACAGACGTGACGGCGAACGAGCGGGTCGAGTCGAACATGATCGATACCTCCGGCCGATGGCCCCGACGTGCACCCATGCTACGCCCAAATCAGCGAGGTAATTCGGGCTAATCCGCGGCGCGCACCGTCTGCCGCAGTTCCGAGACGTCGTCGGACGCGGTGTCGTACACGCGCACGATGGCCTGGTCGCCCGGCTTGAGGTAGGTGGACTCCCCCAGCTCGGTGTACCGCGTCGCGCCGATGCCGACGAGCAGGTGCGTCGGGTGACCGCTGGCGACCATCAGGGCGCCGACATCCTCCAGAGGCGTGTCGTCCGAACCCTTCTGGTTGGCCAGCCGGTCGACGATCCACTCCAGCAGCTGGGTCCCGTAGTACGAGTAGCCCAGCAGCGGGCTGTCCTGGCCGTACGCGTGCTCGGTGCCGGCCCCATCGTCGCAGCCGTCGTCCAGGAAGCTGGCCAGGTGCAGCGAGGACGTCGGGCCGTCGGGGCTCAGGTCGTCGATCTCGAAGAACCGAGGGGCCACACCCTTGGACGCCGGGCCCCAGTTCTTCTTGTGGCTGATCTTCGGGGCGCCCGGCCGGCGGATCGAGCAGTCGTTGAACGCGCCCAGCGCGAACGGCCGCAGCCCGACCACCCGGTCGCCCGACCAAGACACCTCACACGCCAGGCCGACTTCCGGCTCGATCTGCAGGTTCAGCGGGGTCTCACTCACCGGCAGGATGACCGAATCCGTCGACAGCGGAAACTCCCCGAGGAAGGTGTCGCTACCCGGCGCGTACCACGGGAAGATGCCCTTGGGTGCCCCACCCTCCGACCGGACGTTGACGAAATCGACTGCCTCCCCGGCCTGTTCGAGGTGTCCGGCGAAGTTGCCCGCCACCCCGAAGCCGAACCAGCCACGCATGTCGTCCAGGTCGAGATCGATCATGGCTGCCACCCTACTGCGGCCGTGACCAGCACCGACAAGCCGCAACCAAGTCGCGCTTAAGTCACGGCGGCCAGGCTGTCCACCAACCTGACCACCAAGGAGTCTGCTGTGCCCACCTCCCTCCATCCCGTCACCGTGACACCCCGCCAGGCCGGCGAACCCATGCCCGACCTGCTGGGCATCACGCTCGCGCACCGCGCCATGCTCGTCGACCTGGTCCGGCTCACCGAGCTGGCCAAGGCCGTGCGCGACCGCAATGTCATCTGCACACCAGCCAGGGCGCGCGCCATCTCGCAGTACATCGAGATGCTGTGCGACTCCATCCACCACCACCACAGCACCGAGGACACCGTGCTGTGGCCGGTGATCCAGGCCAGCGTGGGCGACCACCTGGATCTGAGCGAACTCACCGACGACCACGCCGCGCTGGACCCGCGCCTGGATCAGCTGCGCGCCCGCGCGGCGGCATTCCGGCTGTCCAACGGTGACCGCAAGGTCGCGTTCCTCATGGCCTTCGAGCTGGCCGAACTCACCGCGATGCTGACCGAGCACATCAACGACGAAGAACAGGATCTGTTCCCGCTCATCACCGAGCATGTGTCGGTCGCCGACTGGGAGTCGGTGGAAGCGGCCGCCCGGGCCGGCAGCCGGATGTCGTTCGACGGTCCGCGCTCGCTCGCGGTGATGACCGACGACGAGCGGGCCTCGATGGCGGGGCAGCTGGGCATCGGGCTGCGGGCCATGCTCACCGTGCTGGCGCTGCGGCACCGGCGCGTGATGCGCACAGTCTTCGGAGACCTCGCGCAGAGCCCGTTGGAATCCTTGGCTAGTCGATGAAGCCGCGGGCCTCGGCGGCGAGCCGCGCCCGCAGCGCCTCGGCGGCCACGCGGTACCCGCGGGCGTCGTCGGGCCGGCCCAGCACGTCGGCGGCCGCGGCCAGCGCGTCGTCGACGGGGCCGACCATCAGACCGTCGACGCCGAGGCCGGCGATCAGGCCCGAGTACGGCTCGAGTTCGGCGGCCCGCGCGCGGGCCTCGTCGACATCGCCCAGCGCCACGGCGGCATTGACCCGCAGCACGGTGAACGGCACCCAGAAGTACGCCCGTTCAATCGGTTTGCGGTCCTGCCACAGCTGCCGGGCCTCGGCCTCGCGGCCGCGCGCGACCAGCGCCAGCACCGCCGCGTCCAGCGCGGCGACCGAGATCTCTCGGTAGAAGAACACCAGCTCGTCGGCCAGCAGGCCCAGATCTCCGAGGCAGAACTCGCCCGTCACCCGGCCGACCATCGCGAGCTTGGCACCGTTGGCGGCCCCGTTCTCGGCCATGCGCGCCGCCAGGTCGGTGTAGGCGCTCACCGCCTCCTCCAGACGACCGGCCAGCAGGTACATCCGGGCCTGGAACAGGCCCAGCACGCCGAGGAGGTGCACCAGCTGGCCGGTGCTCGCCCGCGCGACCGCGAGGTCGACGTGCCGCTTGGCCGTCACCAGGTCGGAGCGGTTGCCGGCGGCCAGCGACAGCAGCCAGTGCGCCACCGCCTGATAGTCGGCCTGTTCGGCGGCTTCGGCGGTCTGCAGCAGTTCGGCGGCGAGCGCGTCCCGCTCGGTGTCGAGGTCGGGCCCGAGCGCGCAGAATGCGTGGACGTTGAGTGCCGTGCACAGCAGACGGCCCGCCCCGGGATCGCCGGCGTACACCTGGCGGGCCAGTGCGAGCATCTCGGTGCTGGCGGCCAGTGCGCCTTCGGGGTCGTTGCCCTCGAGTTCCACGTAGAGCGCTTTGAGCAGGCGAATCCGGTCGGCCGCGGCAACGTCACCGGCCAGCACATGGCGCAGCAGCCCGATCATCTGGCCGTCAGATTCGTCGTACTCCCGGTCCCGCCACACCAGCGGGGTGTCCCACGCGGTGAGGATGCGCACCACCAGGTCGTCGCGCGACCGGCCCGACACCAGTTGCAGCGCGCACTTCATCTCGCTGCGCGCCGTGACGGCGTCGCCGGACTGCGCCAGCGCGGCGATCAGTCCACAGCGGACCTCGATGTCCTGGTCCAGCATCGCCTCGGTGGGGGCGAGAGCACGGCTGGCCGCGAGTTCCAGCATCTGCACCGCGGCCCGCCATTGCCGGGCGGCCTCCGCATGGGCTCCCACCGAACCCGCGTCCCGCGCGGCAGCGGTCGCGAAATCGGCTGCGGCCGAAGCAGTCTCCGCGGTGGCCGAGGCGACGGCATGGTGGGCCAGGGCAGCGTGGTCAACCGAGCGACCGGGTGCGCGCAGCAGTCCCAGCGCGGCGGCATGCAATCGGGACCGGCGCAGTTTCGAGGTGTCTTCGTAGAGCGTGTCGCGGACCAGCCCGTGCGCGAACTGCAGCCGGCCCGGCGTCGGCTCGTCGAGCAGGCCCAGCAGGACGGCCGGTTCCAGGGCGTCGAGCAGGTCGTCGGGGTCGCTGCGACCCAGTTCGGCCAACAGGTCGACGTCGATGTCGCGGCCCAGCACCGCGGCCTGCCGCAGGGCGGTGACGGTCTGCCCTGGCAGCCGGGCCAGCCGGCGCCGCAGCACGTCACGCACGCCGACCGGCACCGACGCCCACACCGCGTCCGGTCCTTCAGCGGCCATCAGCCGGGCCAGCTCACGGACGAACAGCGGGTTGCCGCCGGTGCGCTCACGCAGCAGGCGCAGGGCTTCGCCGCTGGTGGTCAGTCCGCAGTCGGCGGCGACCGCGGCGGTGGCCGCGGCGTCCAGGCCGCCGAGAATCAGGTGCGCGGACGTGTGGACCGTCAGTGCCGCGCGCGCCACCTCGAGTTCACCGCGGTCCTCCGACGGGCGGTATGTCGCGATCACCAGCACGCGGTGGTCCTGGATGCGGTCGGCCACCAGGCGCAACAACTCGAGCGTGAGGCCGTCTGTGCGGTGCAGATCGTCGAGCACGACGGCCAGGGGCTGATCGTCGGCGACGGCGCTCAGCGCGTCGGCCACCGCCTGTCCCAGCCAGAACGTGCCCTGGTCGGCGGCGGCGCCGTCGTGCAGCAGCGGGGCCAGCGCCTGCCGGTCGAGATCCGTCGAATCGACCAGTTCGCGGAGCACCTCGGTCCACGCCCAGCCCGCTGGTGCGCCGTGGACCTCCTGGCACCGGCCGTGCACGGTCCGCCAGCCGGCCACCCGGAGCCGGGCCGCGGCGGCCGCGGCCAGCGTGGTCTTGCCCGAGCCGGCCTCGCCGCCGATCCACAGCACCGCACTGGCGCCCGCGGCGACGCTGCGGGCCGCGGCGTCGATGGTCGCGAGCTCCTCGGCCCGGCCGTAGGCCGACTGGCCGGTGCGCTCGCGCGGCGCGGGCTCGGGCACCTGCGGGATCTCCGGGAGAGACGACGTCAGCGGCGCGGGCTGCGACGGTTCCAGATGGTCAGCCTGGCGCAGGATGTCGCGCTCGAGATCGCGCAGGGCCCGGCCCGGTTCCAGACCCAGCTCATCGATCAGGTGTTCACGGGTGCGTCGCAGTACCTCGAGCGCGTCGGCTTGGCGCCCGGTCCGGTACAGCGCGGTCGCCAGGATCGCGGCAGCGCCTTCGCGGCCGGGATGCTCGGCGACATGGCCTTCCAGCGCCGCGATGGCGGAGCTGTACCGCCCGAGATCGACGTGGGCGGCGGCGTGGCTTTCGACTGCGGCCAGCCGCAGTTCGGTCAACCGCGACACCTCCGGTGCCGCCCACAACGCGTCACCGGCACCTGCGAACGGCTCTCCTGCCCAGCCGGCCAGCGCCTCGTCGAGCAGCTGCGCGCGTTGCTTGAGGTCGGTTTCCTCTTGTGCTGCAGCCACTTTCGCTTCGAAACGCCAGACATCGACGGCGTCGTCGGGCAGTCGCAGGCAGTACCCGGGCGCGGCGCTGACCAGGATCCTGGCCGGCGCCCGGCGCTGCCGATCGGGTTCGAGCACGCGGCGCAGATGCGAGACATAGACCTGCAGGGCCGACAGCGCCTTGGGCGGCGGTTCGCCTTCCCACAGATCATGGATCAGCCGGTCGACCGATACCGTGCGCCCGTGCGCGGCCACCAACCGGGCCAGCAGTGCCCGCTGCATCCGCGCACCCAGGTCGACCGGCTCGTCACCGACCCACGCCTGCACGGGGCCGAGCACCGTGACCCGCACCGGGTTCTCCACCGTCATGCCCCCGCCGACGTGGTTCCTACTTGGGCTGTAACACCGCGGTGCCGACGTACGGCACCAGCGCCTCGGGCACCCGGACGCTGCCGTCGGGCTGCTGGTGGTTCTCCAGGATCGCGACCAGCCAGCGGGTCGTGGCGAGCGTGCCGTTGAGGGTCGCCGCCGTCTGCGGCTTGCCGTTCTCGTCGCGGTACCGGGTGGACAGGCGCCGGGCCTGGAACGTGGTGCAGTTCGAGGTCGACGTCAGCTCGCGGTAGGCCTGCTGCGTCGGCACCCAGGCCTCGCAGTCGTACTTACGGGCCGCCGACGAACCGAGATCGCCTGCCGCGACGTCGATCACGCGGTAGGGCACCTCGATCATGGCGAGCATCTGGCGCTGCCAGGCGAGCAGCTTCTGGTGCTCGGCCTCGGCGTCTTCGGGCTTGCAGTAGATGAAGGCCTCGACCTTGTCGAACTGGTGCACGCGGATGATGCCGCGGGTGTCCTTGCCGTAGCTGCCGGCTTCCCGGCGGAAGCACGACGACCAGCCGGCGTATCGCAGCGGGCCCTCGGACAAGTCCAGGATCTCGTCGGAGTGGTAGCCGGCCAGCGGCACCTCCGAGGTCCCGACGAGGTACAGGTCGTCGGCTTCGAGGCGGTAGATCTCGTCGGCGTGCGCACCCAGAAAACCGGTGCCGCGCATGACTTCTGGACGCACCAGCACCGGCGGGATCATCAGCGTGAACCCGTTCTCGGTAGCCAGCCGGACGGCGAGTTGCAGCAGGCCGAGCTGCAGCAGGGCGCCCTGGCCCGTCAGGAAGTAGAACCGCGAGCCGGACACCTTGGCGCCGCGCTCCATGTCCAGCAGGCCGATGGCCTCACCCAGCTCCAGATGGTCCTTCGGGTTCTCGATGGCCGTCGGCGTGCCGACGGTGTCCAGCACCTCGAAGTCGCTCTCGCCGCCGGCCGGGACGCCGTCGATGATGACGTTGCCGATCGCCATATGTGCGGCGGTGAAGGCCTCCTCGGCCGCGCCCGCACGTACTTCGGCGGACTTGACCGCCGCGGACAATTCCTTGGCCTTCTCCAGCAATGCGGGCCGCTCTTCCGGCGAGGCCGCGCCGACGAGCTTGCTCGCCGCCTTTTGGTTGGCTCGTGCCGTGTCGGCCTCGGCGATGGCGGCGCGGCGGGCCGCGTCAGCTTCCAGCAGCGCATCCACGAGGCCGGGGTCTTCGCCACGGGACCGCTGCGACGCCCGCACCCGGTCCGGATCTTCGCGCAACAGCTTGAGGTCGATCACGGGCGTCAGACTACTTTTCTCACCGCCCCCATGTCCGTAGCGGGGCCCGGCCACAACCACATAACGTTACAACTGCAACTCTTGTCACAGCTCTAGCTGCGACTGTCACAATGGAACCGATGTTGGACGCACCCGCGGCGGTCGAACCGGGCCTGGATACGCCCCCCGACGAACCGAAGACGACGACCACCTGGCGGCAACGCATGCACGGCATGCATGTCACCGGGACGCAACGCGCGCTCGTCCTCACCGCGCTCGGCGGACTGCTCATCGCCGGAATCCTCACCGTCATGCCCGAGGGCGCGCTCGGCCCGGCGGGGCTCGGCTTCAACAACGGCCGTGTCAACGCCAGCCGGGTCAGCGACACCCTGGACCATGCCAAGCCCGGCGACTGCCTGAACTGGCCGGACCGCTCGCCGGATGCCGTCGAGATCGTCGACTGCAAGAACGAGCACCGCTTCGAGGTCGCTGAATCGCTCGACATGCGCACGTTCCCGGGCAGTGAATACGGTCCCAACGCCGCGCCGCCGTCGGACGCCCGGATCAAGCAGATCAGTCAGGAGCAGTGCCAGAACGCGGCGCGCGACTATCTCGGACCGCGCTTCGACCCGAACGGGAAGTTCGCGGTCAGCCTGGTCTGGTCCGGTGACAAGGCCTGGAAGACCAAGGGCCAGCGCCGCATGCTGTGCGGTCTGCAGTTGCTCGGCCCGGGCAGCCAGCAGCTGGCCTACAAGGGCAAGGTCGCCGACGTCGACCAGTCCAAGGTGTGGCCGGCCGGCACCTGCCTCGGCATCGACCCGGCGACCAACCAGCCCATCGACATCCCGGTCGACTGCTCGGCGCCGCACGCCATGGAGGTCACCGGCGCGGTCAACCTGGCCGACAAGTACCACGACGTCATGCCCGCCGAGCCTGACCAGCTGGCCTACATCAAGGACACCTGCACCAAGGCCACCGATGAGTACCTGACTCCGGTTCAGCTGCGCGGCACCACGCTGACCCTGATCTACAGCTCGATCGCGCTGCCCAGCTGGACGGCCGGGAGCCGCCAGGTGTCGTGCAGCATCGGGTCGTCGCTCGGTAACGGCGGCTGGTCGACGCTGGTCAACAGCGCCAAGGGGCCGTTGATGATCAACGGGCAGTCGCCCGTCGCGCCTCCGGCCATCCCTGAGGAACGGCTGAACCTCCCGCCGATCCCGGTCGTCGAGCCGCCGGTGGACACGTCGTCGCAGAGCTCATCGTCGTCGGGCTCGTCGTCGCAGGGCTCTTCGTCGCAAGGTTCGCAGTCCGGCCAGAACCAGCGTGGCCAGCAGACCTCGCAGACACCGCAGGGCAACCAGCACATGCCGGGCCAGACCGACACCCCGGACCAGCACGGCCCCGCCGCTCCCGGTACGCCTCAGCAGCAACAGGGCAACACATTCCTCAACGGTCCGCCGCCTCCGCCTGACGCGCCGGGTTCCGGCGCTCCCCTCGAAGGCCCGATCGAGGATCAGCCCGCGCCCGCCGCGCCGCCGGCCGGGCCCGCGGGCGCGGGTGCACCACCCGGACCGGTCGTGGCGCCGCCGCCCGCGTCGTAGCCATGCCCGTACCTATGGGCCGGCAGCGGTTCGAGGAACTGGTGTCCGACGCGCTCGACCTGATTCCGCCCCGGCTCGCCGCGGCGCTCGACAACGTCGTGGTGCTGGTGCAACCGCGGCACCCGGACGAACCCGAGATCCTCGGCCTGTACGAAGGCGTTGCCCTCACCGAGCGCGATTCCTTCTACGCGGGTGCGCTGCCCGACACCATCACGATCTACCGCGATGCCCTCCTGGAGATGTGCGACTCCGAGGATGAGGTCGTCGACGAGGTCGCGATCACGGTGATCCACGAGGTCGCCCACCATTTCGGCATCGACGACGAGCGGCTGCACGAGCTGGGCTGGGGCTGAGCAGCGCGGCACCCCGATTTTGTCGGACCGCGGTGTTACAACAGAGGTCATGAGCACCACCTGCCGCAACTGCGTGGACGGGCTGGCGCATTGCCACGGCACGGTCATCGTGCACGTCGGTCTGCCCGCCGAATGCACCGATGACGCGTGCACGCTGCCTGAATCCGAACACACCTTGCGCATCGACTGCGACGTCGTCGGGTGCGGCTGCGCAGAGCCCGCGGCCAGTCTGCGCGCCGCCGGGTAAGTCAGCCCATCGGGTCGGGCGCGGGAGGCGCCTCGGGATCGTGTCCCGGATAGAACGGCGGCAGCACGGCTCCCCACTGCACGCAGCTCCATCGGCCATCCGTGATCGGGCTGAGCACCACGCATTGCGCGTTGCCCAGGTGATGCTCCAACGCGAAATCGGCGTCCACACCGGCCAATTGAGCGGCCACCAGACGGATGGCCGCGCCGTGGCTCACCACCAGGATGTCGCCCTCCCAGTCATGGTTGTCCAGATTGCGCACCCGCAGATTCGTCAGAATCGGTACATACCGGTCCAACACCTCGCGTCCGGTCTCACCACCTGGCATCGCGACATCGAGCTTGCCCCGCTGCCAACCCTCGTACAGGGCCTCGAACTGAGTGATGGCATCAGCGTCACTGCGGTCTTCCAGGTCGCCGACCTGCACCTCGTGGATGCCGTGGGCCTCGATCGGGTCGAGTCCGAGCCCGTCCGAGATGGCGGCGGCCGTTTGAATCGCCCGCTGCGCCACCGAATGCACCACCAGACCGACGGGATGGGGCCAGTCGATCCCGAAGTCGCGGGCCTGCTGATGGCCCAGCTGCGTCAGCGGCGCCCCCGGCGGCCGGGTGTCCAACCGCTTGGCGACGTTCGCCTCCGACTGCCCGTGCCGCACCAGCACCAAGCGCCCACTCATGTCCGGTCCCCCTCTCTCAAGCCCGCCAACCACTGCGTCGCCTCATCGGTGACCGGCGGAGCCGCGCCGGCGGCCACCCCCGTCGGCCACGATCCCAGGTACCGCACGTCGGCCACCCGCCGGTGCAGCGCCTTCAGCGCTTCGGCGACCGGTGCGTCGTCAATGTGTCCGACGCAGTCCAGGAAGAAGATGTAGGTGCCCAATTCCGTTCTGGTGGGCCGTGATTCGATGCGGGTCAGGTCGATGTCCCGGATGGAGAACTCTGTCATCGCGGTCACCAGGGCACCTGGTTCGTTGCGCAGCCGCAGGACGACGGACGTCCGGTCGGCGCCGGTGCGCGGCGGCGGCGGACCGGGGCGGCCGACGAGCACGAATCGTGTTCTGGCATTGGGCTCGTCGACCACACCGTCGGCCAGCGAGTCCAGTCCCCACCGCGCGGCCGCCAGCGCGGTACTCACACCTGCGTCCACCACACCTTCGGAAACCTGTTGTGCCGCACCGGCATTCGAGATCGCGGGGACCAGAGTGGCGTGCGGCAGCTGTTCGGCCAGCCAGCGGCGCACCTGCGCGGCAGCCACGGGGAACGCCGCGACCGTCAACACCGCATCGGCGGCCACCCCCGGCCTGACGACGATGCTGAACGCGACGTCCAGCGTGTGCTCGGCGAAAATCTGCACCCCGCTACCGGACGACAGGCTGTCCATGGTCGGCAGCACCGAACCCTCGATGGAATTCTCGATCGGCACGCACGCGTAGTCCGCGGTCCCGAGGCGAACGGCTTCCACCGCCGCGCCCGAGCTGTCACAAGCGACCGGTTCGAAACCCGGTTTGTCCGCGGCCAATTGCAGCATGGCCGCTTCAGTGAAGGTGCCTTGCGGCCCGAGATAGGCGATGCGTGCCACGCCGCAACCCTACTGGCTACCGGTCCGGCAGAGCTCGCGACGCGGTCCTTTCGATAGCCCTTGCGCCAACACCCCTCGCTAGTTAACTTAGGCTTACCTCACTTACTAGCGAAGGCGGGACATGCGCGACCTCACGACGACAATCGCAGCACCGACCACGGCCGAACGCGTCCGTAGCGCGTGTGCCCGAGCTGCAGACGCGATGCTGGCCGCCGACGGCGTCACCCCGGCCACCACGCCCGTCCACCACCTGCTCGCCGACGGCTCCGTCGTGCTGACGGTGCCGGCAGACGGCCTGCTCGCCACTACGGTGGCCGCCGCGGGAACCGGCGGTGTCGCCGCCATGCTGGAGCTGACCGATTTGGCCGCCCTGCCGCTGCGCGAGCGGGTGCGCTCCCTTGTCTGGTTCCGCGGCCGCCTCCATGCGGTACCCGCGGCACGCGTCGCGGCCATCCTCGACCTGGTCGCCTCCGAGCATCCGCACCCGGCACTGCTCCAGGTGAACACCGGCTCTGGCCACGACGAAACCGAACCTGCCTACACGCTGGTCCGCCTCGAGATCGAGTCTGTCGTGGTGGCTGACGCCACCGGTGCCGAGTCGGTGCCCGTCGGCGCGCTCCTGGAGGCGCGGCCGGACCCGTTCTGCGCCATGGAGTCGCATTGGGTGCAGCACATGGAGAGTGCACACCGCGACCTGGTCGACCGGCTCGCCAGCCGGCTGCCGATGACGCTGCGCCACGGCCACGTCCGTCCGCTGGGCCTGGACCGCTACGGCGTGCAGCTGCGCGTCGAACGCGAAGACGGCGACCACGATGTCCGGCTGCCGTTCAGCAAGCCTGTCGACGACGTCACCAGCCTCAGCCGCGCCATCCGCACGCTGATGGGCTGCCCGTTCCTCAACGGGCTGCGGGCACGCAGGATCTGAGCGCGCCGATGAGCCGCTCGCGCGAAGAGCGATAGCTGGGCGCCGGTTACGGTAGCTGCGATGACCGGGCCGCAGCAGGAGCACACCGAACGTCGCGCGCTGCGCATCGAGATCGCCGTGATGCTGGCGGTGACGTTCGGCCTGTCGGCCTACACGGCAGTGGTCAGCTTGGCCGAGGCCGTCATTCTCGGCCTGTCCGGGCAGAAGGTCGCGCTCAATCACCGACGCTCGCCGATCGACTTCATCGACTTCTTGCTCAATCTGAGCCCGGTCCTCACTCTGGCCGGTTGGGGCTGCCTGGCGCTGTACCTGTTGTGGCGCACCGGCTTCCGGCCCCCGGCGATCGGGCTCGGCCGGTTCCGGTGGCGCCCCGATCTCCTCGGCGGTCTGGGACTCGCCGCGCTGATCGGATTGCCCGGACTCGGCCTGTACCTGGCCGGCAGAGCCCTGGGCATCGGCGTCGACGTGGTGCCGAGCACCCTGGGCGACACCTGGTGGCGTATTCCGGTCCTACTGCTGACAGCGTTCGCCAACGCCTGGGCCGAGGAGATCGTCGTCGTCGGGTTCCTCCTGACCCGGCTCCGCCAACTGGACGTCTCCCCCACCAAATCGCTGGTCTTGTCGGCGCTGCTGCGCGGCAGCTATCACCTGTACCAGGGGTTCGGCGCCGGACTCGGCAACATCGCGATGGGGCTGGTGTTCGGCTACACGTGGCGACGCACGGGCCGGTTGTGGCCGTTGATCATCGGACACGGCGTGATCGATGCGGTGGCATTCGTCGGCTATGCGTTGGCCGCCCGCCATTTGGGTTGGCTGCACTCGAGGTAATTGCCGCGGCCCCGGCCAAAGCCTTGCCTCTATTTCTATTCAGCAATTCGAATTCGAATATATTGTGTCGGTCACCGGTAAGGATATGCTTTCCTGAATTAGGTTGACCTTGCCTGACAAGTGCCTTTGACCTGCACTATCTTCATTTTCATGCCCGACGTGACGCGCCTCGAGACGAAATTCCACCAGCTCCTTCAGGAACAGATTCGAAGCGAATTCGGCGCGTCTCAGCAATACATTGCGGTCGCCGTCTACTTCGACGGAGAAGACCTTCCCCAGCTCGCCAAGCACTTCTATGCGCAGGCCGTCGAGGAGCGCAACCACGCCATGATGCTGGTGAAGTACCTACTCGACCGGGACATCGAGGTCGAGATTCCCGGCGTCGACCCGGTGCGTAACAGCTTCACTTCGCCGACCGACGCCCTCAAGCTCGCGCTCGCCCAGGAACGGGTGGTCACCGAGCAGATCAGCCGGTTGGCCAGCGTGGCCCGCGAAGAGGGCGACTACCTCGGCGAGCAGTTCATGCAGTGGTTCCTCAAAGAGCAGGTCGAAGAGGTCGCGACCATCACCACTCTGGTGAAGATCGCCGACCGTGCCGGGGAGAACCTGTTCAACCTCGAGGATTTCGTCGCGCGCGAGTTGGCCGGCACCGGCGCCACCGACCCCACCGCGCCCGAAGCCGCCGGCGGCAACCTCTAGGCCCGAGCGCTAGGTTTCCACGTCCTGGCCGGCGGCGGGACCCGCGCCGGTGAGCCCGTTCTGCAACCAGTCCTTCGTGCGGCCCGGGTGGTTGGTGGCGACCCAACCAACGCCGAGATCCGCGCAGTAACGCACGTCCTCGTAGTGATCGACGGTCCAGCAGTACAGCGCACGCCCGTGCGCGGCGGCGTGGTCGACCAGTTCGGGATGCTCACGCAGCGTCGTGATGGAGGGGCCCACTGCCGTCGCGCCGACGGTCGTCGACGCACTGCCGCCCAGGTACCGCGACGTCTCGCCGAGTAGCACGGTCGGCAGCATCGGCGCCGCGCGGCGGATCCGCCACACCGCGGCCGCCGAGAACGACATCACCACGGCGCGAGCGAGATCCGCCGACGCCGGCGCCGCGATGCCGTAGCGGTGCAGCAGTGCCAGCACCTTGCTCTCGACCAACGCGCCGTACCGCACCGGATGCTTGGTCTCGATGAACAGCTTCACCGGGCGGCCCCACTCCAGCGCCAGCCGGATCAGCTCGTCGAGGGTGAGCAGGCCGGCCGAGCTCTGGCCGCCCTCGGCGCGGCTGGGGTGCCATGCGCCGTAATCCAATTCGCGAAGCTGGGCCAGGCTCATCTCGCTGACCAACCCGGTGCCGTTGGACGTGCGGTCCACCTTGCGGTCGTGCACACACACCAGATGCCCGTCGCGCGTCAGCCGGACATCGCACTCGAGACCGTCCGCGCCCTGGCTCAGGGCCAGCTCGTAGGCCGCCAGCGTGTGCTCGGGCCGCTCGGCCGATGCCCCGCGGTGCGCCACCACGAAAGAGTTGTTGCGTGTACCGTCTGTGCCGCCACTGCCGTCCACGCCCATGGTCCTATGCTGCCGGTTCCTCTGGCGTGGGCGGGGCCGGAACCGCCGATTCGGTGGCCGACACCTCTGCTTCGCCTGTTTCTTGCGCGCCGACGACCACCCAGCGATGTACGGGTGCATCAGCCTGCGTCCGTTCGAAGGCGTGATAAACGCGCAGGACGGTGGCCAGCGCCAGCATGCCCATGAGGTACGCGATGACCGTCACCTCGGTGCTGTCGGCGATGCCCTGCGGATCGGTCGCGAACATGCCCCCGATGGACCATACGACGACCAGACCCGAGACGGCCCAGATGGACCACCAGATGCCGATGGGACGGCGCAACGCCCTCATCCGGTTCTCGGCCGTCGCCATCTCCGTGACGAACACCGGCGCGAGGAACATGTTCACCACCGGGACGAGGCAGCCCACCCACAAGACCCAGCGGCGGCGCGGGTCCGTCGTGCCGGCCCGGTGGTAGGCGGCTGCGCGGCGGGCGACCAACCAATTGGTCAGCACGATCGCGACCGCCAGCACAGTGAACAGCGCGACGACGCTGGCCGCGACGCCCAGCCAGCTGCCCGCGATGGCCACCCACGGGTTGAGCAGCACCGTGCGGTTGATCAGCAACAGGATGTAGCGCACGACGTGCATCAGGGCCGCGGCGCCGAGCGCGATCATCGCGATGGCCGCGACGCCCTGCACCGTCCCGGTCGACGGTCCGCTACGAGACCGTTCCTGCACCGCGTCCGGCCCAGAGTCCTGCTCGTCGAACTCGTCGGTCAGGCCCCATCGCGGAATGTAGTCGTAGTGCGGCGTCGGCCCCAGCGGCGGTTGGTGTCGCCGCGGCTTCGGCGCCGGGCCGGGCCGGACTGCGATCCACCGGTATCCGCGCGACGACTTCGCCTGACCGGCGGCCGGCACCTGCGCGACAGGCGCCAACAACGGACCGCGACAGCGCGGGCACCACTGACGCTGGCGATCACGCACGTTCCAACGCGTCGAGCACCGGGAACAGACCTGGATCACGGAACCAGCCTACGGGCCCGTCAGACGGCGCCGGGGGCGCCGTCGTCGGTGACGACGGCGCGGCCCAAACCTGCCCAGGCCACCATGCCGCCGGCGACGTTGACCGGCTGGAAGCCGTTGCGGGCGAGGTAATGCGAGACCTTCAGCGACCGGCCGCCGGAACGGCAGATGACGTACAACGCGGCGTCACCATCGATCTCGCCGAGCCGGACAGGCACCTCGCCCATCGGGATGTGCTGCGCCCCGGCGGCATGGCCGCGGGCCCATTCGTCGTCTTCCCGCACGTCGAGGAGAACGGCGGTCCCGTCGAACTCGGTGGGCAACTGATCGACGTCAATCTGCGGCACGTGCACATCGTCCATGGGGTACATGCTGGCACGTGTCGCGCTCGCGGACCACGGGACGCCACGACAGCAATCGGCCAACTATCCACAGTTTCCACAGATTCATCCACAGGCCTATAGAGAGCAAGCAGCCGTCCGTACCGGCCAAAGTGCACCGAACCGGAAATTGACTGGGGATAAACAAGGGCCATTGGTCCCAATTGATCAACAGGCCGATGTGCGGCACGAGCGAAAAAGCTTGCCGAGCTAAGTAATTCCGGCGGCGCAAAAGCCGACCCACCGCCGATGGCGCCCGATTTCCCCCTCCCGCCGGCAAATGGTTATGATCGGCGTCACAACATCCGGTTGTGACAATCCTCACTCCGCTCGAAACGGGAACTCAGGGTTGTTCTGGCAGGTCAGGGAGTATGCAATGGCGGCACATCCGTTGCGTCCGGGCTCCGGCGCATCGCCGGAGTGGCATTCTGCTTTCCCGCCCCGCACCCAAAGCCAACTGATCGCCTGCATCCGCGCCGGCATCATCGCGCTGGTCCTGCTCGTCGTGCTCGTTCTGATCGTTCTGGTCTAAAGCCCCGACAGGCGCCGACCACACCCCTGTTACGGGGGCGTCCTTGCGGTGTGCGCACCGATGGAGCAATGTGGTCTCGGATCTGTGGACGAACCCCAACTAGGGTCGTTGATCCCGCACGCGATCATCTAAGGAAGGAATCCTGTGGCTGAGTACACCCTGCCGGAACTGGACTACGACTACGGCGCCCTGGAGCCGCACATCTCCGGTCAGATCAACGAAATCCACCACAGCAAGCACCACGCGGCCTACGTCAAGGGCGTCAACGATGCGGTGGCCAAGCTTGAAGAGGCACGGGCCGGAGACGACCACGCCGCGATCTTCCTGAACGAGAAGAACCTGGCCTTCCACCTCGGCGGCCACGTCAACCACTCGATCTGGTGGAAGAACCTGTCCCCCAACGGCGGCGACAAGCCGACCGGCGAGCTGGCCGCGGCCATCGACGACCAGTTCGGTTCGTTCGACAAGTTCCGCGCACAGTTCACCGCGGCCGCCAACGGCCTCCAGGGCTCCGGCTGGGCGGTGCTGGGCTACGACAGCCTCGGCGGCCGGCTGCTGACCTTCCAGCTGTACGACCAGCAGGCCAACGTGCCGCTCGGCATCATTCCGCTGCTGCAGGTCGACATGTGGGAGCACGCCTTCTACCTGCAGTACAAGAACGTGAAGGCCGACTACGTCAAGGCGTTCTGGAACGTCGTCAACTGGGCCGACGTGCAGGAGCGCTTCGCCGCTGCCACCACGAAGACCAACGGCCTCATCTTCGGCTGATCTCGCGTTTCCGGTTCGTTAACGGGGCGTCGCGCTTCTGCGCGGCGCCCCGTTCTCGTTCACAATGGACTCAGGGGAAACACCTGGCACTCGGGCACTCTTGCGTGCTAACCCGTGCCTGCCGGACCCTGGTGTATTGATCGAGCCCTCGGAGGCAGCCATGGACAGCGCGTCTGGTCAACCGGTCGAAATTGCGCCGTTCCATTCCGGCGGAGCGCTGAAGGGCTTCGTGGTCTCCGGGCGGTGGCCCGATTCCACCAAGGAATGGGCCCAGCTATTGATGGTCGCGGTACAGGTGGCCTCCCTGCCCGGCCTGCTGGCAACCACCACCATCTTCGGCGCGCGCGAAGAACTTCCAGAACATCCACAGCCTGGGACGGTCGGGCTGGTTCTCGCCGAAGGTCCCGTTGTTGGCGAAACTGCGGTGCCACCCGGATACTTCGCCGACCACCAACCGCCGGCACTGCTGATGCTCCATCCTCCCGCCGAGACGACACCGTCGCTCCCCGAGTGCCGCGGCGCCGCGTCGGGCTGTCTGCTGCTACCCGGACTGCCTTACCTGGGACTTGATCACCGCGCCGCCTGGGTCGAAGCCGAGGCGGACGGCACCATCACCTCGATGGTCAGCCGGGTCGGCGTGGACCCCATCAGCCACCCCGATACCGCGATACTGGCGATGCTGCTTGCCGCCTGACCCAACAGTGGGTTAACAGCAAAGCAGCCCACTTTTCCGCCACGCCTCGGCATGCCGCTTCGGTGGCTCGACAACCGGCATGCGCGGTTACCGCGTCATGCCGCCACGGTTAATTCCCGGTACGCTGACGGCAAATACTCCGGACGACACCGACCGCCCCGCTCCCGGATTGCTGAATCGTCCACCGCCCGACAGAGACTGCGACGCGACATGTTGCCAAAGTCCGGGCAAAATAGCATACGCGTCAAAATTTGCTTCACCCAGCCCCAGGTGAGCGCTCGGATCCGCACCCGGAATCCCAGCTCGCAGGCTTTTCGACAGACAAATATGGTAGCTGGATCGAGTTTTCCCTGGTTTGCACTTGGCTCTCGGCGCAACTCTCGCTACGATAGTCAGCAAATAGTGACACTGACGCCTGCAGATATCGCTAAGTGGAGGAATAACCGATGAGCATGACGTTCGCCGCTCGGCTGAACCGGCTGTTTGACACCGTCTACCCGCCAGGACGCGGTGCCCACACATCTGCCGAGGTCATCGCTGCACTCAAGGCCGAAGGTGTGACCATGTCCGCCCCGTACCTGTCGCAGCTGCGTTCGGGCAACCGGACCAACCCGTCTGTCGCGACCATGGCCGCGCTTGCCAACTTCTTCCGGATCAAGCCGGCCTACTTCACCGACGACGAGTACTACGAGAAGCTCGACAAGGAGCTGACCTGGCTCGCCAACATGCGCGACGAGGGCATCCGCCGCATTGCCGCTCGCACCGTCGGCCTGTCCCCTGAAGCCAAGAAGGACCTCGCCGACAAGGTCGACGAGCTGCGTCGTCAAGAGAACCTCGACAGCTAATCCGGTTAGCCCGATCGGGCTAACCACAATACGACCAGCGGATTCCGTTAATCCGCTGGTCGTACTGCTTTAACCCGGCTTACAGACGCCTTGGCGGCCGTTCCGGTCGCATCAGCCTTCCCCTGCCGATCCAGCTCCCGGTACTGCGCGGCAATCGCCAGGATCCATTCACGATCCGAATACGTCGTCGGCTGCCGCAGCCAGGCCGGGCCGGGGAACTTCGTTCGCGACCCGCCCTTCGGCCGGTCGCTGCGACCGTCGTAAATCCAGCCGGCCACGCGCCGCGCCTGGGCGTCCGGTGCCACGTCGACGCGCTCGGTGTCCGCAATATGGCCACCGTCCAGGATGGCCGTGGCTTCCAGGTACAGCGCATCGGAAATCAGCGACATCTGCTCGGCGACCCGGAACAGCAGCGGGCCGCGCGGACGCTCACCGATGCCGATGTTCGGATGACGGCGACTGAGCTCTGCGAGCAGCGGAGCGATGGTCCGCAGTTCCCGCCGCGCCCCGAACCAATCCTCGACGCTGGGCAGCAGCGAGCCGCTGGCCACCACCAGCATGGCGCAGCCGAGGATGGTCGCTGCGGCCCCGACGCCCACCAGCTGGGTGCTGCCGACGGCGCGCAGCAGGATGAAGGCGCTGGCCAGCACGATCAGCACGATGCCGACGCTGAACACGAACAGCGCCCGGCCGCGCCGGGTCCGGTTGGAGTTGCGCACCCCGGCCCACGCCACGAGCGTAAGCGCCAGCAGCACGTACAACAACGGCAGCAGCCACGACAACGAGTTGCCACCCGACCCGAGATTTCTGCGCAGGTACTCCTCCGGTGCCATCTCCGGCTGCTGCGGGGTCAGGAAGAACAGCACCAACGTGAGCACCGCGATCGCCCCGGCGACGCCGTACTGGACCAGAGCGATGCGGCGGATGGCCTGTGGCTTGCGACTGGACGACGCCGACGTGATCATCACGCAGCTGCCGGCGGCACAGGCGATCAGCGCCACCTGACTGAGCATGCTGGACACGTTGGGCCAGTGCAGGATCGTGTCGAGCAGCAGCGTGAGCGGCTCCCAGTTCAGTGCCGCGACCAACCCCAGACTGCCGAGCGCCACGATCATCGCTGCGCTGACGAGCGACTGCTTGTTGACCAGGGCCCAACCGATACGCAGGCCGGTCGCCAGGCCGAGCAGGCCGGCGATTACCCAGATGATCAACCAAACGCCTCGCCGAGACGGATCTGGACGATCGAGGAGCGGTCAGAAGGCAGGCGGCCCAACCGGTGAATCAGCAGCGCGGCGAAGTCTTCGGCTTCCTGTTCAGCCTCTTCACCGGCCGGTCCCATGCAGCCGGTTCGCTGGTTCAGCATGTAAGCGATCAGATCCGAACTGGCCAGTTCCGTGGTCTCGCGGGCCGCCTCGGCGACCGAGACGCCGTCATGGCCGAGCACCAGGTGACCGAGCTCGTGAGCGAGGGTCCTGTCACCGGCCGGCAGTCCCTTCTGCAAAAGGAACACGTCACGGTCGTTGTACTGGCGCCACTGTCCGCACACCCCGGAGGGCAGGTCGGCCATGGTCACCTCGATCGGGCGGCCACGATCTTCACTGACGGCTTCGACAAGACGGGCAAGTGAGACTTCACCACGTCGCGGAGCCAGATCCAGCACCGAATTGACTGCGCGTGTGACGCGGCGGCTCGCGGGCATGCCGAACCCCCTTTCACTACGATTGGCACGGCTGCCATCAATTGTGCCGCAGCCCCGTTCGGTCAGGTCATAAATCGTGCGGTGCCGCTGCGGCGGACCACATGACCTGCGCGCGCCTGCCGGTATCCGACCAGCCCACCGGCCCCCGTCAGAATGAGGATGCCCGTGAAGCCTGGGACGGCCACCGCCGCGACCTCACTGAGACCGGCTGCGCGCAGGTAATCAGGATATCCGGCGCGGAACGCGGAGTCGGCGACGATCTCGTTCTTGGCGCCGAATGTGGTCGGTTGTGGTGACCGCACCACCGGGATTTCCGCCGGGGCACTGACGACGACCGGGCTGTCGAGTTTCAGTGCGGGAAACGCGGGCGTGTCCAGCACGGGCGCCGACGGCAAGCTCGCCGCCGGCGCGGGCATGCGGTTCTGCCGTCCGAGATTCATGGTCGGCACGGCTTGCCCGCTCAGCATCGACAGCGATGTCTGCATGAACGGCAGCGAGGTCGCCGCGTCGAGCGTCGCGTTGGTGAGGCCCGCGACGAAGTCGTACACCGGCTCGAAGTGGGCGAGCACGAAAACCGGGATAGCGGCCAGCTGCGCGAGTACCGGAATGTTCGACATGTCGGGAAGCTGCGGGAGCTGGTCCCACAGCGGCAATCTCGGTACCAGCGATGCCAGCGGAATCTTCGTCAGGTCCACGCTCTGCACGGTGCCGGTCGGGGTCATTTGGACCGCAGCGGACGGCAGGGAGAACGTGAGGCCCATCAGGTTGAGGGTGGTCGTCGGGGCGGGAGTCGTCTTGGGGGGCGCCATGGTGGGCGCTGTGGTGGGCAACGCCGACGACGCGGGGCTGGCCGAACCGCTTCCGGAAGTGACGCCACTCGGGGCCGGGAGGGCAGGCAGGCTCGGCAGCGCAGGAAGGTGGGGAAAGGCCGGGAGGCCGAGGAGGCCCGGGATGTCGGGGAGGCCCGGGAGGCTGGGGAGCCGAAGACTGGGGAGGCCCACCGCGGTCGCCGGCGCCGGACCGGTCGCGCTCGTCGGTTCGGTTGCGCCGGTCGGAGCGGGTTGGCTTGTCGCGCCCGTCGTTGCCGGCGCCGTGGTACTGCCCGTCGTCCCCGTTTCGGTCTGCTGCGTCGACGAGCCTGCCGACGGCTGATGTTCGCCAGCAGCCGGGTTCGCTGTTCCGGATTCCTCGGATCGACCCGGGGAACTACCTGCATTTTGTTTGCTGGGAGGATTATTTTGGGACGCATTTTTGCCCGATTCGCCGGCATTACCCGGACCCTGGACACCGGTTCGCGAACCACCGTGAGCAACGCTGCCGGATGTGTCGCGCTTATCCTTTTTCATGCCCGAATCGGCATTATCGGCGGACGGGGCGTCGGACTGGCCGCCGGCCGGCTTGGTCGTCCGGCCGGGGTTCCCATGCCCGCCACCAGCGGCTGAGCTGCCATCGGGCTTCTTGGAGTCGCGAGCAGCACCGCCACTGTGGTCACTCGAGCCACCACCCGAACCTGCAGAATCAGCGAAGGCGTTCGCGCCTCCCATGCCAGCGATCAACAGCCCAGATGCCATCAGAGCGGCAGCTGTAGCTATGCGTTGGCGTGGCGCCATCGTCCCCTCCGCTTTCATGGCATCAAAAACCCGCTCAGATGAATTCCGAATAATTGTCTCACAGCCGCCGGACTTTGTTTGCTGGATAAAGTAGCGAGAAATGTGGGAAATTCCACCCTTGAATTGCGCCCGAATTCGACGCGCGACCCGGTGCCCGATTCCAGCCCACGGACGATAAGGTGACGACACCAATCGCAGCAAGATCGTGCACACGTGTCGAGGAGACCGGGAGGTCAGCGGAGAATGGGCCTGTTCAAGCGACGCAAGAGCCGGGCAACCCGCCGCGCCGAGGCGAAGGCGATCAAGGCGAAGGCAAAACTCGAGGCGAAGCTGTCCGCGCGGAACGAGGCCCGTCGCATCAAGGCGGACGGCCGTCGGCAAACGAAGCGCGACCGGGCCGGCGTCAAAGCCCAGCGCGACAGCGACAAGATGGCGCTCAAAGTTGCTGAAACGCAGCTGCAAGCCGCCCGCGAGGGCAAGCTGCTGTCGCCGACCAAGATTCGCCGGCTGCTGCTGGTGTCGCGAATCCTCGCCCCCGTCGTCGTGCCTGTGGCGTACCGGGCGGCGATCGCCGCGCGGGGAGTTCTGGACCAGCGCCGCGCAGACCAGCTGGGTGTGCCGCTGAGCCAGATCGGCCAGTTCTCCGGCACCGGAGGCGCGCTGTCCGCGCGAATCGCGGGAGCCGAGCGCTCGCTGCGCCAGGTGGCCGAGAACAAGCCCAAGGACGCCGAGACCAAGCAGTTCGTGACGACGCTGACGAGCAAGCTGGCCGACCTTTCCGCCGCGGTGACGGCAGCGGAGAACATGCCGGCTCCGCAGCGACGGACCGCGCACGCAGCCATCGACAACCAACTCAACGGCATCGACGCGGACGTCCTCGCCCGGCTCGGGGTGTCGTAACCGCTCGGAGGAGCATCCGCATGGCAGACGAGCAGAATTCCCCCGACGAGACGCCGCCCAGCGTTCCGGCGAAGAAGACACCCGCCGATAAGGCACCGGCCGAGAAGGCCCCCGTCAAAAAGACGCCGGCGAAAAAAGCCGCTGCCAAAAAGGCACCCGCCAAGAAGGTGCCGGCGAAGAAGACGCCCGCCAAGAAGGCTGCCACCACCGCCCCGGCCAAGAAGGCGCCCGCGAAGAAGGCTCCGCCGAAGGTCGCGCCACCGCAGCCGCCGGCACCCGAACCCGAGCCCACGGCCCCGACTCCCGAGCCTCAGGCCCCGCTGCCCATCCTCACGCTGGCTCCGCCCGCTCCCCAGCGCTCGCGAGTGCCGGCGCCCGCGATCATCGCCGCGAGCGTGCTGGCCCTGCTCGTCGTGCTGCTGGTCCGACGCCGCGCCGCGGACTGACAGCGCCCCTGAGATAATCAGCGGGTGACCATCGAACCCCGCGCCACCGCTGACCTCGTCGACGAGATCTATCCCGATGTCCGTAGCTGCGATCTGCAGCTGCAGAACTACGGCGGTCGGACCATGTTCGCCGGCCGGATCACCACGGTGAAGTGCTTCCAGGACAACGCCCTGCTCAAGTCCATCCTGTCCACGCCGGGCGACGGCGGCGTCCTCGTGGTCGACGGCGACGGATCCCTGCACACCGCCCTCGTCGGCGACATCATCGCCGGCCTGGCTCACGACAACGGCTGGTCCGGTGTCGTCGTCAACGGACCGGTGCGTGACGCCGCGACGCTGCGCACCATCGACGTCGGCATCAAGGCCCTGGGCACCAACCCCCGCAAGGGCACCAAGACCGGTGCCGGCGAGCGCGACGTCGAGGTCACCTTCGGCGGCGTCACCTTCGTCCCGGGTGACATCGCTTACTGCGACGAGGACGGCATCGTCGTCGTCTCCTCCTGATCCAAACCGGACCCACTCGCGGCAACGCGAAAACCCCCAAAATCCTTTGACTTTGGGGGTTTTCGCGACTGTAGGTCAGTGAACTACGCGTTCACGGCGACCCGGTGTTTCGTGAACTGCAGGGCCTGCTCGTCGACCTTGCCGTACCGGATGGTCCGCATGTCGAAGAAGTAGTTCTGCTTCAGCTTCCACGGCGCTTCCGAACCCGACTTGGGCAGGCTGTCCATGGCCCGCTTGAAGTAGCCCGGGGTGAAGTCCATGAACGGCAGCTCGTCGACGCTGTTACCCGGGTGCTGCGGCTCGACGCGGTCAAACCCGTTGGCGTCCATGTAGTTCAGCACGCGGCAGATGAACTCCGAGACCAGGTCGGCCTTGAGGGTCCAAGACGCGTTGGTGTACCCGAAGGTGATCGCCATGTTCGGGACGCCTGAGAGCATGAGGCCCTTGTAGGTCATGCACGAGGGCAGGTCGATCGGCTCACCGTTGCGGTGCGCGACCGCGCCACCGAACAGCTGCATGTTCAAACCTGTTGCGGTGACGATGATGTCGGCCTGCAGCTCCTCGCCCGAGCTCAGCTTGATGCCGTTCTCGGTGAAGGTCTCGATGGTGTCGGTGACGACGCCGGCTTTGCCCGAGCGGATGGCCTTGAACAGATCGCCGTTCGGCGCCAAGCAGACTCGCTCGTCCCACGGGTTGTAGCGCGGGCTGAAGTGCTTGTCGTAGTCGAAGCCTTCGGGCAGGCGTCGGGTCGCCATCTCGCGCAGCGCCTTCTTGAACACGGCCGGGAACTTGCGGGCAAGCTGGTACTGCCCAGTGCTGTAACCGATCTGCTTCCAGCGGTTCACGAAGTGCGCCAGGTGCTTCGGCAGGTACTTGTTGGCCTGCTTGGCCACCGGGTCCTCGAGCGGCAGCGCGCCGATGTACGTGGGCGACCGCTGCAGCATTGTCACGTGGCCGACGCCACCGTTCACGAGTGACGGGATCAGGGTGACGGCCGTTGCGCCGGAACCGATCACGACGACATTCTTGCCGGTGTAGTCCAGGTCCTCGGGCCAGTGCTGCGGGTGCACGATCTGTCCCTTGAAGTCGGCAGCGCCCGGAAACTCGGGCGAGTAGCCCTCGTCGTAGTTGTAGTAGCCGCTACACACCGACAGGAACGACGCGGTGATCTGCTTTTCCTCGCCACCGGCGGTGATGGTGATGGTCCAGCGGTTTTCGGCGTCCGACCAGTCCACCGAGGTCACCTGCTGGCCGGTGCGGATGTGCTGCCGGATGCCGTTCTCGTCGGCGGCCTCGTTGATGTAGTTCCAGATCGACTGGCCATCGGCGATCGACTTGGCCGACTCCCACGGCTTGAACCGGAAGCCGAGAGTGAACATGTCCGAGTCGGAGCGGATGCCCGGGTACTTGAACAGGTCCCAGGTGCCACCGATGTTCTCCCGGCGCTCCAGGATCACGTAGCTCTTGGTGGGGCAGCGGTCCTGGAGATGCCAGGCGGTGCTGATGCCGGAGATCCCGGCGCCGACGATGACAACATCGAAGTGTTCGATCATGGTACCGACGGTATCAACGCGGTGTTGAGTCGGTCAACAGCGTGTTGAAAAACTCGACAAACTGTTAGGCTCAGCTGCGTGAGTACCGCCGCACAGACCCGGACACCCCGGGGCCGACGTGCGACTCGACCCTCGGGTGACGATCGCGAAGCCGCCATTCTGGCCACCGCGACAACGCTTTTGCAGCAGCGCGCGTTTGCGGAGATTTCCGTCGATGACCTGGCCAAAGGCGCCGGCATCTCGCGGCCGACGTTCTACTTCTACTTCTCGTCCAAGGAAGCGGTGCTGCTGTCGCTGCTCGATCCACTGATCAAGCGCGCCGATACCGGGTTCGACGGCGCACTCGAAGACATGCCGGCCGACCCCAAGGAGGCCATCCGGCACGGCATCGAGATCTTCTTCAGCTCATTCGGCTCCCACCCCGCCACCGCCCGGGCGGGCGTCGAAGCGGTCAGAACGGTTCCCGAATTCCGCGAGTTCTGGGCCGGCCTCATGCAGAAGTGGATCAACCTGACCGCCGCCCTGATCGCCGCAGAACGCGCCCGCGGCGCCGCCCCGGAGACCATGCCGGCCCGCGACCTCGCGACCTCGCTCAATCTCATGAACGAGCGCATGATCATGGCCACCTTGGCCGGTGAGCCGGGTGCCGTCGCTCACGACGACGTGGTGAACACCCTCACCCACATTTGGCTGAACAGCATCTACGGCAGCTGAGTAACCGACGCGGAAGACCCGAAGGCCTATCCGTCAAACCGACTTGGTGACGCCGTAGTAGGCCACGACGTCGTCGGTGTCGCTGGTGGAGCTCGTCAGCAACGCATACGACCGCAGGAACGACTGCCCGAGGCAGCCGTCGACCTTGACGTGGGTGTCCTTGAGGGTGACGCGGACCGGTGCGGACTTGAACGACTTCTTGTCGACGGGCACGGTGGTGACCGTGCCCGGCTTCGGGTGGACTTCGATCTGGCCCTGGATCGGGACGCTCACGCCGGTCGGGATGAGGCCGGCCAGGGTGGAACCCGAGGTGCTGACACCGACCGAGCCGATCAGCTTCACCATGCCGAGCTCCATGCCGCAGCCGATCTGGTAGCCGGCCTCCAGCGTGCCGCCATTGAGCGTGGTCTTGCCGCTACCGGCCACGGTGCCGGTGAAGGTGCCGCCCACCAGGTACTCGCGCGAGCTGACCGCGGTCGTGAGAGGTGCGACGGGGAGTTCGGTCTCGTTCTTCGCCACCACGGTGAGGATCCAGCCGTCGGGGGTCGTGACCGTCGCCGGTTCTTCCGAGGCCACCAGCCCCGTGTCCGGCGGCGGGTCGACCGGGTCGATGGGGTCGGCCAGTGCGGGCGACGCAACGGCTGCCGACGACAACACGCCGGCGGCGAACAAGACAACAACACGATTCAACATGGGTACGGCACCTCTCGGAAGCTCAGATCGAAAAAACTGGAAAGCTCAGCGCTGCAAGGCAATCGGGCTGACCTACACGGACTTGGTGACGCCGAGGTAGGTGATGACGTCGTCGGTGTTGTCGGTGGAGCTGGTCAAGGTGGCGTAGGACCGGATGAAGGACTGGCCGGCGCACTGGTCGGTCTTGATCCGCACGCCGGTGATGCTGACGCGGGCGGTGGTGCCCTTGAACGACTTCTTGTCGATCGCGACGGTGGTCACGGTGCCGGGCTTGAGGTAGACCTTGCCCTGCAGGCTGATGCCGGTGCCCAGGCTGGGGTCGGTGCCGGCGAACGGAATCTTGATGCCCGGGGTGAAGCTGATACCGGGGTTGATCTCGGTTTCGTCGGAGATGATGCCGCAGCCGATCTGCTCACCGGCTTCCAGGGTGCCGCCGGCGAGCTTGGTCTTTCCGCCGCCGGTGACGGTGCCGGTGAAGGTGCCGGCGACCCAGTACTCACGTGAGGACAGGGCGGTGGTCAGCGGGGCGACCGGCAGCTGGGTTTCGTTGCTGCCCACGACTGACAGGTGCCAGCCGTCGGGGGTGTCCAGGACACCGGCCGGTGCCGAGGGCACGGCGCCTTCGCCTGGGGGCGGCGGGCCGGGGTTGCCGGCGGGCTGCACGGGGGCGGCGGGATCGGCCGGCGGGTCAGCGAGTGCCAGCGGCGCGGTGCCGACCGGGAGCACCACGCAAAGGGCTGCCAACATGGCAAAACGGTTCGACAAGATAGGTGTGCCTTTCGCTGTGAGTAGCCAGACGATGTCAGGACGGCGACCTGATCCGATTTCCTATCCGTATCCGCGCAGTAAGGAGCTGTTCACACTGCCATCAAGCCCGGCGTGAGAGTTTTCACACCTAATGCGCCCAACGTTGGCCGAATCTTCCACTTCTCGAACGTGTGTGCGAAACTAGATGTCGTGTCGAATGCCGAAGCGCACGCGGAGGCCAACATCCTGCATGCCGACCTCGATTCGTTCTACGCCTCGGTCGAACAGCGCGACGATCCGTCGCTGCGCCGTCGGCCGGTGATCGTCGGCGCAGGCGTGGTGCTCGCTGCCAGCTACGAGGCCAAGGCCTTCGGTGTGCGCACCGCGATGGGCGGTCACCAGGCCCGCAACCTCTGCCCGCAGGCCGTCGTCGTGCCGCCGCGCATGTCCGCGTACTCGGAGGCGAGCCGGGAGGTTTTCCGGGTTTTCGCTGACACCACGCCAGTCGTCGAACCACTGTCGGTCGACGAGGCCTTCCTCGACGTCAGCGGCCTCGGCCGGGTGTCGGGCACCCCGGTCCAGATCGGCGCGACGCTGCGCGAGGCGGTCCGCGAACGTGTGGGGCTGCCGATCACCGTTGGCATCGCCCGCACCAAGTTTCTGGCCAAGGTGGCGAGCCGGGAGGCCAAGCCCGACGGGCTCCTGCTGGTGCCGCCGGACCGGGAGCTGGCATTCCTGCATCCGTTGCCGGTCCAACATCTTTGGGGCGTCGGGGCCAAGACCGCGGACAAGCTCCGCGAACATGGCATCGAGACCGTGGCCGACGTCGCCGCGCTGACCGAGTCGGCGCTGGGCGTGATGGTGGGCGCGGCAATGGGACGGCAGCTGTACGCGCTGTCGCACAACATCGACCGCAGGCGGGTCACCACCGGTGTCCGGCGCCGTTCCGTCGGCGCCCAGCGTGCGGTGGGACGGCGCGGAAACACCATGTCCGACAACGACGTCGACGCCATGGTGATCAACCTGGTCGACCGCATCACCCGCCGCATGCGCAGTAGCGGACGGACCGGACGGACGGTGGTCCTGCGGCTGCGGTTCGACGACTACGGTCGCGCCACGCGTTCGCACACCATGCGCCGCGCCACTGCGTCGACCGAGGAAATCCTCACGGCGGCACGCGGATTGGTAGCCGCCGCGGGGCCACTGATCGCCGAACGCGGGCTCACCTTGCTGGGGTTCTCGGTGTCGAACGTCGACAACGCCGGCACAGAACAGCTCGAGCTGCCGTTCGGCGGCGAGCCGGACACCACCGCGGTGGACTGCGCCGTCGACCTGATCCGTCAGCGGTTCGGCAACGCGTGTCTGACACGCGGGGTGCTGGTGGGCGCGGATCCGGGCTGGGAAATGCCGATGCTGCCGGACTAACCGGTCCGGTACGTCCACCCCGCGTCGGCAGCGCACTGCTGGATCGGAATCTTGATGTCGTCGGTCGTGATCAGGTGGTGCATGCAATTCGAGTTGCCCGACCAGAACAGCTGCAGGTCCCCGGTGTCGTGACACTCGATCCACTGCCCCTCGGCATCCTGCCGCCATTCGACCAGGTGATCCACCACGTGCAGCAGTTGCTGCTCGGTATCAAGTCGCAGATGGATCTGGAAGGTCAGGGCCACCCCGAGGTCCTCGAGCACCTGCCGCCAGTCCGGATCGCCGGACTTCCACTCGGCCACCAGGTCGACGCCCTCTAGGGCACCGTCGCGGACCAGCCATGGGCGTGCCGGACTATTCAACTGGAACAGGCAGTCGTGCAGGGTCACTGACCGGGAACGATCTCGATACTGAGTGCGATGTCGGACCCCCGGGTGTCGGCGACTTTCACCATCGCGCGGCGAGACTTCGCGCCGGTGACCACGGTGCACGTCTGAGTCGTGCCCACCTTGCCCTCGAGACCACCGTCGCAGACCACGGAATCGATTTTCGATGCGGTTTTGGCGCTCAGGTTGTCTTTGACCGCCGTCTCCAGCTGGGCTTTGGACATGGTGGTCACCTGGGTACCAATGTGCAGTGAGCACGAGGCAAGGAGGCCGGCGGCAGCCAACGCGGCGACCCGACGCGTCCTCGATCGAAGAGCCATACTTACGGAGTATGCCCGCCCCGCCGGGCTCAGAACTGCGCAACCACGAAACCCGATAGCAGCACCAGAAACCCGCCGACCTCACCCAGGATCAGCGCCACCATCCCGGCATGCAGACCGACGCTCGAGTGCTCGAACTGGTTGGTGGTGTCGCGCCGGAGCCCGTGCTGGATGTACGCGGCTATCGCGATGACGAAGAAGAACACCAGAACCATTGCGGCGGTGAGGTTCACCCATGCCGGCCAGGCGCTGAACCGCACGAACACCGCGACCAGCAGGGTCGAGAACGAGTACATCAGCGCGGCCCGGTGCGCGATGTCGACGTAGGGGTGCGCCAGGTGGTCGGGACCCACGGCCATCTGCCGGTACTTCCAGATGCCGAGGATCAGGGCCAACAGGAAGATCAGGCCGGCGGCGAAAAGCGTGACGGCGGTGGCGGTACCGAGAACCATGGGGCCGACGCTACGCGCCGGTCCACGACAGCAACCGATCGACCGCCCAGGTGTTGACGATCCGCTCCTGTGGCACACCGGCATCCAGCGCCCGCTGCGCCCCATAGCCGAGGAAATCCAACTGGCCGGGCGCATGCGCGTCGGTGTCGATCGAGAACAGGCAACCGGTATCCAACGCCAGGTTCAACAGCCGGCTCGGCGGGTCGCGCCGCTCGGGTCGCGAATTGATCTCTACCGCAACACCGTTGGCGGCACATGCTTCGAATACCGTCGCCGCGTCGAATTTCGATTCCGGCCGGACGCCGCGTGAGCCTTCCACCAAGCGGCCGGTGCAGTGCCCCAACACGTTCGCCTGGCCGCCGGACACCGCGCGGACCATGCGGCGAGTCATCGCGGCGGCATCCATGGACAGTTTGGAGTGCACGCTGGCCACCACCACGTCCAGCCGCTCCAGCAACTCGGGTTCCTGATCCAGCGAGCCGTCGTCGAGGATGTCGACCTCGATACCGGTGAGGATGTGCATCGGCGCGAAGCGGTCACGGATTTCATCGATGATGTCCAGTTGCCGGCGGAGCCGGTCCGCACTCAGCCCGTTGGCTACCGTCAGCCGCGGCGAATGATCGGTCAGTGCGCAGTACTCGTGACCCAAACGCTGTGCAGTAGCCAACATTTCGCTGATCGGCGCCGAGCCATCGGACCAGTTGGAGTGCAGGTGCAGGTCCCCCTTCAGCGCCGGACGCAGCTCGGCGCCGCCCAAATCGTTTGCTGCGGAACGCAGCTGGACCAACGCGTCAGGCTCACGGCCTGCCCATGCCTGGGCGATCACCGCGGCGGTCTTGGGCCCGACACCGGCCAGTTGCTGCCAGCCATTGGTGCGCCCCAGCTTCTCGCGCTGCTCCGGACTCAGTGCCTCAACTACGTCGGCGGCTTTGCGGTAGGCCATGACGCGGCGCGCTTCTTCGCGCGCGCGGTCCTTGTAGAAGGCGATCTCCCGCAGCACGTCCACCGGGTCCATGGCGTCCAGTCTGCCAATGCATCGGGGAAACTCACAGGAATTAGTCGACGGTCCTGACTTGTTTCAACAAGCGTGCGATTCGCCTTCAAAACCTCACCGCAAGACACCACCTGGTCGGACATGCTCGCCGTTTGGCAGGCCGCCGACGATATCGACGTTTTCGAGTCCGGTTGGACTTTCGACCATTTCTATCCGATCTTCTCCGATTCCAGCGGCCCGTGCCTGGAGGGCTGGGTCACGCTGACCGCGCTGGCCCAGGCCACCACGCGGCTGCGGGTCGGCGTGCTGGTCACCGGCATTCACTACCGGCACCCGGCCGTCCTGGCCAACATGGCGTCAGCACTGGACATCGTTTCGGGTGGTCGCCTCGAACTGGGAATCGGCGCCGGCTGGAACGAGGAGGAGTCCGGCGCCTACGGCATCGAACTGGGCTCCGTCAGAGAGCGGTTCGACCGCTTCGAAGAGGCCTGTGCTGTGCTCAAGGGGCTGCTCACCCAGGACACGACGACGTTCGACGGGAAGTTCTACCAGCTCAAGGACGCCCGCAATGAGCCGAAGGGCCCGCAGCAGCCGCACCCGCCGTTCTGCATCGGTGGTAGCGGCGAAAAGCGCACCCTGAAGATCACCGCCAAATACGCCGATCACTGGAACTTCATCGGCGGTCCGCCCGAGGAGTTCGCCCGCAAGCGCGACGTCCTCGCCGCACATTGCGCCGACATCGGCCGCGATCCCAAGGAGATCACGCTGTCGGCCCACGTCCGGCTGGGTCAGGATCGGGACTACCGCAAGGTGGTCGACGAGGCTGCGGGCCTGAGTGCCGAAGGCCTCGATCTGGCGATCATCTATATCCCCCAACCGCATGACCCCGCCGTACTCGAACCCCTTGCCGAGGCGATCCGCGACTCCGGTCTGCAGACGGCCTGACATACGACAACCGCCCGGAGCCGAGAAATCGGTTCCGGGCGGGCGCAGATTCTTAATTATCGCTGAAGTCACAAATTGGTAACGGTCAGCAAATCAGCTGAGGTCACCGCCGACCGAGCTTGACCAAGGCGGTCGAACAGTCGCTAAACGCCGAAGCGGACCATGTCCGCCGCGGTGACCAGACGCTCGTTCTTGGCCGGAAACTCGCGGCTCTTGACCGGGTGGCGGAACAGGGACCAGGCAATACGTCCCATGCGCGAACGCGATAGTGGGTTGTTGTACACGGTGGTTACTCCTGCGGTCGGCGATTGGTTGCACCGTGGGGCCAGACTATCGCACGGCCCCCGCGTTTTCATTACAACGCCGGTCATCGGCAAACCTCCGGAGGCGCGCCGAAAGTAACAGCTGCGTGTCTGGTGTTACTGGTGTGATTGATGTTGCGCACGAAGCCCCTTAGGGCTCTCTTAATTTAAGAAATTCAGCTCCGCGTAAGTGACCCACCAGACAATATGAGCTACATCACATATCGGGGTCAGACAGGAAGTTCGCGCGGCTTCCGGAACACGTCGTCGAGCGTGACGGTGCGCAGGTTGCGTTCCTTCAGCAGATCGACCAGTTGGCCGTAAACGTGCGTCACCGGCAGATGGTTCAGGTGTCCGATGACCACCGTCTGCCCGGTGAAGTACTTGCCCGCCATCTTGAGGATGTAATCCTCGGTCACAATGTTCTCGTCACCCAGCGATCCCGTCCACATGGTCGGCGTCGAGTAGCCGAGCTCTGCGGCGATCCGGTCGACGATCGCGTTGTGGCTGCCGTAGGGCGGCCGGAAGTACGGCCGAGAGTCGACGCCGAAGGTCGACTGCAGAAACTTGTGATTGCGCTCCAACTGGTCGACGATCTCGTCCTTCGACAGTTTCGCCAGGTCCGGGTGCGACCAGGTGTGGTTGCCCAGCTGAATCTGCCCCGACTCCACCAATGGCAGCATCAGGTCCCGGTTCTCGGTCCACGACTGATACCTGCCGTTGACGAAGTAGGTGAGCCGCATCCCGGTGTCGCGCGCCAGCTTGGTGTACGCGCGCACCACCTCGGAACTCACGCCATCGTCGAGCGTGATCGCCACTCGGTTGCCGGCGACATCCGGCAGGCTGCTGAGTTCACCTCCACCGGGCAACGCCAAACCCATGCCACGCCGGACCGGTTCCGCCGGCGCCTTCGGCGGCGCCGCCGCCACAGTGGCGTCCGGCCCGTCGACAGCCCATCGCGCCAAGCCCACTCCGGCGACCACCGACGCTGACAAACCCACCAAAAAGCGTCGCCGGCTCAGCTCGGAGCCGGCGAACAGGGATCCGGGAGTAGTGGAGTAGTTCGCCATAAGTATTCAGTTCTGGTCGATCGGGACCCGAACCGACTCATTGTGCAACTTCAGTAACTCCAGCCTCATGCGACACACCCAGCGGTATCGAGCTGTTACCAACTCCATCCCCTGGGCGCCGAAGCGCGGCCCTCCTCCGATCTATGCGGGAGCAACCACCTCGTCGTCAAGGAAGTCCGGCGGGTAGTCCCCGAGATCGTCGGCAGTCATGGGCATCCTGCCCACTACACGCGATTCTGACGTAGTCAACCGCAACCAACTGACCGCACCGATCAGGAAGCACAGGTACACCAGCGGATACCATCCGCTCATTAATTGGCCGATCCAGAACGGCCGCAGGTCAAGGAAGTTCCAGTACACGCCACTGAAGTACATCGTGGTGTTGTTCCGGCCGGGTTTGCGCAGCGTCCACATGAATACCGCCGCGAACAAGCCGGCAGCACGGTACATCCAGCCCCGAGCCCAACCACCCTGCGTCGTACAGGCTTTCCCGACGAGCCAGAAGATCGCCGGTGCGAACCACACCCAGTGGGCAGCCCAGCTGAACGGCGAGACGGTACAACCGGTCAGGCCCACCACCCCCAGCGCCAGGGCCTGTTCGCCGCGGTGATGGGCCCAGTACGCCACCGCCAGTCCGGCAGCAAGAACCAAGAGGCTCAAGATGATCCACAACCACTCAGGCCGTGGCAGGGGTGCGAAGAAGCGAGCGAGGAAGCCATTGATCGACTGGTTTGCCAGGTGGTCGATATGGGCAATGTGCGTGGTATCTCCGAGATGACTCCAGAACCAGCCACTGTCCCTCGAGAGGAACGGCCAGGTACCGACCACCGTCACCACGAAAGCCCCTGTGGCAACCGCAGAAGCACGCCATTGTCGAGTCAGCAGCAGGTAGGGCAGGAACACCAGCGGCGTCAGCTTGATACCCGCCGCCAGGCCCAACCCGACACCTCGCCAACGGGAACCGTTGGGCCGCAACAGATCGAGCAGCACCATCGCCATAAGAACCACGTTGATCTGTCCCCACCAGAGCGTGGCCTGCACCGGCTCGACATCCATGACCGTCACGCCGAGTGCGGCACTGACCGTCGCCAGTCTCCAGTCAGAGCGAACGCCTGCCAATCGCATGAAGCGCCAAGCCAACAGCGCCAACAGCCCTACCGACAGGACCAGCAGCGACCACTTCGCGGCTTCGAAACTGGCCCACGCGAAAGGAGCGAGCAGCACCGTCGCGAACGGCGGATAGACGAACCATGCCTCTTTCAACGCCGGCGTCTCGTACAGCGGCTTGCCGTGTGAAAGCCCATCTACCGCAGCGCGGTACGTCGACAGGTCGAAGTCGTTCTCCAGCAATCCGAAGAACTTCACGTCGAACGGCACCAGCTGGTTGTGCACCACCAAGGCCAGTATCGCGACAGCGACCGCACCCAACACCACAAGCCGCGGCAGCCCCGTCTGCCCTCCCCGACTGGTCACCGACCGATTTTACCGGGCAGTGCAGGCGGCGCCTGTCACCAATCTCCGCCAACAAACAGCGTCAGATTCACCGGATCTGTGATCCATGGGCATGTTCGTGACGCAAACTCGTTTGCGACGCAAAAACCGTGGCCCGGCGGTGCATCGCACCACCGGGCCACGGTCGATTGTCAGATCAACGCTGCGGAGCAGCCGTCGGCTTGATCGGCTTGGGCAGCGCCGACTCACCCATCAGGTAGCGGTCCACACCGGCGGCCGCGGCGCGACCCTCGGCGATGGCCCACACGATCAGCGACTGACCACGGCCCATGTCACCGGCGACGAACACGCCGGGCACGGTGGTCTGGAAGTCGTTGTCCCGGGCCACGTTTCCGCGGTCGGTCAGATCGACGCCCAACTCGGTCAGTAGGCCTTCCCGCTCGGGTCCGACGAAGCCCATGGCCAGGAAGACGATGTCCGCCGGGAGTTCGAAGTCCGAACCCTCGACCTTCTCGAACTTGCCGGACTTCATCACGACCTCGTGCACCTTCAGTGCGGAGACCTTGCCGTCGGTGCCCAGGAACTCCTCGGTGTTGACCGAGAAGACGCGCTCGCCACCCTCTTCGTGTGCTGAGGACACCCGGAACATCAGCGGGTAGGTCGGCCACGGGGTCGACTCGGCACGCTCCTCCGGCGGACGCGGCATGATCTCGAACTGGTGGACGCTCGCGGCGCCCTGCCGGTGCGCGGTGCCAAGGCAGTCGGCGCCGGTGTCACCGCCACCGATGATGACGACCTTCTTGCCCTTGGCCGTGATCGGCGGCTCGCCGTCGGGTCCAAGAACGTCGTCACCGAACTGAACGCGGTTGCCCCACGGCAGGTACTCCATGGCCTGGTGGATGCCGTCGAGCTCGCGGCCCGGGATCGGCAGGTCACGCCATGCGGTCGCGCCGCCGGCCAGGACCACCGCGTCGAAGTCTTCCTGCAGCTGCTCGACGGTCAGGTCGACGCCGACGTTGACGCCGGTGCGGAACCGCGTGCCCTCGGCCGCCATCTGCTCCAGACGACGGTCGATGTGCCGCTTCTCCATCTTGAATTCCGGGATGCCGTAACGCAGCAGGCCACCGATGCGGTCGGCCCGCTCGAACACGGTCACGTCGTGTCCGGCGCGGGTGAGCTGCTGGGCAGCGGCCAGGCCGGCCGGTCCGGAGCCGACGACGGCGACCGTCTTGCCGGTCTTCACGTCCGGAACCATCGGCTTGACCCAGCCTTCGTCCCAGGCGTTGTCGATGAGCTCGACCTCGACCTGCTTGATGGTCACCGGGTCCTGGTTGATGCCGAGGACGCACGACGCCTCACACGGCGCCGGGCACAGCCGCCCGGTGAACTCCGGGAAGTTGTTGGTGGCGTGCAGGCGCTCGATGCCGTCACGCCAGCGGTCCCGGTACACCAGGTCGTTCCACTCGGGAATCAGGTTCCCCAGCGGACAACCGTTGTGGCAGAACGGGATACCGCAGTCCATGCAGCGCGAAGCCTGGACCTGCAGGGTCTCCTTCGAGAACTCCTCGTAGACCTCTTTCCAGTCCTTGAGGCGCAGGTCGACCGGCCGGCGGACCGGGGTCTGGCGGTGGGTGTGCTTGAGGAAGCCATTCGGGTCAGCCACGAGCGGCCGCCATGATCGCTTCGCCGACGTCCTCGCCGGCGGCCTCGGCCCCGGCGATCGCCTCCAGTACCCGCTTGTAGTCGCGAGGCATCACCTTGATGAACTGCTCCTTCTGATTCTGCCAATCGGCCAGAATCCGCTGTCCCACAGCCGATTCGGTTCCATCGACATGGGCGGTGATGATCTCGTGGAGCCACAGTTCATCCGTGGCGTCCAGCACATCGAGGTCGACCATCTCGCCGTTGATGTTGCCCGGCAAGGCGCCGTGGGGGTCGTACACGTAGGCCATGCCGCCGGACATACCGGCGGCGAAGTTACGGCCGGTCTCCCCGAGGATGACCACCTTGCCACCGGTCATGTACTCACAACCGTGGTCGCCGACGCCCTCGACCACCGCGTGGGCGCCCGAGTTACGCACCGCGAACCGCTCGCCCACCACGCCGCGCAGGAATGCCTGCCCGCTGGTGGCACCGAACAGGATCACGTTGCCGCCGATGATGTTTTCCTCGGCCACGTAACCGGCCGGCGCGTTCTTCGACGGGCGCACCACGATGCGTCCACCCGAAAGACCCTTACCGACATAGTCGTTGGCGTCACCATTCACCCGCAGCGTGATGCCCTTCGGCAGGAAGGCGCCGAAGCTGTTACCGGCCGAACCGTCGAACGTGATGTCGATGGTGCCGTCCGGAAGCCCCTGACCGCCATGGACCTTCGTGACCTCGTGGCCCAGCATGGTGCCGACGGTGCGGTTCACGTTGGTGATCTTCATGGCGAGGCTCACCGGGACCTTGGAGTCGATGGCGTCCCGGCACTCCGCGATCAGCTGCTGGTCGAGCGCCTTGTCCAGACCGTGGTCCTGACTCGACGTGCAGTACAGATCCTGCTTCATGAAGGCCGACTCCGGTTCGTACAGCACCGGGGTCAGGTCCAGCTTCTGCGCCCGCCAGTGTGCGATGGCCTTGCTGGTATCCAGCGCGCCGACCTGGCCGACCATCTCGTTCACGGTGCGGAAGCCCAACTGCGCCATGAGTTCCCGAACCTCTTCTGCGATGAACAGGAAGAAGTTCTCGACGAATTCCGGCTTACCGGTGAAGCGCTCGCGCAGCACCGGGTTCTGGGTGGCCACACCCACGGGGCAGGTGTCGAGGTGGCAGACGCGCATCATGATGCAGCCCGAGACCACCAGCGGCGCGGTGGCGAAACCGAACTCCTCGGCGCCCAGCAGCGCGGCGACGACAACGTCGCGGCCCGTCTTGAGCTGGCCGTCCACCTGCACGACGATGCGGTCACGCAGACCGTTGAGCAGCAGGGTCTGCTGCGTCTCGGCCAGGCCCAGCTCCCACGGCGCACCCGCGTGCTTCTGCGAGGTCAGCGGGGTCGCACCGGTACCACCGTCGTGCCCGGAGATGAGCACCACGTCGGCGTGCGCCTTCGAGACACCCGCAGCCACCGTGCCGACACCGTTCTCCGACACCAGCTTCACGTGGATGCGGGCCTCGGGGTTGGCGTTCTTCAGGTCGTGGATCAGCTGCGCCAGATCCTCGATCGAGTAGATGTCGTGGTGCGGCGGCGGCGAGATCAGGCCGACACCCGGAGTCGAGTGCCGCACCTCGGCCACCCACGGGTACACCTTGTGCCCCGGAAGCTGACCGCCCTCACCGGGCTTGGCGCCCTGCGCCATCTTGATCTGGATGTCGGTGCAGTTCGTCAGGTAGTGCGACGTGACACCGAAACGCGCCGACGCCACCTGCTTGATGGCGCTGCGTCGCCAGTCGCCGTTGGCGTCCCGGTCGAACCGCTCGACGTTCTCGCCGCCCTCACCCGAGTTCGACCGTCCGCCAAGGCGGTTCATGGCGATGGCCAGCGTCTCGTGGGCCTCGGCCGAGATCGAGCCGTAGCTCATCGCGCCGGTGGAGAACCGCTTGACGATCTCACTGGCGGGCTCGACCTCGTCGATCGAGATCGGTTCGCGCACACCGTCTTTGAAGGTGAACAGGCCACGGAGGGAGGCCATGCGCTCGCTCTGGTCGTCCACCAGCTTGGTGTACTCCTTGAACACCGAGTACTGACCGGTGCGAGTGGAGTGCTGCAGCTTGAACACCGTGTCCGGGTTGAACAGGTGGTACTCGCCCTCACGGCGCCACTGGTACTCGCCACCGACCTCGAGCTCGCGGTGCGCCCACTCGTCGGGCCGGTCCAGGTAGGCGAGGCTGTGCCGCGCCGCGACGTCGGCCGCGATGTCGTCTAGGTCGATACCGCCGGTCGGACAGGAGATGCCGGTGAAGTACTCGTCGAGCACGCGCTGGCTGATACCGACGGCCTGGAACAGCTGGGCGCCGGTGTAGGAGGCCAGTGTCGAGATGCCCATCTTGGACATCACCTTCAGCACACCCTTGCCGGCGGCCTTGACGTAGTTGGCCTTGGCCTGGTCGCTGGTCAGACCGGTGATGACACCGCGGTCGACCATGTCTTCGACGGTCTCGAAGGCCATGTAGGGGTTGATGGCGGCAGCGCCGACACCCACCAGCATGGCCATGTGGTGCACCTCGCGGGCATCACCGGACTCGACCACCAGGCCGACCTGGGTGCGGGTGCGTTCCCGGACCAGGTGGTGGTGGACGGCCGCCGTCGACAGCAGCGACGGGATCGGCGCGAGCCATTCGTTGGACTCACGGTCCGACAGCACGATGATGCGGGCACCGTTGCGGATGGCCTGCGACACCTTGGTGCGGACATCCTCGAGAGCCCGGCGCAGGCCGGCACCGCCGTCGGCGACGGGGTACAGGCAGCTGACGACCGCGGCGCGCATGCCGTGCTTGCGGCCCCGGATCTCGTGGTTGGGGTCGACGCAGATCAGCTTGGACAGGTCGCCGTTGCGCAGGATCGGCTGCGGCACGACGATCTGCCGGCACGAGTTCTCGTCCGGGTTCAGCAGATCACCCTCAGGGCCGATGACGCCCGAGAGGCTGGTCACGACCTCTTCGCGGATCGCGTCGAGCGGCGGGTTGGTGACCTGGGCAAACAGCTGCTGGAAGTAGTCGTAGAGCATCCGCGGCCGCTGCGACAGCACAGCGATCGGGGTATCGGTACCCATGGAGCCCAGCGCCTCGGCGCCGGTCCGCGCCATGGGCACGATCAGCTGGGTGACCTCTTCGTTCGTGTAACCGAACGCCTGCTGCCGCAGCACCACGCGATGGTGCGGCATCTTGACGTAGTCGCCGGGAGGCAGGTCGTCGATATGGAACAGACCGTTGTCGAGCCACTCCTGGTAGGGATGCTCGGCGGCCAGCTTCGACTTGATCTCCTCGTCGTCGACGATGCGGCCCTCGGCCATGTCCACGAGGAACATGCGGCCCGGCTGCAGGCGCATCTTCTTGACGACGGTCGACGGGTCCAGGTCCAGGACGCCGGCCTCGGAAGCCATGACGACCAGGCCGTCATCGGTGACCCAGATGCGCGACGGACGCAGGCCGTTGCGGTCCAGGACCGCGCCGACGATGGTGCCGTCGGTGAAGCACACCGACGCCGGGCCGTCCCACGGCTCCATGAGCGACGAGTGGTACTGGTAGAACGCCCGCCGGGCGGGGTCCATGGTCTCGCTGCGTTCCCACGCCTCGGGGATCATCATCAGCACCGCGTGGTGCAGGGGACGTCCACCCAGGTGCAGCAGCTCGAGCGCCTCATCGAACCGGGCGGTGTCCGAGGCGCCCGGCGTACAGACCGGGAAAATCTTGTTCAGGTCGTTGTGGTACCCGAACACGTCGGTATGGATGAGTGCCTCACGGGCCCGCATCCAGTTCTCGTTGCCGTTGACGGTGTTGATCTCACCGTTGTGAGCGACCCGGCGGAACGGGTGCGCCAGCGGCCACGACGGGAACGTGTTGGTCGAGAACCGCGAGTGCACGATGCCCAGCGCGCTCTTCATCCGTTCGTCCTGCAGGTCCAGGTAGAACGCCTTGAGCTGCGGGGTGGTGAGCATGCCCTTGTAGACGATGGTCTTGCCCGACAGGCTCGGGAAGTACACGGTCTCGCGGCCGGGGCCGTCCTGGCCGGGGCCCTTGGTACCCAGCTCGTGTTCGGCCCGCTTGCGGATCACGTAGGCGCGGCGCTCGAGCTGCATGCCGTCAGCGCCGGCGATGAAGATCTGGCGCAGCGTCGGCATGGCGTCGCGCGCCAGGGCACCCAGCGACGAGTCGTCGAACGGCACGTCGCGCCAGCCCAGGACCTGAAGACCTTCGGCTTCGACGATCTTCTCGAAGGCCTCGCAGGCCAGATTGGCGTCGCGGGCCGACTGCGGCAGGAAGGCGATACCGGTGGCGTAGCCGCCCTCGGCAGGCAGTTCGATGCCTTCCTCCGCGCATACGGCGCGCAGGAACTCGTCCGGAATCTGCAGCAGGATGCCTGCGCCGTCGCCGGTGTTCGGCTCGGCACCTGCAGCACCGCGGTGCTCCAGGTTCAGCAGTGCCGTGATCGCCTTGTCGACGATGTCGCGGCTCCGACGTCCGTGAATATCCGCGACCATGGCGACGCCGCAGGCGTCGTGCTCATGCGCGGGGTTGTACAGCCCGACCTTGCTGGGTCCGCCGTGCTGCGGCGCCATTCCCACCTAACCCTTCACCATCTTCTTTACGAAGCATCGCTTGACCGCCGCTTTTAGCGGCGCCAGCGGACTGAGCGACGGTATGCCAGCGTGCAGCACTGAACGACGGGCCGTCCCGCTCGCCTCGATTGAGACAAAACGATATGACAAACCCGGCCTGACATGCCAACTTAGGCAGACCTAACGAGATTGCTGCGACTGTGGTCGACAACACTCTAAAGCTACCGGTCGGTAGCCCCAATTTTATTGGAGCCCTTGCAGTTTCGCCAATCATTTCGCGTCACACCCAGACGGGAACCACCCGCGCCACTGGCCGCCAGACGCGGTGATGATTTGCCATATGTCACATATACGCAGGCTGTTACCAGATATTTATTTGCTGCAAAGATTGCTCAGATTCTTAGATTCGCCGCCCGCCACGGGGCGACCTCCGGTCACCTTTGGGCGGCTGTTCAGCAACGAGCGGCAGCGGCGCCGCCCATCGGTGGGACCCTCGAACTGCGGTTTGCTGACCCGGCTTTTTCGATTCGAATTGGAGGGTTTGACCAAATGAGTGCTCCCACGATGACACACAAGTTGGCGGCAGAGGCCGTCGGCACGTTCTGGCTGGTGCTCGGCGGCTGCGGCGCCGCCGTGTTCGCCGCCAATCCGAGCGAACACACTTCCATCGGCATTGGATTCCTCGGTGTCGCAATCGCTTTCGGCCTCACGGTACTGACAGGCGTCTACGCGTTCGGCAACATCTCCGGCGGTCATTTCAATCCGGCGGTGACGCTGGGCGCGGCACTGGCCCGCCGGATCGAATGGAAGGCCCTGCCGGCGTACTGGATCGCCCAGGTCATCGGTGGACTCATCGCCGGCGGGGTCATCTACTGGATCGGCACCGGTCAACCAGGCTGGTCGGCAACCGGCAACATGGCCGCGAACGGTTTCGGTGACCACTCACCGGAACATTTCGGCCTGACCTCGGTGATCATCACCGAAATCATCCTGACCGCGATGTTCCTGTTCGTGATCCTGGGCTCCACTGACGCCCGGGCGCCCAAGGGATTCGCCGGCCTGTCCATCGGACTGTCCCTGACCCTGATCCACCTGATCTCGATCCCGATCTCCAACACGTCGGTCAACCCGGCCCGCTCCACCGCCGTCGCGTTCTTCAACGGGAACGGGGCGCCGACGCAGCTCTGGGTCTTCTGGTTGGCACCGCTCGTCGGGGCCGCGGTCGCCGGCGTCGCCTACCCACTGCTGTTCGGCAAGGCCGAGGACTAGGTCGAAGCGCCCCGAAGCTCACCTGGTCGACGACCGGAGGTCGCGCGACCGGCGCGACCGTCAACCGGCCGGCGATGCGTCAATCACGTGGGGGCTCAGCACATGATCGAGCACAGTCGTCGCGCAGCCGACGATGCCGGCGCGTCCGGGTAGGGCCGAGGGAACAACCTGCAGCGTCCGGGTGGCCAGGGTGCTGGCGTTGCCGTACAGCGTTTCTCGCAGGCCTGCCACGAACACGTCATAGGCACCCACCACGTCGCCGGCTACGACCAGCACCGCCGGGTTGATCAGGTTCACCGCGGCCGCGAGCACCTCACCAACATGCCGGCCGCTGTCACGAATCATGCTGCGCGCCTTGGCGTCTCCGCCTTGAGCCAGTGCGACGACGTCCCGCAGGTGACTGACGGCGTATCCGTCGCGCTGCAGCGCTCGGACGATTGCCCAGCCACCGGCCACCGCCTCCACACAACCGGTGTCACCGCAGCGGCAGGGAAGGCCTGCGGCTGCTGCGATCTTGCTGTGCCCGAAATCCCCGGCCGCCTGCACGGCACCGCGCCGGAGTTGGCCGCCCATGATGACACCGGCACCCAGCCCGGTCGACGCTTTCACGACCAACATGTCTTGAACATCAGCGAATCCGGCGCGTCGTTCCGCCAGCGCGATGACATTGGCGTCGTTGTCCATGACCACCGGAGCATCGGTGAGGTGCTGGAAGTACGGCGCCAACGGCACCCCGTCCCAACCGCTCATGTTCGGTGAGTCCAGGCTGGCTCCCCGCTGCCGATCGACGGTGCCCGGCAGACTGAGGCCGATCCCGAAAATCCGGTCGCCGCGGCGCCCGGAGTCGTCGAGCAGCGCGTCGAGACGTTTCACCAGGTCGGGCATCAGATCGTCCGGGCCCATGCCGGGCTCTTGATCGATGTCAGCGGTGGCGACGATGTCGCCGGCAAGATTGCACACGGCCAGCTGAGTGCGGCTACGCCCGATGGCTACCGCGAAGACGATGCCGGCATCGACGTTGAACATCAGCTGGGTCGCGGGTCGTCCGCCGGTCGACGCGGCATGTGCAGGTTCGATCACCAGATCGTCGGCTGCCAGTGCGGTGATTCGCGCGGTCACCGCGGTCCGCGACAGGCCCGTGATCCTGCCGATCTCGCTGCGGGTGATGGCCCCGCGATCCCTGATCAGCGCAAAGACTTCACCGGCGGTGGGTGACACCGACGTGCCGTTGAGCGCCATAGCCCATTGAAGCAAGGCAACACCGACGGGCGCAAACGTAAGTTTTCGATCTTTCGTCTTTCAGAGACGAAAGAAGGTTGCAATAAATCCTCAAGCCGGTATGGTTCGTTCTGAAACGATCAAGCTCCGCCGCCGAGCACAGCGTCGCGGGCCACGAAGGCCGGCCCCGAACGCTCAGCGGCACCCCATAACGCGGCAGCAGCACAGTTGCCCCGCGGCCATACCGTCCATGGTTGTGCCGCAACATGATTCGCAATTTCAAACCCAGCCAAGGAGATCAGCAGTGACTATTCGGATCGGCGTCAACGGTTTCGGGCGCATCGGACGTAACTTTTTCCGGGCCTTGGACGCGCAG